>CAIQIV010000145.1 GCA_903871905.1 uncultured Chloroflexota bacterium | reverse complement strand
GGCTCTGATAAAGCTGGGAGCGTTTGTTTTATCTATTGCCCTCCATGGCCAGACGCAGTAGAATACCGGTCATGAAAAATTCTTACACCCCCGAATCGGCCATGGCTATCATGGCACACCCAGATGATATTGAATTCTCCTGCGTAGGTGCCCTGGCGCGCTGGGCGCGGGCCGGTGCTCGCATCTCCTACGTCC
Source organism: uncultured Chloroflexota bacterium (assembly GCA_903871905.1). Classification (GTDB taxonomy): domain Bacteria; phylum Chloroflexota; class Anaerolineae; order Anaerolineales; family UBA4823; genus CAIQIV01. The sequence continues at coordinate 1,836 of CAIQIV010000145.1, read as the reverse complement.
TGTGCACCAGCGGTGACGTTGGCATTGATGAACCAGGGATGACCCGCCAGCTGGCAACCGAGATCCGCGAGGCAGAGAGCCAGGCCGCGGCAGAAATCGCTGGCGCCGCCGAGATCATCTTCCTGCGAGAGCCGGATGGCTTGCTGCAGCCCACCCTGGATTTACGCAGGCGGTTGGTGCGCGAAATCCGCCGCTTCCGCCCGGAAGTCGTGGTCACCGGAGATCCGACCATCGTTTGGGCCGGCAGCGATTACATCAATCACCCCGACCACCGCGCGGCAGCCAGCGCTGCGCTGGACGCCGTATTCCCCGCTGCAGGCCAGCCTCACCTGTTCGAGGAGCTGGCTGCCGAGGGTTTTTGTGCCCACAAGCCTCGCAAGGTTTTTGTCACCGCCTGGGAACACGGGGACGTATTCGTTGACATCAGTTCAACGATCGAGATCAAGATTGCCGCCCTGCGCGCCCACAAGAGCCAGATGAAAGACTGGGATCCGGAAGAAATGATCCGCAAATGGGGCACAGAGTATGCCGCCGGCAAGGAAATGGAGTATGCCGAAGCCTACCGTGTGGTAACCCTGGAGGATGATGAAAGCTGGGAAAAACGGAAAAACAAGGGGGAGGGGAATTAGACCTTCTCCCTTTCCCATAACTCGCTCACCCGCTGCGCCAGTTGACGCATATCCTGGACAACTGGCTGCGGATCCCCCTGGATAATAGGGTCCTGGGTTTCATTGAACCAGATGGTGGACAGACCAGCAAGCCTGGCCCCGCGAATGTCTACCTCCAGTTCATCTCCGACCATAATCACCTCATCTGGTTTGACCCCCAGCTCCTTGAGGATAGCTTTGAAGAACTCAGGGGCCGGCTTGCGCAGACCCAGCGACCGGAAGCAGAAAACGCGCTCAAAAAAGCTCTCCAGGTTGGCGCGCTCCAGAGCCGCCCAGATTTGCCCCTCATCAGAATTGACCGCATTGGTCGCCAGGCCCAGGTGATAAAGCGGCAGGAGAGCAGCCAGCGCTATTTCAATGTGCGGGATCGGTTGTACTTCCGGCCAGTCAACCATCGCCCCCGAATACTCCGGGAAAACACGCATCACCGTATCTCCCCAATCAAACAGAATCCAGCGCTTCGTTTTTTCCATGTTCTATTCTCCTGGGATCATCCTAACTGCCTGGATGTTCCAGGGATATTAAACCACAGATTCTTACTCCTGGGCCAGGGTTTGATCAAATCGATGCAGCAGTCACTCCGTCACGTTAATCGGTACATCGAAAGTTTGCACCGGGAGCTCGCTCTGTTCCCATGGACGTCGGTATACCAGGCGCAGCACACCCTGCCCGGCGCCGGCCGCTTCAAAATGGAAGGTGAAGACACCCCCTGAACCCACCGCAGAGCTATCGAGTTTAAAATCTGCCTCACCCAGGCTCTTAAGTACCGGCTGCCCGCCGCTTGCCACTTCCCAGGTATAGCCAGTCGTGGGGTTACCAGCGATCACGACATCCAGCTTCTGCCCGGGTTTGAGCTGCACCGGCTTCCCCGCATCTTTTTCACTTAGAACCAGGGTGCCTGGAGCTGCCCCCCCGCAGGCGCTTGCGCCGATGAAAAAGATGAGGTGTTTCTCCTTTTTTTTACTTACCTCGTTTACTTACGTCCCTTAAACCCGTCCCTTAAACCCCGTCCCTTAAACCTCCTGAAGAGCGTAGTGCGGGAAATCCGCACGCTACGTTCGTTCGGGGGACGGAGGCTTCGTGCTCGGAGCCTCCTCCTACCAGCTAGCCCGGACTATTCGCGACGACTGCGCCTTCGCTCATATCCGCCCGCGAGAGCGCGTGTCGC
>CAIQIV010000144.1 GCA_903871905.1 uncultured Chloroflexota bacterium | reverse complement strand
CCACCGAGGCCCCCGCTGCTGCCGCAAGCGGTCTGCCCCAGGTTGACCCGGCAGCCGTCACTGGCGACATCATCGCCGCCGGCTCCTCCACCGTCTTCCCCCTGGCCGAGGCCGTTGCCGAGCAGTTCAAGGACGAAGGCTACGCCGGTCAGATCACCATCGACAGCATCGGCTCCGGCGCCGGCTTCGAGCGCTTCTGCAAGACCGGCGAGACCGACATCGCCAACGCCAGCCGCAAGATCAAGGACACCGAAGTCGAAGCCTGCAAGGCCATCAACCGCACCCCCATTGAGTTCCGCGTCGGCACCGACGCCATCGCCATCGTGGTCAGCAAGGAAAACACCTTCTTGCAGAACGTCACCCTGGCTGAGCTGGCGAAGATCTACTCCAAGGACGCCGCCAGGTGGTCCGATGTCAACCCCGCCTGGCCCGCCGAAGACATCCAGCGCTTCAGCCCCGGCACCGACAGCGGCACTTTCGACTACTTCGTCGAAGCCGTCATGACCCCCGCCTATGAGAAGGACGCCAAGAAGGGCAAGGAAGCCATCCTCAACGCCCCCGGCATCCAGCTCAGCGAAGATGACAACGTCCTCGTCCAGGGCGTGACCGGCAGCCCCAATGCCATCGGCTACTTCGGCTTCGCTTACCTCAAAGAGAACGAAGACAAGCTCAAAGCCGTCTCCGTCGAAGGCATCGCTCCCAGCTTTGACACCGCCGAGAACGGCCAGTACAAGCTGTCCCGCCCCCTGTTCATCTACTCCGATGCCCAGGTCATGCAGGACAAACCCCAGATCGCCGCTTTCATCAACTACTTCCTCACCAACGTCAACGACCTGATCGGCAAGGTGGGCTATTTCCCCGCCAGCGAAGAGGCCCTCAAGGCATCCGCCGAAGCCTGGCTGCAGGCGGCAAAATAATCCAATTATGGCCAGTGTAACAAAAGCCGAGACCACCCCTTACCTGGATCTCACCCACAAGCCGCGCATCGGGGAGAGCATCATCCAGGGCGCCCTGTTCTTCTGCGGGGCTGTTTCGATCCTGACCACCGCCGGCATCATCTACGGGCTGGTGAGCCAGGCAATCCCATTTTTTACCGACCCCAAGGTCCACCTGGTGGAATTCTTGACCGGGACCAGGTGGTCGCCGCAGATCGATCAATTCGGCATCCTGCCGCTGGTCAGTGCCACGCTGCTGACCACGGCGGTGGCCATGATCATCGCCCTGCCGCTTGGCCTGGCAGTGGCCATCTACCTGAGCGAATATGCCAGCCCGCGCACCCGCAGCTTTCTCAAGCCGATCATGGAGGTGTTGGCCGGCATCCCCACCGTGGTTTACGGTTATTTCGCCCTGACCTTCATGACCCCCATGCTGCGCAGCATCTTTGGCCGGGATGTGGTCGAAATCTACAACACCGGCTCTGCCGGGCTGGTGATGGGCATCCTGATCCTGCCGCTGATCGCCTCTATGAGCGAAGACGCCTTGCGTGCTGTGCCGAATGCGCTGCGCGAGGCCGCCTTCGGCCTGGGCGCCACGCGCTTTGAGACCTCCGTTCGGGTCGTGGTACCAGCTGCCATCTCGGGGCTGGCTGCCGCTTTTATCATCGGCATCTCGCGCGCCATCGGCGAAACCATGATCGTCGCCATCGCCGCCGGGGCCGGGCCAAACTTCACCCTCAACCCCTTCAGGGCTGCTGAGACCATGACCGGTCACATCGTGCGCATCAGCGGCGGCGACCTGAGCTATGATTCGATCGACTACAACAGCCTGTTTGCCATCGGCCTGGTTCTGTTTCTGATCACCATGGCGTTGAATATCATCAGCCAGCGCATTGTCAAGCATTTCCGCGAGGAGTACGAATGACCCAAGAAAAACCAGAAATCCAGGCGGCTGCCGGTCCCCCAGCCGGTGATTCTTCCAACCTGCCAGGCCGGCGCCGGGTAGGAAAATCCTGGGAGACGGTCTTCCGCGTTTCAACGATCATCGGTATGATTGCCCTGAGCGCACTGCTGTACAACATCCTCAATTCCTCCTTCGGCTATGCAGCCATCGAAGATGAGCTGGACCCGACCACCCTGGCCGTCAATGGCGTGCAGCTTGCCGACCTGCCCAAGGATAACCTGGTGACAATCCTGAAAGACCACGTCTCCAGCGGGGTCTACCGTAGGTTAGAGAAAGAAAAATCCTTCGAAGAGCGGGACCAGCGCGAAGTATACGACCTGGTGATCGAAAAAGTGGTCAAGCCTCAAGTCAGGCAGACCTGGAGCCTGTACGATTCCATCCTGGCCAGGGACCAGATCGACCAGGAGCTGGCGGACAAATATCCCAAAGCGCGGTTGGAGTTCCGTTCCTGGCTCAACGCCGGCTTCTTGTATTCGACCATGTCCAGCAATGCGCTGATTGCCGGTGTGCGCACCGCCGTGTTGGGCTCGCTGTGGACGATCCTGATCACCATCCTGGTTGCCTTCCCGGTCGGGGTTGGCGCGGCCGTGTACCTGGAAGAATATGCCGAAAAAAACCGGATCAACCAGGCCATCCAGACCAACATCAACAACCTGGCCGGCGTCCCATCCATCATCTACGGCATGTTGGGTCTGACCGTCTTTGTGCGCATGCTGCAGCCGCTGACCAGCGGGGCCATGTTTGGCATGACGGATCCCACCACCGCCAACGGGCGCACCATCCTGTCCGCCGGCCTGACCCTGGCGCTCCTGGTGCTGCCGCTGATCATCATCAACGGGCAGGAGGCCATCCGGGCCGTGCCGCAGTCGCTGCGCCAGGCCAGCTTTGGCCTGGGCGCCACCCGCTGGCAGACGGTCTGGCACCATGTGCTGCCCAACGCCATCCCGGGCATCCTCACCGGGGTAATCCTGGCCGTCTCGCGCGCCATCGGCGAGACCGCCCCCCTGGTGGTGGTCGGCGCCGCAACCTTCATCACCTTTGACCCCACCAGCGTCTTTTCAAAATTCACCACCTTGCCCATTCAGATTTACCAATGGACCGCTCGCCCCCAGGGCGAGTTCCGCAACCTGGCGGCAGCCGCCATCCTGACCCTGCTGGTCATGCTGCTCAGTCTGAATGCCTTTGCAATCTGGTTCAGAAACAAATACAGCAGGAGATTATGATGATCCACACCCTGGTTAAAACAGCAGAATATGCTGACAGCTTGCCCACCAACGGAAGATACGCCATCCAGGCCACGCATTTGAACATTTTTTACGGCTCATTCTGCGCCATCAAAGATGTCAACCTGGCCATTGAGCCGCAAAAGATCACCGCCATCATCGGCTCCTCCGGCTGCGGCAAGAGCACCATGCTGCGCTCTTTCAACCGCATGAATGAGCTGGTGCCCTCCGCCCACGCCACGGGCGAAGTGCTGTTCATGGGCAAGAATCTTTACGCCCCGGATGTTGACCCGGTCGAGGTGCGCAAGCGCATTGGCATGGTTTTCCAGAAGCCCAACCCTTTCCCAAAGTCCATCTATGAAAATGTCGCCTGGGGAGCGCGCATCCACGGCTTTAAGGGCAACCTGGACATCCTGGTGGAGGAAGCCCTGCACCAGGCTGCCCTGTGGGACGAGGTCAAGGATAAGCTGAAACAGAGCGGCCTGTCCCTCTCCGGCGGGCAGCAGCAGCGCCTGTGCATCGCCCGCACCATCGCCATCAAGCCAGAGATTATCCTGATGGACGAGCCGGCTTCGGCCCTGGACCCCATCGCCACCCTCAAGATCGAGGAGCTGATGCGCGACCTGGCGCGGCGCTACACGATCATCGTCGTCACCCACAATATGCAGCAGGCTGCCCGCGTCTCGGATTACACCGCCTTCTTCAACATGGACGCGGACCGCGCCGGGGTGTTGATCGAATATGGACCCACCACCCAGATCTTCACCAACCCCAGGGACCAGCGCACCGAAGATTATGTCACCGGGCGGTTTGGATGACATTTGGTATAATTTATATCGATTAATATTCGGGAAAAAGATTGTGAGCCCCATGAGAGAGAATTTTATCCGTCATCTGAACCAGGTCCAGGAACAGGTGCTGGTCATGGCCGAGATGGTCAGGCAGGCGGTCAGCGCCTCCCTGGACTGCCTGGAGCGCGGCGACCTGGCCCTGGCCCGGCGCATCTACCAAAACGATCAGATGATCAATGAGAAGCGCTATGCCATCGAGAACGAGGTAATCACCCTCATCGCCACCCAGCAGCCCATGGCCTCCGACCTGCGCCTGTTGGCCGCCGTACTGGAAATCAACACCGAGCTGGAGCGCATGGGGGACTATGGGAAAGGGATTGCCCACATCGCCCTGATGATCGGCCAGCCGCCGGACCCCGAGCAGATGGCTGCGCTGCGCCAGATGTCGGGACTGGGACTGGAGATGCTGGATCGCGCCCTGCAGGCGTTCATCGACCGGGATGCCCAGGTGGCGCGCCGCATCCCGCAGGAAGACGACCAGGTGGACCGCCTGTACAACCAGTTTGTTCACCAGCAGATCCAGCGCATGATCCGGGACCCCCAGGAGATTGACCACTGCAACTACCTGACCTGGGCGGCGCACAACCTGGAGCGCCTGTCCGACCGGGTGACCAACATCTGCGAGCGGGTGGTATTCGTGGTCACGGCGCAGATCATCGAATTGGATATCCAGAATAACTCTGGCCCTTCCGTCGACACGAGCTATGCCTGACCTGCCAGCGCCGTCCCCTCCTATGAAAATGGCAGAAGTATGGAGCATTGACCAGGTCGTTGAGCGGGCCGGCATGGGCCGCTTCCAATGGAAATTGATGGTGATCTGCGGGCTGGGGTGGGCCGCGGACGCCATGGAGGTGCTGCTGATCAGCTTTGCCCTACCGGTGATCGGCGAGGAATGGTCGCTGACGAATGCCCAGAAAGGGCTGCTAGGGACGGCCATCTTCCTGGGCATGCTGGTTGGGGCCTGGGTGTGGGGCCGTTTAAGCGACCTGAAGGGGCGCAAGATCGGCTTTATCAGCACCGTGGCCATCGATTCCGTCTTCGGTCTGCTCTCGGCCTTTGCGCCCTCCTTCGGCTGGCTGGTGATCTTGCGCGCTTTGACCGGTTTTGGCGTTGGCGGCACGCTGCCGGTGGATTACAGCATCTTTGCGGAATACCTGCCAGTGGAGAAGCGCGGGCGTTACCTGGTACTGCTCGAGTCGTTTTGGGCGCTGGGGACGGTGGTTGCAGCCGGGTTGGCCTGGCTGGTTGTGCCGCGACTTGGCTGGCGCCCGCTGCTGGCGATCTCCGCCCTGCCGGGTCTGATCATCTTCTTCATCCGGCGCAATATCCCCGAATCGCCGCGCTATCTGCTGGTCAATGGTCAAAGCGAAGCGGCAGAGGCGGTGCTGCACCAGGTGGCGCGGGAGAATGGGCGGCCGCTGCCCGAATTTAAACTGGCGCCGCTGCAGCCGAGGCGCAAGACTCAGGTCAGCGATCTGTGGCAGCCCGCCTTGCAGCGCACCACCCTGCTGCTGTGGGTGATCTGGTTCAGCATCTCGCTGGGATATTACGGTGTGTTTACCTGGCTGCCAGCCTTCTTCAAGGCGCAGGGCATGGCCATGCTGCCAGTGTACCAGAACACCTTCCTGCTGGCGGCAGCACAGATCCCGGGATATTTCTCCGCGGCCTGGCTGGTAGAGAAATGGGGGCGGCGCAAGACGCTGAGCTTTTACCTGGTCGCCAGCGGGTTGTTTACTTTCTTATTTGCCGCGGTGAGCGGGTTAAACTGGATGGTGGCGATGGGGGTGTGGATGTCGTTCTTCACCCTGGGCGCCTGGGGCGCATTGTACGCCTTCACCCCAGAAGTTTACCCCACCAGCTTGCGCGGCACCGGGATGGGTGCAGCCAGCGGGATGACGCGCATCGCCGGGGCCATCGCCCCCAGCCTGGGAGCGCTGCTGATCGCCCAGGGGCTGCAAATACCCCTTGCGGTGTTTGCGGCGTCCTTTGTCGTGGCCGGAGCGGCGGCTCTGGTGCTGCCCATGGAGACTCGCCGGCAGCCGCTGGCGGATGTGCTCGCTTAGCCGGGAGAACGCTCCGCCTCGGATTCCGTTAGGAAGACCGGCCGGAGAATGCAGAACTGGAACGCTCTGCTGTCGTTTGACGCCTGGGGAAAAGCAGGTTACCCGCCGCTGCACCCCAGGTTGGAGTTCATCGACAAAAGAAGGACGCACACCGATTGACCCAACCCACCCCTGCCCCCAAACGGTTTGACATCGTGGCCATTGAAACGATCATCGTATTGGCTACGATCAGCCTCTACGATCTCCTGCTGTCCGACGCGCTTTCGCTTCCGGATGTCTTGCGCCACAGTCAAATCCCGCTATTAAGTTCGATGGACAGGCTCGCTGCCGGCCTGGAAGTCCTGCTTCCGGCGGTCGTCTTTATCCTCCTGGTCATCTTCTGGCTGAGCCGCCGCAGCGCCTGGCTGCGCCACCTGACAATCGCCTACCTGGTTTGGGTTACCCTGCGGCTGGTGCTCAAAATCGTGCTGGTGGTATCCGCCGTCCTGGTTTTAAAGCCGCAGAAGGTCTCGGAGGGCATCCTCCTGCTCAAGGACACCCTTGTGCTGTGGCTGGTCAACATCATGATCTTCGGCGTGTGGTATTGGGTGATCGACGCCGGCGGACCGCTGTCGCGGCGTTCCAGCGCCCCGGGGCGGGCCGATTTCATTTTTCCCCAAAATGGGCAGTCTCCGGAGGGTTGGGAAGACTGGCGGCCCGGGCTGTGGGATTACATTTTCCTGGGGTTCAGCGGCAACGTACAGCTCGGCCTGGGGGATACCAGCGTGCTCTCCGTGCGAGCCAAGGTCCTGGTGATGCTGCAGTGCCTGCTGTCCCTGGCAATCATGGTATTCCTGGCTACCTTTGCCATCAGCCTGCTGCGCTGAAGCCTTCCATGGAAATAATTCAGCCCCCCGATGTTAAGTATATATTAAGTCTTTTTGTTAATTTGATTACGAAAAGTATTGACTCCTGTTAAGATTTATGCTAGAATGCTGGAGTTCAGTTAGAGAACATATCCGTCAAAGGAGATTGACAAATGAAAAAGACCCTCTTGATCGCATTGGTTGTTTTGATCGCTTCCGTGGCCCTGTTGGCTGCTGCCCCTGGCTACGAAAAACTGGCCCGCCTGTCGGTTTGGAACCGCACCGGGGACACCATCTACATCCAGCTCACCACTGGCAAGGAAGATGGCAACCTGTTCTATTACCTGACCATCAAACCCGGTTACCATGTCTTCACCGTGCAGCGCAAGATCTACGATGTGAAGTACTGGAGCTGCGGCTCGACCATGTCGGGCGTCGCCGATGTCCTGACCAACCTGTCCCTGACCTTCACCGACTGCCGCTACCTGCACCGCTGGACCTTCACCCTGAAGTACGATCCGGTTGCATACCTGGAAGACGGCACCCCGGTGTATCCTCGCTACTACGCTCCGATCAACCCGAACATCATGAACTTCGGCGAGCCTGGGATGGAGAAGGTCCACAGCACCCTGCGCCGCTGGGAGTGGCGGGCCTACTCGGCGAACTGCTGGGGCGATCCCTGGTACAACGCTGCTGAAGGAAAGTGGTACCAGGACTACGGTCCGTGGTGCACCGTGGGCCGCTACTGGGGCATCCGCAGCTACCGCTCGCCCAACAACACCGGCAACTACTGGGACAGCTACCGCTTCAGCTACAACACCATGTCGACCCGCAGTGTCCACTGGACCCGCTACTACGACAAGATGGAGCTGCAGGCCCGCTAGTCCGGAACCTGTAACCTGAAAGAAGAGACCTGCCGCCTTGTGCGGCAGGTTTTTTGTTCTTGGGCCTGGATGCCCATCTGGCAGGAGCGGTTTTCTCAAGAGGTTAAGGACTTGTTAAGGTAT
>CAIQIV010000143.1 GCA_903871905.1 uncultured Chloroflexota bacterium | reverse complement strand
GACACGTCGCCCGCCTGCGTCTCGATCACGGGCAGCGCCGTCATCGAGCCCGCACCCTCGCGGTCCGACATCTTCGCGGCGCGCTCCAACAGGCGGCTGTGCAAGTAGAACACGTCGCCAGGGTACGCCTCGCGACCAGGAGGACGCCGCAGCAGCAGCGCCAGCTGGCGGTAGGCCACCGCCTGCTTCGAGAGGTCATCATAGATGATCAGCGCGTGCATCCCGTTGTTGCGGAAGTACTCGCCCATCGACGCGCCCGTGTACGGCGCCAAGAACTGCAACGGCGCCATCTCCGACGCCGAGGCCGACACGACGATCGTGTACTCCAACGCCCCGTTGGCGCGCAGCTTCTCCACCACCTGCGCCACCGTGGACTGCTTCTGCCCGATGGCGACGTAGATGCAGTAGCAAGGGTTCTGCCCCGTGGCGTGCCCTTCCTTCTGGTTGATGATCGTATCGACCGCCACCGCCGTCTTGCCCGTCTGGCGGTCGCCGATGATCAGCTCGCGCTGCCCGCGGCCAATGGGGACCATCGAGTCGATGGCCTTCAGACCGGTCTGCACCGGGGTGTCCACATCCTTGCGGGCCACCACGCCGGGGGCGATGCGCTCAATCGGGCGGTAGCGGTCGAATTTGATCGGACCTTTGCCGTCAATCGGCTGGCCCAGCACGTTCACCACGCGACCCACCATGCCGTCGCCAACCGGGACCGAAGCGATGCGCCCCGTCGAGCGCACCATCATGCCCTCTTCGATCTCGGAGTACTCACCCATGATGATGATACCCACGCTGTCCTTTTCCAGGTTAAAGGCGATCCCCATCACGCCGTTGGCAAACTGGACCAGCTCCTGTGAGCGCACATCCGTCAGGCCGCTGGCGCGGGCGATGCCGTCGCCGGCCTCCACAACACTTCCTATGTCCCGGACTTCCATCTCCGGCTTGAAGGATTCAATCTGCTTGTGCAGATCGGCGGTGATCTGACTGATCAAATCTGACATCTTGCCTCCATTATCACTGTTAAGCATTCGACGCGGTCAGCCCGGCGACAGCACTGGCGTCCAGCCGTTTCACCAAAGCCACCAGTAATTGAACTGCCTGGTCATAATCATCCCGGTGGATGATCGAGCTGTGCGAATGGATGTGGCGCGCCGGGACGGCGATCACCACGGTAGGCACCCCGGTATGGTGCAGGTGGATCACGCTGCCGTCGGTAGCGCCTCCGGGAATAAAGGAAGCCTGCACCGGGATGCCCGCTTCCCGGGCGGCATCCAGCACCAGGTCGCGCAGCTTGAGATTGGGGATCATGCTGGCGTCATAAAACAACACGCTGGGCCCTTTGCCCAGTTTGACATCCGACTCTTCGGGCTTGATCCCCGGCACGTCCCCCGCAATGTCGGACTCGAGAACGATCGCCACGTCGGGGTCCACGGCATACACAGTGGTAGCCGCCCCGCGCAGGCCGACCTCTTCCATCACCGTAGCCACTCCGTACAGGGTGTTAGGGTGGGGCTGTCCCTGCAGCTCGCGCAGGGCAGAGACGATCAGCGCCACGCCGATGCGGTCATCAAAAGCCTTGGAGAGGAAGGTCTTCCCGCCGGCCAGCGGGACAAAATCGGCGCGCGGGGAGACCGGGTCCCCCTGGCGCACACCGGCGGCCTCCACCTCATCTTTGGATGTGGCGCCGATGTCAATATACATGTCCTTCTTCTTGACCACCTTCTCGCGCTCTTCAGCCGTGAGCAGGTGCGGCGGGCGGGCGCCGATCACACCAACCACCGGCCCCTGGTGGGTGTGGATGATCACCCGCTGGCCGAGCAGCACCTGGTCAAACCAGCCGCCCAGCGGCAGGAAGGAGATAAACCCCTCCGGGCTGATCTGCTTCACCATGAAGCCGATCTCATCCATGTGCGCCGCCAGCATCACCTTGGGGCCGGAGCCGGCCTCGCCTCCGGGGACGGTGCAGATCACGCTGCCGATCTTATCCTGGGTGAGCGGGCCAAAGGGCCCGAGATATTGACGAACAACGGCCCGGACCGGTGCTTCGTATCCGGGCACGCCGTGTGCTTCTGTCAGTTCTTGCAAAAGGGCTATGGTCCAATCCATGCGCCTCGCGTCCCTCCAAATTTAAATGTGGTCAAATGATACCTGAAAGCATTTATCTTGTCCAGTTGTTCACAATGAGCTATTCCTGGGGGGCGGGCTGGTCGGGGGCATGGCTTTTGCCGCCCTTGCCCAGCTCCTGCGAGCGCTCGTAGGCGGCCCACACTGCGCGCGAGATGGCGGTGCGGAAACCAGCCTTCTCCAGGTAGTACAGCGCGGCGGCGGAGGTGCCGCCAGGAGAGGTGACGTCGTTGCGCAGGCGGGCCAGGTGGGTGGTCTCCATGCGCTGCTGGTAATAGTGCGCCGAGCCAATCAAGGTCTTGACCACCAGCTGCTCGGCGATGCGCCGGGGAAAGCCCAGGTGCACCCCGGCGTCCACCATGGCCTCCATGAACAGGAAGACATAGGACGGGCCCGAGCCGGAGAGGGCAGTCGCCATGTCCAGGTAATTCTCCTCCTCAACGAATATCTCTTCCCCCAGGGCGCCCAGTATCTGGCGCGCCACCTCTTTCTGCTGCGAGGAGACGGCGGGGGAGGCGGTCCACACCGTGATGCCCTCGCCGATCTGCGCCGGGGTGTTAGGCATGGAGCGCACCACGATGTCGTGAGCCAGCCCGGTGCAGATCTTTTCCAGCGAAGCGCCGGCTACGATGGAGAGTACCAGGGCATGCGGCTGGATGCCGCCGCGCAGCCCGCCCAGCACGCGCTCCAGGCGCTGCGGCTTGACCGACAGCACCACGATGTCCGCCTGGCGGGCGGCTCGCAGGTTGTCGGTCATCGGCTGGATGCCGTACTTTTGCTGCAGGTGCTGCACTCGCTCCAGGCTGGGACCGGAGACGGTCAGCGCTTCGCCGCCGGTCAGCCCCTGGCGGATCATGCCGGAAATCATGGCCTCGGCCATCATGCCGGGGCCAATGATAGATATTTTTTTACCGTTAAACATGGTTTGCTCCCGAGAATGAGATAACAGGGCCTATTATACCGGAAGGGAGAAGATAGGAAGCGGTAAGATGGGCAGACGGCAGGCGGCCGGTTCCCCGCATCCCGGTGACCTGGCGCCTCACTGCCATCAGGGCCCTGCAGGTTGTACCGACAAATTTGTTAGGTTCTAGGGGAAGATTACCAAAACTTCACAAATGTTCGGTACAATAACCTGCTTCACGTTGATGCAATCCATCCACTGCGGCCCGCCGCCAAGGTTGATTTCCGGGCCAGTTGGGAACTCAAGTAAAACCAGTGTATGGCACATGATTCGACGGCTCATAGTTCCGGGATGCGCGTCCCTTCAGACCCCCGCCGGTTAATGAAGATTTACCTGGGGGGGCTCATTTTTTCGATCCTCCTGCTGCTGGGGCAGGCGGTGCTGGTGTCGGTGCTCCCCCTGGAGAGCAGCCGGATCACCGTGAATACGGTGACCCTGATGGTTGTCAGCCTGGTCAGTATCCCGGTGCTGGGATACACAGCCTGGCAGACACGCCGCTACCAGCCCAGGCTCTTTCCATCCTGGCTGATGCTTTTCCTGGCCATGGTGTGCAACCCCGTTGCCGGTATTGTCGGCGTCTTGAACTCATGGCTGTTTGGCGCGTATTATTCCCCTTTGTTTCTGAATTACTTTGTCTTAATCGTTTACCCGCTCTATTTTATGATGATTGCCCTGCTGCCGTCTCGCAGTACCCGCCGGCTTGAATTAATCCAATGGCTGTTTGATGCCCTGGTGGTGGTGGGTTCCATCACCCTGGTTTTCTGGGTGTTCTGGATCCAGCCGAGTCTGCTGGGCGGCTATCAAAACCTGGACCAGCACATTTTATCCCTGGCATATGCAGCCGGCGATTTGCTGGTGCTGTGGGCGCTGGTGATGATTTTGTTCCGGCGTTTATCCGAGCAGCAGGCTGGTCCTTTATGGTGGCTGTTTGGTGCATTTTCATTCTTGCTGGCTTATGATCTGATCACCTCCTCCCTGGAAGGTTTTTCCAGCCTCACCATTTACGGCACACTGCGGGAAGTCTTGCTGAGCGCTTGCCTCCTGTCCATCTGCACTGCCGGTTTGCGGCAGCTCCTGGCAATCAGCCAACCCATTCCGAGGGCTGGCAGGTATTCGCTGGCTGGCTGGTGGGAGACGGCGCGCCTGATGATGCCATATCTCGGTCTGGGTGCATCCTTTGGGATCCTGATATTAAGCCTCATCCGACCGCAAGCGCTCAGCCCGCTGATGATCGCCATCTGGGTGTCGTTCATTTTGTTCCTGGTCATTCTCCGCCAGGTATTGGTGATCCGCGAAAACCAGCGCCTGAGCGGGCAGCTTTTCCAGCTCAACGCTGAATTGGAACAGCGTGTGGTCGAACGCACCGAGGCATTAATTGCCGCCAACCAGGAGCTGCAAGAGCGCGAGATCCGCATGGCGCACAATGCCCTGCACGACGCCTTAACCGGCTTACCGAACCGCACCTTG
>CAIQIV010000142.1 GCA_903871905.1 uncultured Chloroflexota bacterium | reverse complement strand
TGCCGCTGCATATGGGTACCACTACTTCCTGCTCCTCTTTTCCGCCCAGCTCATGCGCCTCGGTCAGTTCTTCCCCTGGGTAGCCCTTGACCTTGGCCGTGGTTTCACCATTGCCCTGGCCATCCTGCTGCCAATAATTTGGGTCCGCCGCCTAACTTTCAGCAGGATTGCCGGATTCCTGGGCGGAGTATTCGCTGCTTTTGGCATGGGCTGGCGCTGGATACTGCTTTTATTGCCTTCCCCGCTGCTCAATGCCGTATCCAAAAGCGTCCAGATGATCGGCAGCGGAGCCCAATCAGGCTCAGGCCTGGCAGCTGCTCTCACCGGTCCCTGGGCGATAGAGGGCGCAGGACCGTTTGCCTTTCCCTTTGCGTTCTTGAGCGGAGATAACACCCCTGGTGTACTAGCCCACGGCCCTAATGGCATGGCCGAATCGCTCATGCTCTACCCCATCCTTCTCACCTTCAACCGCTGGCGAGGCTGGAGAGGGGCAGCTGTTACCCTGATCCTCCTCTCTTCCACAGCATTAATCAGCGAAACCAGCCAGCCTCTCCTTTTAGCCAGCTGGGCGCTCATCGCTGCCATTTATATGGTCTTGCACAAAAGCCTCCGCCTCCCTAAAAGTTTGTGGAAATGGCTGGTCCTCTTGATAGTTTTCATTATTATCGCCGCCCTGCAAGGAGGTACCTGGTCGGAGCTTTTCCAGGGCGGTCTTTCTTCTTCTCTGGGCGGTGACACCCTTGAATCCTACCAGACCATCGGCTTCCAGTTCGCCTGGCCTCCAGCCTTTGTGTCGTCCCATCTGGGTATCTTACCCCTGACCAGCCCACTCTCACTCCTGGTGGCATTCGCTGAAGCTGGACCTGCACTCCTGGCACTCCCCCTGATAGCCGTATGGGGAATCAAAGCCTTCCGCCGCGAGCGATGGCTAGAAGCTGCCTTAATCCTCTCAGGCTTCCTCTCCCTGGCCCTCCTCCTGATCCAATTCACCGGCTCAGCTGGAGTACGTAACACATCACGTCTCTATCTGTTTATCAGTACCGCCTCTCTCTGGTCTGTGCCAGTTCTCTGGCGCTGGGTGACACGCCGCGCGGGAGTCTTACAAGCCCTGGTTGCCGCCTTGGGCACCTGTGCCGTGTTCGGAGGTGTGCTTCTCTTCGGGACCGAACTGGTAGCTACCCAAAAACCGGTCCTGGCACCGTTTATCACCCCCTTAGACGCCGCTTTCGAAGAAAAATACTGGAACCAGCTGGAACCGGATGCAATGGTTTTCGATCCCAATCCCTTCCGCAGCCCCACCCTTTTTGGACGCTACACTAATTCCTCAGCCACCTGGCTGATCACAAAGCCTGAATGGGAAAAACTATACGAAGCTCCTGACCCGTCGGCTGTTCGTGCAGCTGGCTTTGACTACATATATTACGATTATGTCTACTGGTATGATGTCAAGCCTGCTTACCGCAAGCTGCTTCAGGAATCCAGCTGTGTCCACCTGATCGATGAGCAAAAAGAGAAACGCGGCCAGGACTTTCGCCGCCTGTTGGATATCCGCAATTGCCAATAACCTGGGCCTGTAACAGAATATGACCTTGGGCTTTAATAACTGCGTTGTGACCCGGAATTGCTCCGATTTTTCATCATTTTTGCCAGTATCAATAACAAATCAAAACACTTGACACTTGCTCAATTTCATATAGAATACAGCCATGCAATTTGCAGGTTACCCTTCTTCTCCAACACTTATTTGCTCCTGTAAACGGCGGGGCGATTAGCCAATCCGCCGTCGGTATTGTAAATAAATAAGACAGCGGCCAACCGCCCCGCATCGACAATCAAATTGTAATATGGGCGATTCACC
>CAIQIV010000141.1 GCA_903871905.1 uncultured Chloroflexota bacterium | reverse complement strand
CCATGTCGCTGACCCGGCCCATCACCGTCCTGACCAATGCTGCGGAGAAAATCGGCGAAGGAAATTATGATATCGACCTTTCGAAAATGCAGGTTGGCTGGGTGAAGGACGAGGTCAGCACGCTGGCTGAAGTCATTGAGATCATGGTTGAAAAAGTTTCTCAACGAGAAAAGACCTTGCTGCGCCAGGTTGAAGTCCTTAAAATTGAAATTGATGAGACTAAGCGGCATAAAGATGTCAATGAGATTGTGGAATCGGATTTCTTCAAGAATTTGCAGTCCAAGGCGCAGCAAATGCGCAACCGGCGCAACACGCTCACCCTGGGCTCTCCGGGGGATCCAACACAGGGCCAGGACAGCGCTTGAACGACCATCTCTTTCCTGGTGTACCTCTGGTCGTTATCTATAATAATCTGGAAGTTTTTTATCGCTTCCTTTCGCGCGGAGGAGATGAATCCTTCCTGCTTGCCCGGCGCTGTCACGGCGACCGGGCGCTGTTCTGGCTGCGGCCGGACAAGCTGCTCTTTGTAACCATGCCCATCCCGCTTGCGGCTTATATGGCGGCGCGTACCGGTTATTCACAGACCCGCATCTGTTCGCCATCCCGCCCAAGCTATCACTTGAGCCGCGATATTCTTAGCGACGAGAGGTTGGTGGGTGAAATTTTGGAGTATGCCGGGTCGGAGCGCGTCATCCAACTGGTCCCTTATGCGACCACCCCCGAGTTTCTCCTGCTTGCTGATCGGCTGAACAGTGAGTACGGCCTTACAGTCCTGCTGCCTGAAAGCCCGCTCCCCGGGATGCTGTGGCTGCGCGATTACGTGGATACCAAGTCCGGTTTTCGCACCCTGGCGTCGCAGTGGGTGGATGATCCGGCGCGGTTGCTGCCCTTTGGCGTGGTCTGCAGGGAGCGAAGCGCGGCAGCGCAGGCGGTGAGGAGTTTCTGGTCGGCGGGAAAAGCCTGTGTAATCAAGGCTGATGGCGGAGAATCTGGACTGGGCACGATGATCCTGCAGCCCGGTGATTATCCATCCTTTGAGGATCTGCAGACCGGGCTGCAGGCTAACTTGTTCCTGGAAAATGACCTGGTGGTAGTGGATGAATACATCCCTTCTGCAGATCAGCTTTCCCCTTCCCTGGAGTTGTTGATCCCCGCGCCGGGCTGCGGCCAGCCGCAGATCACTTATCTTTCCCAGCAGCTCTTTGTTGGCTTTGGTCAGTTTGATGGGGTGATCATCAGCCGCGAGCTGGCTGAGAGGCCCTGGTATCCCCGCCTGGCCAGGCAGGGACTGGTCTTCGCTGACCGGCTGCAAAAAATGGGCTATGTCGGCCATTTTGACCTGGATGTGGTTGTGGATCAGTTCGACAACCCATGGCTGTTGGAGGTGAACTCCAGGCGAACCGGAGGAACGCATGTCCATGAATTGGCCTGCACATTATTTGGACCGGATTACCTGGAGCAGGTCACCCTGCTCAGCCATAACCGCATGCCCAGCGGCTGCGTGGGACAGGTGGACTGCCTGGTTGATACCATTGGGGATCTAATGTATCCAATGCAGTCGAACCGTTGGGGGGTTGTGGTGACCATCTCCTCCTCCTTAGAGCTGGGAGAGTTTGGCTGCATCCTGGTGGCCCCAACCACAGCCGATGCTTTTACTCTTCAGCAGGAGCTGGTCAGCCGCCTGGCTGGATGAGCGCTGCGCCTGCTGCCTGGGAGATATAGGCCCTGGTCAGCAGGGACAGGCGGTAATCATCCGTTGGCCCGGTGATCGTCCGGTCCGGGATAAAAAAACGATCTGCCAGGCTGACCAGCTGGTGGTGCGGGGCTTTCGTGGTTCGGCCAGCAGTCTCCAGGGAAAAAGGCTGATCCCCAAGTTGGGATAATCTGAGAAGCGCCTGCTGCTCTTCATCATCCAATAGTCTCCAGGAGTATTCGAATGCAGAGAACAGGCTTCTCTGGCGGCTGGAAACATCCTGTAAATGTGTGGTCAGAAAGTTTATACCAACCGGGATGCGTAATGCGATCTCAGGCACGCTCAGGTGATCAAGCTGGCTGGCGGCCAGCTCAATCGACAGGGCATGGCCTTCTAATTCCCGGCAAATTTGCACAGCCTTGGAAATATTGAGCTCAGTTGGGGTACAGCCAGACTTAACCTGCCTGGCGCGCTGGAAGAAAAGCTGCACTGCCTCGTATTGGCTGGCCTCTGCAAGGTCCAAACCATCCGTGATAGGATAGTCCAGGTTATCCAATACAACCGGCCATTCTGCTCGCAAATTGAGGCGCAGCTGCGAGGTCACGATGAATTTGAGCTGGGAATTGTTGTGCAGCATTTCAAGCAGGCTGCAGGCCTGGGGCTGCATGTTCTCAAAGCCATCCAGGATCACCAGGGACTGCCGCCCGCACAAGGCGCCCATCACCTGGGATTGAGCCATCTGGGGTTGGAGGGGATGGGACAGGCAGCCGGCCTCCAGCATAGCTTGAGCCAGGGCTGGGAAAAGGTCGTCTGCTGCTGCATACGAATCAAAAGCGACCCAGAACACGCCATCGGGAAAGCTGCGCAGCGATAAAGAGGCTGCCTGGAGGGCTGCCCGGGTTTTACCGGCGCCAACCGAACCCAGCAGGGTGATGATGCGGCAGGCGGGGTCATCCAGCAGGCGCAGGAGGGTGCCGATCTCCGCAGTGCGGCCGATGAACGAGGAGGGCTGGGGGGGAACATTGTGCGGCGGCAGGGCGAGCGGCTGTCCAAGAGCCCCCAGGTCACCGCGGCGGATCTGCCGGTACAGGTGGACCGTTTTATCTTCTGGTTCAATATTTAATTCTTTAATCAGCGTACGGCGCAGCGATTCGTACTGGGCGAGGGCCGCATTGCGCTTCCCGCTGCCGGCCAATGCCAGCATCAGCTGCCGGTTTGCTTCCTCATCCCAGGGGTCAAACTGCAGGTGCTGGCGGGCATAATCGGCAGCTTCTTTATAATTCCCATTGCCCAGGTAATACGCGCTCAAACGCGAGAGCACCTCCATTGCCTGCCAGTGGAATTGTTCGCGCTGGATGGTCACCCAATGGATAAAGGGCTCGCTGGCTGCCAGGTTGGCCTTGCCCAGGAACGGCCCATGGATCATCTCCGCAGCCTGGCGCAGTCTCGCCAGGCCGGTCTTGCATTCTTCAAGTGGGTAAGTGGGATCCTCCTCGCAGGGCTTCAGCAGGTTATTGAACACCGCAATATCCAGTACCGTGCTGCTTTCCCGGTTGAACTCAACCGCTGTAGAGGTGATATGAAGATAGGGCGGGTCAGCGCTGTCGTTATTGATAGACCGGCGCAGGGAGAGCAGGGTCTGGCGCAGGCTCTGGCGCGCAGCATCTTCGGTTTGGTCGGGCCAGAAAATGCCAGCCAGGGTTTCCCGCGGCAAAGCCTGCCCATTGGCCTCCAGGGACAGGTAAATCAACAGCGCTTTGGCTTTATTGGTTGCAAAGGTGACAGGAATACCATCCAGGGTGACCTGCGCAACCCCGAGTAAACTGATGGTTAATCGGGTCATGTTTCGCCTCAACGGGTAGAATCAGCCTCCACCCTGTTGATTATACCCTATAAAGTCGCCAAATGGGATAGTATTAGTTGTAATTCCGTTGCAAAGAGTATTTCCGTTAATTCACGGACACCAGGGAGCCAACAGCCATTAAGATCAAGGACAGCAGGACCAGGAAGACCATCCACGAACTGCCCAGGCGGCCAAGTGTCCAACCCGGGTTCTCCACCGGCCCAACCCGCCGGGCGCGGCGGTACATGGGGAGGGTGATCAGCGCCACAACGATCGCCGTGGCGCCGGCGGCCAATCTCAGCCATTCCAGGAACTGCCAGGCGCCGATCCAGATGGCCAGCAGCGAGGGCAGCGTGGCGAGCAGCCAGGCTGCCCTGGTGGAGATATGGATCCGTTCCTGGATGATATCTGCCAGGGCCAGTGACACCGACCAGTAACTGGTCAGCATGGCAAAAATGATGAAGATGGAACCGGCCGCGCCCGCCCAGGAGCCCATGCGTTCGGCCATGCCAATGATCGCCACTTTTGTGACCGGTGAAGAGATTCCCAGGGCCACCAGGGCTACCACCGCAGTGAGCGCCCCGTTGACCCCCAGCCCAACCAGGATGGCGTTTACCGCGCCCTGGCGGTCGGAGCCCAGGCCTTTGACCACCTGGGGCACGCTGTAGAACGTCCACAAGGCGTACATCACCATCCCGTAGAGAGCCAGCCACTGGGCAGGGGAGCCGGATGGCCCGAGGGGCGGGTGAAAGGGCAGGGGGATGGCGCCGATACTGATCACAGCCACCGTGCCGACCAGGATCAAAGCCCCAACGCGCTCGGCGGCGCCGACTGCCTTGAGACCAAAAAGCACCACGCCCGCCGAGACCAGGTAAACCAGGATCTCAGCCAGGCGTGGGTGGATCCCCAGCAGGCTGGCCACGATCTCCCCTGATCCAGAGATATAGGCCGCCAGGTTGGCCAGGAAGGCAATGCTCAACAAGCCGAAAATGCCCCACAGGATCCAGCGGCCGACACGCCCGCGCAGCACATACCAATGCATCAGCTCGACGATCTGCAGGTCACGCCCGGTGCGGAACAGCACTTCTGCCAGCATCAGGTGGATCAGGGAGCTGGCGGCCCAGGCTGCCGGCAGGATGACCGCCAGCCCGACCAGCCCCACGCTTTCCGCCAGGAAGGGCACGGCCATGATCCCCGCGCCCACGCCGGCGCCGACCATCAGCGAGGTCGCCTCCCACCTGGTCAGCAGCGGGCGGCCTTTCTGACCATCCATGCGGTGCGCCTCGATGCCTGCCATCCCTGGGCTACCCCCCGGGTTTTTCCTCGCCGCACAGCAGGGTGACGGTGTAGTTTTGCTGCTCCGGCTTCACCTGGCAGGCGGAAATGGGCTGGTCACTGGGGCAGTTGGCCGAGGCATCCGGCTGCCAGCCGGCGGAGGCGTAGCACACCTGGTCGCCCTTCCGATACCCCCGGCTGGTGCCTGTCGGTCCATCCGCCGCAAGCATGGGGTCTTCCACAAATCCCTGCTCTTCCAGCATGCCGCCCAGCGTCTTGACCACCGCGTCCGGGCTCTTGAACTTCACCCCATCGCCGGTGACTGCTGCCTGGCAGCCGCTTCCGGAGGCGCCTGTCACCGGGTCGCTCATCGGCGCCTCGGACTGCGTGACCTCGACCACATCCAGGTAGTGTGACATCGCCTGCGCCTGGCCGTCGCACACCTCCATGGACAGCGGCGTAATGGTTGTCTTCGCCGCGTTTTTCGCTGCGGCGGTGGCGGAGCATGCACTGCAGCCCTGGGTTGGGGCCGCCGTGGGCTGTAGCTGGGTCGGGGCCGCCGTGGGCGCCCGGGGCGCGGCAGGCTGGCTGCAGGCGCTGAACAGCAGGGCCAGGAACAGTGTGGACAGAAACAGGATCCAGGTTTTCATCGGAGGCTGCCTTTGCTATCCACCGGTGCAGGCTTCGTAACTGGACTGGGTCTGGCAGCCGCGGCAAACCGGCGGCTGGCAGGGCAGCATGCTGGTGTTAAACTCGCAGGCCATCCGGCGGGCTTCGGTCGCACAGGTCGTGCAGTCTGGCGGCTGGCACGCCCCGGCTTTCAAATGGGTCCTCACCGCCAGGGATGGTCGGGCGGGGGGACGCCCTGCGCATTGGATCAGGGACATGGATTTGCCTCCTTGGTGCAGTATTTGGAGAGATTATAGGTGTTAGAGAAAAGGATGTCAATAAGACAAAAGGTCAGCCTCGAATGCGGCATCCGGGTACGCCAGGGCAGATAAGCTCTAATAATACATAGAACCTATGTTCTGGTATAATTGTCTCGTGCGCATCGTTTTAGCTGTAACCGCTTTTTCCCTTGCCCGCCCGCTGATCAGCGAGACGGCGGCGCGCCTGGCATTGCGCGGCCCGGTGTTCATCCTGGATGGCTCCAACAGCGTCGACGCCTTTGCCATTGCCCGCGCTCTCAGGCGCAAGCAGCAGGATTTCTATCCTGCGCTGGAGCGCATCCAGGTTGCCCGGGCGTTCACCTGCTACCAAATGGCGAGCCTGATCCGCCAGACCCCGGGCGGCAGCACCCCAAAGATCATCCTGGGTCTGCTGAACAGTTTTTACGATGAAGACGTCCGGCTGGCGGACGCCCTGCGTCTCTTCGACCAGGCAGAGGAGAACCTGAAACGGCTGGCCCAAACGGCTCCGATCCTGGTCACGTCAAGGCCGCCGGGCAGCGGACAGGCGGAGCGCCAGCAGTTATACCTCCGTCTCATGGCAGCCGCCGACCAGACAATCGTTCTGGATACACCGGAAACTCACGGCTCGTCTCAACTCGCTCTATTCTGAGGGCCGCCGCCATGGGGAGAACGCTCAGCACGGCCAATCAGATCATCCTGGAAGAGCAGCGGGAATTTGCTGATTTCCGCCGGGCCTTGAGGAAGCCGGAGCAGGCCGTATTCGATGAGCTTTTCGCCAATGTCAAGAAATACACCCCCTCCATCTCCATGGCCGGGCACGCCCTTCCCTTTGAGGCCGTGCTCCTGGCGCTGCTGGTGGATGAAGAACTAAAAATTCGCGCCCTTGAAGAGACCATCCACGAGCTCAGGCGGAATCTGGACCGGCTTCTTGCAGAACAGTCCGATGGAACTTAGCGGGTGGCTGCTGGATGTTTACCTGGACCCCTCTTCCGGAGGGGTAAAAACCTGGCTCTTATGCGATGATGGGCGGCGCGTATCGCTGCGTCATCGTTTCCCGATCTCCTTCTTCGCCGCCGGGTCACAATCCCGTTTGCAATCCCTGTGGAAGTTTCTGAGCGAGCAGCCGGTCGAGGTGACGCTGGAGCGCCAGGAAAGGCAGGACCTGTTTGCCCCTGCCCCGGTGGCGGTGGTCAGAGTTCGCGTCGCTCAGGCCGCCGAACAGCAAGGCCTTTTCCGGGCCGTCGACCACAGCTTTCCCGACCTGGATTACTACGATGCCGACATCGAGCTGTTCACCCGTTATGCCGCCCAGTTTGATGTTTTTCCGTTGTGCCGCTGCCAGGTTAAAGCCAGCCAGGATGGATGGATCGAGCATATTGTTTCACTGGACAGCAGGTGGGACATCGACCCGCTGCGCCCTGCGCTCAAGGTTTTGCTGATCGAGCCGGACGCCGACCCTTTCCACCTGGCGCCTACGGTCATTCAACTGCAGTACGAGCGCACAAAGGCTGCCCTTCCCCTGGATCGTCCCCGCCCGCTCCTGGTTTCCCTGGCCTCGTTTATCCGCCGCTCGGATCCGGACCTGATCCTGACGCGCTGGGGCGATACCTGGCTGCTGCCAAAGTTGATCGACCTGTCCGAGCAGCTCAGCCTGCCCATCGCCCTCAACCGGGATGAGCAGCAGGCGGTCGGGCGCCGCAAAGAGATGACCTACCACTCCTACGGGCAGGTCGTCCACCGCGGCCAGCAGGTGCTGCTCTCCGGGCGCTGGCACATTGACACCCAGAACGCCATGCTGTTCGCCGACTACGGTCTCGACGGCGTGTTCGAGTCGGCGCGGGTCACCTCTTTGCCGGTGCAGGCCGCGGCAAGAAAGTCGCCGGGGGCGGGCATCCTGGCGATGCAGATCATCACCGCCCTGCGGAAGGGGATTCTCGTCCCCTATCGTAAACAGCAGACCGAGTATTTCAAAAGCGCGGTGGACCTGATCCAGGCCGACCGGGGCCCGCTGATTTTTCAGCCCATCGTTGGGCTGCACGAGAACGTGGCCGAGCTCGATTTCCACAGCATGTTTGCAAAAATCATCAGCGAGTTCAACATCGACCCGACCACGGTGACGAGCGACAGCTTTGCGGTCGACCACATCCCCACGCTGGCCGAGCAAGATGACCCGCAGGGGCTGGTGCCCGAGACCCTGGCGCCGCTGATCGAGAAAAGGCTGGTCTTGAAAGAACGGATAGCCGGGCTGCATGCGAAGGACTGCCGTTACCGGGCGTACAAAGCCCGCTCTTCGGCGCTGAAGTGGCTGCTGGTGGTGTCCTTCGGCTACCTGGGGTATAAGAATGCGGTATTCGGCAGGATCGAATCCCACCAGGCGGTGACGGCGTATGCGCGGGAGGCGGCCCTGGTGGCCAAAGAGGTGGTTGAAGAGCAGGGCTTCACGCTCCTGCATTTGTACGTGGACGGGCTGTATATCCAGAAAGAGGGGGCGGCCAGGCCGGCCGACTTCCAGGAAGTCATGGATGAGATCGCCAGAAGGACGCGCCTGCCGATCGGTTTGGACGGCATCTTCAGGTGGGTGGCCTTCCTGCCGTCAAAGGTGGACCGCCGCGTCCCCGTCCCCAACCGCTATTTCGGTGTCTTCCAAAACGGCGAGCTCAAGGTAAGGGGCCTGGAAGCGCGGCGCAGCGACACGCCGGCGTTTGTCGCCGGCTGCCAGATGGACATTTTGCGGCTGCTTTCCCGGGCAGAGACGGCGGCGGAGCTGCGGGCGCTTCTTCCAGAAGCGGTGCTGCTGCTGCGGGAGCGCGCTGCCCTGCTGCGCCAGGGGCAGGTGGAGCTTGAGCAGCTGGTGGTGAGCCAAAGATTGACCCGCTCAACGGATGAGTACCTCACCCTGTCTCCGGCGGCGGTTACGGCGCAGGAGCTTGAGCTGCACGGCCGCTCCCTCTCCGTGGGGCAGCGGGCGCGCTTTTTGTACGTCAGAGGCAGGCCCAGGGTGGCCGCCTGGGATTCCGGGGACAGGCTTGACCCTTTGACCGTCGACTGCGACCGCTACCTCACCCTGCTCATCCGGGCCGCCGCCTCGGCGCTGGAGCCCCTGGGGGTGAGCGAGGCCCTG
>CAIQIV010000140.1 GCA_903871905.1 uncultured Chloroflexota bacterium | reverse complement strand
GCCCTGCCGGACGACCAGTTCACCGCGGATGGTCTCGACCGCCGCCTGGTGCGCCGGGCGATGGTTAGCCGTCTGCCACAGGAGGTCCTGTACGCCCAACGCAGAGGCCGCCAGGCTGTCGACATCATTTTCCGCTTGCGTAAAAGTAAGGAGGAGGTTGATGCTGCACTGGACGAGGTGGAAAACTCTTCGTTGGCCCACGCCTACCTGGATATCCCGCTCATGCGCCAGGTCTGGAGCATAGCCCAGGAAAACCTCTCCCTGCATCTCACCGACCAGTGTGGCGCCATCCTGCTTAAAGGCCTGAGCGTGGGGCTGTTCCTGGCCCAATGTGAGTACCCACCGGCATGCAATTGATCAGCCGCGGAAAGATGCCAGGGGGGTGAAGCTGTTCTTTACATCCTGACCGGTGACCACCATCCCCTCGCACTGCAGCCAGGCGTGCGCGCCAAAACCATCCTGTTTGTCCAGCCTGACACCCAGGTACAGGATGGTATGGAAACCACGGCGCTTCAACATCGCCCGCCCGGCAATGGCCTGCATCAGGCACGTGCTTTCCCAGGGCAGCCGCCTCCTGGCACGCTGGATGGCATACGACACGTCCAGCACCGGCCTGACCGGTGCGGCGGCAGCCGGCGCCACCGTTTCCCCAGGGTCCACCAGCTCGCCCAGGTAGGGGGTGATCCAGCGAAACGGCAGCAGGCGCACCGCTACCCACGCAGCGGCCAGCCAGGCCATTGCCTCTAACACCATCGCCCGCCAGCGCAGGGAGCGCCGTTCACCAGTCTTGTTCACCAGACCCATTGTATCATGGACCAGATCGTTCCCTGGGATACCTCCCCCATCCCGCGCCTCTTAAGCCGTTCAAACCGGCTTCAGGGAATGTTCAACACTCCCTTGATCGCCGCATCCAGAGTGGATTGCCACACCAGCCCGCTCCACTGCTCCAGGATCTTTCCCCCACCGTCCAGGATGTACATCTCCGGCTGGACTTTGTAGCGCAGATCCTTCTGGATCGGCTCCACCCGCGGGTCATCGATATCCAGGAACACAAACTGGATCTGGTTGCCATACATATAGGCCAGCTCGTTCAAGATGGGGGCCATCGCCTTACTCGCTCCATCCCAATAGGCAAAGAACACCACGAACTGGGGGATCCCGGCTGCTCGCTCAAACTGATCGGTGTCGCTGACCGGCAGCAGCGGGCTGAACGGTGTGCGCGGCTTGAGTGGGGTGGGCGTGCCGCTGGGGGTCGGGGAAAGCGTGGGGGTAGGGGAAGGGCCGGGCGTCGGCGTAAGCAGCGGGGTTACCGTGGCTGCCGGCGTGCCTCCCGGGGTCACCGTGCGCGCCGCCGGCGTCAGGGTGCGCGTGGGGATCAGCGTGGCCGCGCCAACCTGGCTGGCAGTCGGGGTCGGGGTGCGCGTGGCCGTTGCCCCTGCCGTGGTGGTCAGGTTGGGAGATGGGTAGGGGTTGGCGGTTGGTGCGGGGGTATTGGAGGCAACCGGCGTTTCATTGCCAGGGTACGCGCTTGAGGTCGGAGTAGCCGCCCGTAGGGTATTGGTGGGCCAGACGTACGGCGTGTCTTGCAGCACTCCAGACATGGGGTAGAGGTGCTGCATAAGTTGATCCAGGCGAATAAAGCTGGCCAGTTGGTTCCACAGACCGCTTTGTCCTTTTGCCTGTCTTCCATCCCCTGCCATGCGCGGCAGTCCCAGGCTCTGTAAACCCCAAACCAGCACGCCGCTCATCACCAGCAGCCCGAAAAGAAAGCGCACACCATTCGAACGCAAGCTGTTCTCCATACATGGGCACCGGCCCTGGAAAGCTTCCAGGACCCGCATCCCATGATCTCATCATACCAGAGAGTAGGGGAATGCGCCAGAATCCGGTTTACCGCCAGGCCAATGCTTTAACCATTTCCTTAATCATCATCCCAGCCACTCTGCTAAAATGGAAACTGTTGGATATGGATACCCTGCGTGTCAAGTGGATTTCCCTGGTATTGATCCTTGGCGCCAGCCTAGCCTGGATCTGGTTCAGCCGCCTGCCGTCTGCCGGAGCCGCCGGGTCTGCGCTGGCCGCCCCGCGCCAGGGGTTTACCGCCCCCGACTTCGACCTCCCCTCCAGCACGGGTGAGAACATTTCACTCTCCAGCCTGAAGGGCAAAGCGGTACTGGTCAATTTCTGGGCCAGCTGGTGCCCGCCCTGCCAGGCCGAGATGCCCGCCATCCAGCGCGTTTACCAGGAATACCGGGACCAGGGCCTGGAGGTGTTGGCGGTCAACACCACCATGGATGATGACCCGCAAAAAGCCCGGCAGTTTGCCGAGCAAATGGGCCTCACCTTCCCTGTCTTGTTCGATACCTACAACAAAACCGCCAACGCTTACCAGGTGCGCTCCCTGCCGTCCACTTATTTCATCGATCCCAGCGGCAGGATCCAGGAAGTGGTCATCGGTGGGCCGATGGCAGAAGCGCTGCTCAGGGTGCGGGTTGAGCAGGCGCTGGCCGGCCCGGGAGGCGTTCCCTGATGCTGCCGGTGATAAATGTTGGTCCCCTGGCGCTGCAGATCCCCGGGTTGGTCATTCTTGTTGGCCTGTGGGCGGGCATTTCAATCTGCGAGCGCTACGCCAGCCTGCGCGGCCTGACCGCCCAAAACATCTATAACCTGTCCTTCATTGGCCTGGTCAGCGGGGTGCTGGGGGCGCGCCTGTCCTATGTGCTGCGCTATCCCCAGGCATTCCTCGCCAACCCATTGGGTGTCCTTTCCTTGAACCCCGGGCTGCTCGACCCCTGGGGCGGAGCGGCCTGCGCGCTGATCGCCATGCTGATCTACGGGCAGCGCAAGCAGCTCCCCTTGTGGAATACCCTGGATGCCCTGGCTCCCGGCCTGGCGGCTTTCCTGGCCGCATTCCATCTGGCGAACTTCTTCTCAGGGGATGGTTACGGATCCATCACCCAGCTCCCCTGGGGCATCGATCTGTGGGGAGCCGTTCGTCACCCGGTCCAGTTCTATGAAATGCTCGCCGCTCTGCTGATCCTGGGAGTGATCTGGCCCACGCAGCGTTTCATACGCTCTGCCTCTCCGGGCATCCAGTTTTTTCTCTTCACCAGCCTCACGGCTGGGGCTCGCCTGTTTTTTGAAGCCTTCCACGGTGACAGCACTGTGGCGTTCCTCGGCCTGCGCCAGGTGCAGCTCATTGCCTGGCTGGTATTAGCCGCCAGCCTGTTCGCTCTTTACCGCTTGTCAGGATCAGTAAAAGTTCATCTGGAGAAAGGATAACTTAACCTTGGACAGTCAATTCGGTTTTGAAGTCCAGCTCAGCCTGCCTTACGACCAGGCAGTTGAGGCTGTAACCGCTGCCTTGAAGCAGGAGGGTTTCGGAGTGCTCACCCGCATCGATGTGAAAGCCACAATGAAGGAAAAATTGGGGGTAGACTTCCGGCCATATGCCATCCTTGGCGCCTGCAATCCCCCTCTGGCTCACCGCTCCCTGGAAGTGGATCCTACCATCGGCCTGATGCTCCCCTGCAACGTCACAGTGGAGGCCGCCCCGGCTGGCGGCTCAATCGTGCGCATTGCGAACCCCGAAGCGATGATGCAGATGGGGACCACAGGAGATAATCCTGAACTGGCCCAGGTCGCCCAGCAGGCAAAGCAAAAACTGCAGCGGGTGGCGCAGTCCCTGGAACAGGGTTAACCACCAGGAAAAAGCTTTCCAGGTTAAAGACGCCGTCCCATCCACCGGGCGGCGCTTTTTGGTTGAGGAGGATGCAATGGATGAAGTATTTATCACCGGTTTGTCTGCTCGCGGCGTCATCGGGGTTAGGGACTGGGAGCGCAAGAAACCCCAGGAGATCCGCATCGATCTCTCCCTGTTTTCTGACCAGCGCAAAGCCGGGGAAAGCGACGACCTGGCAGACTGCATCGACTACAGCGAAATCGCCCGCCAGGTCCAGGCGCATGCAGAATGCGCCCAGCGTTTCACTGTAGAAGCCCTGGCAGCCGATATTGCCCGCATTTGCCTGGAAAACACCCATGTCCAGCGCGTGCGCGTGCGCGTGGCCAAGCCCGGAGCGGTGCGTTTTACCCAATCGGTGGGGGTGCAAATTGAACGAAGCCGGGAAAGCGCGAGCTGAAGCCAGCAGTCCGCTCATACAGCGGACCCGCGGGCAGGACTAAAAAATCTGCGCCGCGCCGCGGGAGATGTTGTTCAGGAACTCCTCACGCGTCGCCAGGTTGTGCCGGAAAGCGCCCAGCATGGTCGAGGTGGTCATGCGTGCGCCGTGTTTGCGCACCCCGCGCATCGTAGCGCACAGATGCAGCCCTTCCACCACCACCGCCACCCCCTGGGGGTGCAGCAGCTCATCCAGGAACTCCGCAATCTGGCGCGTCATCCGTTCCTGGACCTGCAGCCGGCGGGAAAACATATCCACCACGCGCGGGATCTTGGACAGGCCGATCACCCGCCCCTTAGGCAGGTAAGCCACGTGTGCCCGGCCAATGAAAGGCAGCAGGTGGTGCTCGCACAGGCTGTAAAATTCAATATCCCGCACCAGGACCATGGCATCGTAGTTCTCTTCGAACAGGGCATCATTCAACAGGTTTGCCGGGT
Source organism: uncultured Chloroflexota bacterium (assembly GCA_903871905.1). GTDB lineage: Bacteria > Chloroflexota > Anaerolineae > Anaerolineales > UBA4823 > CAIQIV01. Next base: position 7,904 of record CAIQIV010000140.1, on the reverse strand, counting down.
CAACACGGTAACCGTCCAACAGCTCCACGTACATGCGCGCCACCCGGTCCGGCGTGCGCTGCAGCCCCTCGCGCTCCGGGTCTTCACCGATCGCCCGCAGCAGTTGTTCCACAGCCTGGCGGATCGATTCCAGGTCTATCCCATCATCATCGATCAGGTCTGCCACATCATATACACTGTCATCCATGCATCTATCGTCCTGAAACCTTTTTACCCGGGCTGCATCGCATGCCCATTGTACGCTAATTTGCACTAACACCGGCAACCAGGTGAGGCTTCTCATCGTTGCAATTTATTCACGCACAGCGCTTTCCGTTGTGCGTGGGTAATTTTATCACCATGATTCAAGTTTTCACAGTTGTTGCCAGAAGGGGAATTTGCAGTTACAATATTTCTGGAGATACAAAGCATGGGCCTGGAAACGCTTCTCAAAAGTGTCGAGCTTTTTAACGGCCTGGGGGAAAACGAGCTGGGATCGGTGGAGAGGATTTGTCATGAGCTCCACCTGGGTGCAGGCGAGGTTGTCGCCCGGCAGGGTGAGATTGGCGATGAGTTGTACATCATTGCCGCGGGTTTTGTCGAAGTCGTCCTGGAAACCGACCCTCCCACGCTTGAAAAAGTCGTCGTCCAGCTTGGACCTGGCCAGATCATCGGCGAGATGGGCCTGCTGGACCACGGCCCTCGCTCTGCCACCATCCGTACGGTCAGTGACCCCACCATTTTACAGACCATTCGCCGCCAGGACCTGGAGTCCCTGTGTGACCAGGACCAACATATTGGCTACCTGATCATGCGCAACCTGGCGCTGGATATCGCCTTTAAGCTGCGTCACCGCAACGCCATCATCCGTTGAGGAAGTGCTGGATGGCAATTTACAAAGTCAGTTATGTTGTAGCAGGCGACCCGCACCCCGGTGCAATTCTCAACCAATCCAGGCGTCCAGAGCTCGGCGAGGTGGTGAGACTGGGCATGCGAGATTTTAAAATCATCGATGTCTTCGACCTTGTGCCTGCCCGGGGAGAATTTGTCTACGTCCATGTCACCTGTCGGCCGCTCCAGCCCGGCGAGCAGTCCTGAAACGCGGGCTGCGACGACCGGTGTCGGTCGTCGCAGCCAGGCGGATCAGGCAAATCTTCTGCCTGGATTTTGTTTTTTAGCGCTTAACCCACTTCTGGCTCAATCAGGCCAAACGTCCCATCACGCCGCTTGTAGAGCACATTGACCGCGTTGCTGTGGGCATTGTAGAACACGAAGAAATTCTCATGCCCCAACAGCTCCATCTGCTCCAGGGCTTCCATCTCATCCATCGGCGACAGGCGGAATGTCTTGCGGCGGGCGATGATCGGACCCAGTTCCCCGGTCTCCTCTTCTACCGTTCCAGGAACGACCTCAGCCGCCGACTTGCCGTCCCCACGCCCTCGATGATGCTTCCCCTTGAACCGTTCGATGCGCCGCTGCATCTTGTCCAGCGAGGCATCAATCGCAGCAAAGATGTCATCTCCGCGCTCTTCAGCTCGCAGGATGAAGCCCTTGCCTCGCACCGTCAGCTGCGCAACCTGCCGGTCGTTGGCGCTGCGCGCCGACTTGATGTAGGCCAGGTCGACCCGCGCTTCCTCTATACCAGGTAAATACCGGTCCAACCTGGTCACTTTCTTTTCGACGTACTCGCGTATGCGGTCCGTCACTTCCATGTTTCTACCGTAAATTTCCAATTCAACTGCCATACACGCCTCCTGACTAAGGATAGTTTAGGGTTGCAATATCGTACGCGCCAGGGTTAATCCATATACACGAAGCGCTCCAGCATTGACCAATGCCGCAGCGCATGCGTCCAGCGTCGCACCGCTGGTTGTCACATCATCCACCACCAGCACATTCTTGGCTGCCACCCGTTTTGGGTTTGCTTCAAAAGCGCCTGCCACGTTGGCAATGCGTTGTGGAACCGTAAGTCCTACCTGGGTACGCGTTTCCCGCACACGCGCCAGCGCGTGCGGCTGGTAGGCGAGACCACAGGCCAGCGCCAGGGGCCGGGCTAACATAGCGGCCTGATTATATCCGCGCTCGGCCTGGCGGACAACCCCTGTGGGCACCGGAAGTACCAGATCAACCGGCCAGCCCAGTTGTTTTAACAAACGAATCATCGGGCGGGAGAGGATCTCTCCCAGGGACATGTCGCCCCGGTATTTCAGCCGGTGCACCGCCTGGCGCAGCGGCCCGGCATACACCGCCCACGAGCGCAGTGCCGTGAGCGAGGCCGGCGTCTCCGCGCAGCGGCTGCACATTCCTCCGACCGCCGGCTGCCCGCAGCGCTCGCATACGCCGCCGCCAAGTTCCTGCACCCCTGCCTGGCAGGCTGCGCACCAGCGCGCCCCCACGCTCTCACACCCTCCGCAGCGCGGCGGGAAAAGCCAGTCCAGGCTGGCCCATGCCCATTGATAAAAGTGGTAGGCCGGTCGTTCTACCGTCCACGCCATCAACATAAGTTTGGCCTTTTCGCCTATCCGCCGAACAGAATACCTTTCATGGCTGACCGCATCATCATTAAAAACGCCGGGGTCATCAATACGATACAGATCGACGGAAAGATCAGGATCGCCAGCGGCACCAGCATCTTAATGGGGGCCTTGTGGGCCTCCTCCTCCGCTAACTGCCGCCGCTTAACCCGCATCTGGTCCGACTGGATGCGCAGCACCTTGGCCATGCTGACACCCAGCTGCTCACTCTGGATCACCGCCGCCACAAAGCTGGTCATCTCCGGGATGCCAATGCGGTCTGCCATGTCACGCAGCGCGTCCCGGCGCAGCTTTCCCAGCTGGATCTCGCGGATCACCCGGCCAAAAGCCAGTGACAGCTCGTTATCCCACTTCTCATAGACCTTCTGCATCGCGCCGTCAAAGCCCAATCCCGATTCGACGCAGATGGTCAGCAGGTCCAGCGCGTCCGGCATCGAGCGGCGGATCGACTTCTGCCGCCGCTGGATCTTGCTGGTCAGCAGCATTTGCGGGATATAAAAGCCAAAGGCGACCGCCCCGGCAAGCACCAGCAGCTTGCGCGTCCAGCTCCAATCCAGGCTGCCAATCGAAAAAATAAACAGCAGAAACCCTGCCAGCCCGATCGCCAGCAGAATACGGGAGGCCCAGAACAGGCTGGGATCCAGCCCCTTGGGGTTCCCGGCCAGGTCGAGCTGGTGCGCCGTGCCCTGGATGGCGTTCTGGGGCGTAAAGCGCACCACGATCTCTCCCACGCGCCGCGCCATGGGGATTATCACGCGCTGCGAGAATGGCTGGGAGAGCTCTACTTTTTCCAGGCTGGTAAAATCCCCGCGTGCCGCATATTCTGCCAGGCGTACCTGCAAAGGGTCGCTGCGCTGTGCATCGCGCATCCCCACCACGGCCAGGATGACCGCCCCCACGATGATCAGAAGCACCACACCGATAATCAGGTAAACCATACCTGCCTCCTAAACATCAATGGTCGCAATTCGCGTCATCACAAAATACCCGGCGCCGATCATAGCGCCTCCGGTACACAGCGCCAGGATGCCAACGATGCGCGTCTCCGGGTTAAAAAACTCCATCATATACGGCCGGTTGATCATCCACAGGATGCCGGCAATGAAGAATGGCATCATGGCCAGGAAGCGGCCAGAATACATTACCTGCGAGGTGAGCACCCGGATCTCCCCTTTAATGCGCACCCGCTCACGGATGGTATAAGAAATCACATCCAGGATCTCTGCCAGGTTACCGCCCACCTCGCGCTGCACATTGATCGCCGTAATCACCAGGTCCAGGTCATCCGACGGGATGCGGCGCAGCAGGTTGTCCAGCGCCTTTTCCATCGGCATGCCCAGCTGCATCTCCTGCACCACGCGGCGGAACTCATCGGAGATCGGCGGCGGCATCTCCTTGCTCACCGCCTCCAGGGACTGCATGGTGGAATAGCCTGCCCGCAAGCCGTTCACCATCAGGTTTAACATATCCGCCAGCTGGTCATTGAACTTTCTCAGGCGCAGGGTCTGCTCACGCTTGACATACAACCGGGGAAGAAACAGGCCGGCAACCGCTCCGATCAGCGCTGCGATCCAGGAACGTCCGCCAAGATACCAGGCAATGGCGCCTACGCCGATTGCCGCAATCACCATCACCGCCAGGTATTCCGCCGGTTTCAATTTCAGGTCTGCGCGAGCCAGCTCGCGTGAGATCCCCCCCCCCAGCTGGAGCCTTGCAGCCGCCGGTCCAGCCAATCGCCTACGGGTGTGGATTTATCCCCCGGCTTCGCCGTCTTCCCACCCTTCTTTTCAACCGTTTCTTCCTTGAGATACCGGCCAAGGCGCTCATCCACCACCGTTTTCTGGCTGGAGGCAGACGTGACAATGCCAACCACAAGCAGCACAAAGGCCAGCGTACCACCCACAACCAGGATCAAAATCATCGGATCCATCGCCCGAATCCCATTCCTGTTCTAATACCGGCGCCGGTCCCCAATGCCAAAGATGGATGGCGGCAAATGGATCCCGGAGGCTTCGATACGGTCCATGAACTTCGGCCGCAGCCCGGTCGGGCGCAGCCGTCCCACCACCTTCCCATTTTCAATCCCTGTCTGCTCAAAGACAAAGATATCCGTCATAGTGATCACATCCCCTTCCATGCCGCTGCACTCGGTGATGTTGACCACCTTGCGCGTGCCGTCTTTCAAGCGCTCCTGGTGCACAACCAGGTCAATCGCCGACGAGATCTGCTCCCGGATGGCGCGCACCGGCAGTTCCATGCCGGCCATCATGGTCATGGTCTCAATACGGGCCAGGGTGTCGCGCGGGCCGTTAGAGTGCGCCGTGGTCATCGAGCCGTCGTGACCGGTGTTCATCGCCTGCAGCATATCCAGGGCGGCATCATCACGGATCTCACCCACGATAATCCGGTCTGGGCGCATACGCAGGGCATTGATCACCAACTGGCGGATGGTCACCTCGCCCTTGCCTTCGATATTGGAAGGGCGCGACTCCAGCGTCACCACGTGTTCCTGGCGCAGCTGCAGTTCCGCTGCGTTTTCAATGGTGACGATACGCTCATCCCCGGGGATAATTTGGGACATGATATTGAGCAGCGTGGTCTTGCCCGAGCCAGTACCACCTGAGATCACAATATTCAAGCGCGATTCCACGCAGGCTTTGAGAAACTGCAGCGCCTCGGGGGTGATCGAGCCAAACTTCACCAGCTGCTCAATAGAAATCGGGTTCTTGAAGAACTTGCGGATGGTTAGCACAGGGCCAACCAGCGAAATCGGTGGGATGACCGCATTGACGCGCGAGCCATCCGGCAAACGGGCGTCCACGTAGGGACTGGACTCATCGATGCGCCGTCCCATGGGGGCCACGATGCGGTCAATGATGCGCATCACGTGGTCATCACTTTCAAAGGTAACCGGCACACGCAAGATCTTCCCACCCCGCTCAATAAAGATATTGCGCGCCCCGTTTACCATGACTTCGGTGATCGTCTCATCTTCCAGCAGGGGCTGCAGCGGTCCAAAGCCCAGGATCTCTGCTGCAATCTGCTCAAACAGGCGGTGCCGCTCCGGGCGCGAAAGGACAATATTTTCCTCTGCCAGGACCTGCTCAAACAGTTCCTGGATCTGCGCCCGCACATGCGAGACTTTTGAAATATCAGCGGAAGGGTCAATCTCAGCCAGCAGGCGGTTCTGAACGCGCGTCTTCAGGTCAAGATATTTATCCCGCTCCGGGTTGACACCGGGTGGGGCAGCCCGGCGCGGCTGCAGCCCGGCCAGGCGTGACGCCTGGTCAGGTGGGCTGCCTTCGGCGGGCTTATTTTGCGGGGCTCCCTGCCCCTGTTCAATCCGCTTGAGTAACGACATCGTTCCAGCTCCTGATACCTACCAATCCTGGCTCAGCGCCCCGGGCGTTTTTGGGCAACTTTCTCCCGGCCGCTGTCTGCCTGGGAAAACTCAACCAGCGTCTGGCGCACCACCTGCGCCAGGTCCAGGATGCCGCGCGCCGCCGGGCGCGAGCGATCGCCCAACATAAAAGGTGTGCCCCGGTTGATGGAGGGGACCACCGTCCGCTCATCAAACGGGATCACGGCCGCCATCCCATGGTGGAAGCTCTCAGCCACCTTTTCCGGCAAGATGCCGATGCGCTTATCAAACCGGTTCATCACCAGCAGGATGCGCTTGCGCGAGATCTTCAGCCTGTCCGCCAGGTCCAGGTACAGGCGTGCGCTTTTAATCGCCGGGATATCCTGGGTCGTGATCAGAATAATCACATCCGCCACGTCCATCGCTGCCAGGATAGGCTCGGTCAGTGTCGAGCAGGTATCCACCACCACATAGGAATACATCACGCGCAGAAACTGCAGGACCTTGGCAAACTGGTCTGGGTTGACGCTCTCCGCCAGCTCGGGGCGGGGCGGGCAGGCCAGCAAACGCATCCCGGTGAGGGAATGCTTGGCCAGCACTTCTTCAACGATTTCCGCATCCAGCTCGTCGGCGCGCGGGGTCAGATCCGCCACGTGATTCTTTACCTGCTCATTGATGAACACACTCACATCCCCAAACTGCAGGCTGCCATCCACCAGGACCACCGGATTTTCATCGTTGTGCAGCGTGGTCGCCAGGTTTACCGCCATGGTCGTGGCGCCTGCGCCTCCTTTCGGGCTGTACAGCAGGATAATCTTGCCCAGGGCGGTGCTCGCCTGGGCGCTGAGGGTGGGCGTGCCTGCCTGCGCAGGCGGCTGGCTGGCAGCCTTCTGACGCTCCTCATGCGCTATCTTGCCCGCCCGCCGGATCGCCGCCACCAGGTCATCCAGCGCCGGCGGCTTGGTCAAAAAGTCACGCGCCCCGGCCAGCATGGCGCGGCGCATATAGTTCGGATCCCCCTGCACCGAGAGAATAATGATCTGCGTCACCGGATCGTTGCGGTGGATGGTTTCCGTAGCGGTGATGCCATCCATGTCCGGCATATTGATGTCCATCAGGATCACATCCGGGCGGGTCTCTCGCGCCGCATCGATCGCTTCCCTCCCTGTGCGGGCAGCTCCAACCACCTCAAAATCATTCTCAAACTGCAGCAGTTTTCGGACGTTTTCGCGCGTCTCGGAAATATCATCAACGATTAAAATGCGAAACTTGGCATCAGCTCCCATACATACTTCCCGGTGAGACTATGGCTGTGGTGTCGGCTGGTAATCATTACCCAACACAGGCAGGACCAGGCTGCGGATCGCCGGCTCAGGGCCATAAGGCAGCTTGACCGGGATAGCGATCTTGTAATTATCCAGCAGGAACTGCAGGGTCACCGATTCAACATCCTCCATCGGCGTATTGTCTCCAGCCGACCGCAGGGCAAAGTTGAGCTGCACCGTGCCGCTCTGGATATACGGCATCAGGTAATTCATGGTCAAGGCATCCTGGGGATGGAGGATCAGGGTAACCACGTCCGGCTTCTCAACCGGCGCCTGGGTAACCTGGGGATTAACCACGTTTGTCGGAGGCTGCTCGGTGGCTGCGGGCGCAGCCTCGGTGGTCTGGCTGGTATTGGTCGTCTCAGCACCCAGGGGGAAGTTCCCGACCTTCAACACCATCACGTCCTTGAACAGCAGGGCGCTCGCCAGGCGCGGGCGCTGGGCCTCCGAAGGGATCAGATACATCTGGTGTCCCAGCTGCGAGTCCACCACCACCCGTCCAACCAGCGAGTTACCGCCGCCAGGCACCGCCACCAGGGATTGAGACTCCACGCTGATGCTCGAGCTGCCTTCTGCCTGCGCCCCGCCCGGTCCGCTCTTACCGGAGCTTGCCCCGGATGCCGTACCCTGCCCTGGAGCGATCACCCCGGAAGCCCGGTTGGGCAGCTCAGACTGGAAATCGGTGTCCATGTCCACAAACATCAT
>CAIQIV010000139.1 GCA_903871905.1 uncultured Chloroflexota bacterium | reverse complement strand
CCTGGCTGCAAGCGAGGCCATGCTGGAGAAACATTTCAGGGGTGAGCTGGATTACTACGACCTGGAATGCCGGATGAAGCATAAGGATGGGAGCTGGGTGTGGGTGTTGGACCGAGGCAAAGTGACTGCCTGGAATGATGACGGCCAACCTCTGCTCATGTCGGGCACGCACCAGGATATCACGGCTCGTAAGCAAATGGAGGCTGAGCTGCAGCAAAGTGAGGGCCGGATGCGCTCACTGATTGCCAGCATGAACGACATGGTCTTTGTCCTGGACAGCGACCTGGTTTTCCAGGAATATCACCAGCCTGCAAATAATGGTTTGTTTCTACCTCCAGACAGTTTTGTCGGCCGGAGTTTTTCAGAGATTGGCTTTCCCCAACCCGCATATGGCATGGTCATGGACGCATTATCCCACAGCATGCAAACCGGGAACCCTACAATGGCTGAATACTACCTGGAAACGCCGGATGGACGCATGTGGTATGATTTCCACGTCACCTCTTTCCGGGATAGTGATGGCAGGCAGAGCGGGCTGACATGCGTGGTGCGCGATATCACCCGTCAAAAACATATTGAACAGGAGCTAAAGCAGCAATTCCGCCTGCAGCAGCTGCTGGTAGAAATTTCCTCAACCTATATCAACCTGCCGCTGGAGTCGGTGGCGGTTGCACTCCAGGTCTCGCTGGGCAACCTGGCATCCTTTGTCCAGGCGGACCGCGCGTATACCTTCAACTATGATTTCGAGCAGCAAATATGTACGAACACCCAGGAATGGTGCGCCGAGGGCATCCTACCCCAGATCGATCTGCTGAAGGCTGTTCCATTGGAGACAATCCCGGAATGGGTTGAAACTCACCTAGGCGGAGACCCTGTTTCCATCCCAATTGTGCAAAATTTGCCGGCTGGTAATCTGCGCGATCTGCTGTCTGCACAGGATATCCTCAGTTTACTGACCATTCCTCTGATGAGTGAAGGGGTATGCCTGGGTTTTGTGGGCTTTGATTGGGTGCGAGCTCAGCATACCTTCTCTGAAAACGAGCGGCATCTGTTGATGGTATTTGCTCAAATGTTGGTGAATATCCGTCTGCGCCAGCAGGCGGAAGCTGAACTGCGTGAAACCAACCGCCAGCTGGCGGTATCCGTTGAGCGCGCCAATGCCCTCGCAATCCAGGCGGAGACGGCCAATATCGCCAAGAGCGAATTCCTGGCGAATATGAGCCATGAGATCCGTACTCCGCTCAATGGGGTGATTGGTATGACCGGGCTGCTGTTGGACAGCCGCCTGGATGATGATCAGCGCCGGATGACAGAGGTTGTCCAGTCCAGCGGCCAGGCTCTTCTGGCATTGGTCAACGACATCCTCGACCTCTCCAAGATCGAATCGGGCAAGCTGGAATTAGAGACAATGGACTTTGACCTGCTGGACCTGTTGGACGATCTTGCCGGGACCATGGCACTACAGGCTTACGAAAAGGGGTTGGAGCTGCTGTGCGCGGTTGGAGCAGGAGTACCGACCTGGGTTCGAGGCGATCCAGGGCGGCTGCGCCAGGTATTGATGAATCTGGTGGGAAATGCCATCAAGTTTACCCACACGGGAGAGGTGGTGGTGCGTGTTTCCAGCCAGGGGGAATCAGATAATCGTGTGAAACTGCTTTTCTCTGTGCTGGATACGGGCATTGGCATTCCACCAGAGAAAACCAGCCTCCTTTTTACCAAATTTACCCAATTGGATGCTTCGATCACCCGGCAGTTTGGCGGCACCGGGCTTGGCCTGGCAATATCCAGGGAGCTGGCAGAGCTGATGGGCGGTGAGATTGGGGTTAAAAGCCAGGTGGACCAGGGATCTGAATTCTGGTTTACTGTTCGTCTCCAGCTGCAGCCGGGAGGTCCCCCGCCGGTCTCGCCAACATTAGCCCAGCTGGCGGGGATTCACATCCTGGTTGTGGATGATAACACCTCCAGCCGCACCCTGCTGGGAGAGCAGCTTGCAGCCTGGGGGATTCGCCTGGACACGGCGCCGGATGGACCTGGAGCACTGCGAATGTTAGGGGCTGCCAGGCGCGCAGGCGATCCTTTCCAGATTGCATTACTGGATCGCCATATGCCAGGCATGGATGGAGCGCTGCTCTGCCAGGCAATTCGCAGCGACCCTGGCCTGGCTGATTTGCGCCTGGTTCTGCTCTCGCCCCCGGGTGAATATTTAGAAGTAAAGAGCTTTGAAAATCTGGGGTTTTCTGCCTTCCTGGGGAAACCACCCCGTCATTTTGAACTTCTGGCGGTCCTTGCTGGTCTGCTTCCGGATGGGATCCCGGTTGAACCGCCTCCGGGCGCCTCTCCTGCTGGCAGGGAAAGGCTACACGATCTAAATCTTGAGGGCCGGATACTGTTGGTAGAGGATAACATCACTAACCAGCAGGTAGCGCTGCGCATATTGCACAAGATGGGATTAAAGGCGGATGCCGCAGCAAATGGGGTGGAGGCGATCCAGGCGCTGCAAAAAATTCCGTACGACCTGGTTCTGATGGATATCCAGATGCCAGAAGTGGATGGGCTGCAAGCAACGCGCCTGATCCGCGAGCGGCAGGCAGCAGCGCTCAATCCCGATCTCCCAATCATTGCGATGACCGCCCATGCCCTGGGCAGCGACCGGGAGATCTGCCTGGAAGCCGGGATGGATGATTATCTCAGCAAACCAATCAACACCGCCGAATTGGCAAATGTGCTGCTCAGGTGGCTGAAACCCCGGGAGGATAATCACCGCCCGGTGGGTCAGCGCGCCGCGTCGTCACCTGTCCTGCCGAGCGACCTGCCATCGCAGGAATATCAGGGAACGGAAGTTTTCAATGATTCCGGCTTGAGTGAGCGCCTATTCCACGACCAGGAGTTGATCCATTCTGTACTGCAGGCCTTCCTGGGAGATATTCCCCATCAAATTTCTATTCTGAAGGCCTGCCTGGACGCCGGTGACCTCACTGGCGCCCACCGCCAGGCGCATACGATTAAAGGGGCCAGCGCCAATATCGGCGCCAACCGGCTTCGCCAGGCTGCTTTGGGTGTGGAGAAGCTGTGTAAGATGAGTGATCAACCCGTGGAAAATGTCCTGGAGCAACTGCGGGAGAATATCCCCTACCTGGAGGCTGAGTTTGAACGCTTTACCCGGGTTGTTCATCAGGAGAGGTGATGATTGAAGACTTTGATCGCTGAAGACGACTCAACGACACGAACCATACTGGTTGGCATTCTAAAAAAATGGGGTTACACTGTCACTGCGGTTAGCGATGGCTTGTCTGCCTGGGAGGTCTTACAGCAGCCGGACCCACCTCGCCTGGTCATATTGGATTGGATTATGCCGGAGATGGATGGGCTGGAATTGATCAAACAGGTACGTGCCCATCTGGTTGATCAACCCCCCTATATTATCCTGCTGACCAGCAAGGATGATAAGGCGGATATCATATCCGGGCTAGATGCTGGTGCAAACGATTATGTGAAGAAGCCTTTTGATAACGATGAATTATATGCCCGCATCCGGGTAGGGCTTCGCACCCTTGACCTGCAAACGCGCCTCTATGAAACCCAACAGGCGTTAGCACACCTGGCCAGTCATGACCCACTGACCGGTGCGTTGAACCGTCGGGCTATCCTGG
>CAIQIV010000138.1 GCA_903871905.1 uncultured Chloroflexota bacterium | reverse complement strand
CACGCGGCAAGCGCAGCCGGGCAGGGGCAGCAGGTTTTGAGTTCAAACTGGAAGAGAACCTGGTCACGCTCCGCTGGGAACTGCTCGACGGTATCTACCGGCCCAGTGGCTACACCAGCTTTGTCGTGCACGACCCCAAACGTCGCCTGATCTCCGCTGCGCCGTTTCGCGACCGGGTCGTCCACCACGCCTTGATGAATGTGACCGCTCCCCTGTTCGAGCGTTCGTTTATCGACGACAGCTCCGCCAACCGGGTGGGCAAGGGCACCCACCGCGCCCTCGACCGCTGCACCACCTACCTGCGCCGCTATCGCTATCTGCTGCCGTTGGATGTGCGCCAGTTTTTCCCCAGTATCGACCATGCCATTCTTGTGGCCAACCTGGAACGTACCCTCGGCGATGCAAAAACACTGGCGCTCTGCCGTCAAATTCTGGCCAGCGGCGCAGGGGTGCTCAACGAGGAATACGACATGGTCTACTTTGGCGGCGATGACCTCTTCGCCGCCAACCGCCCACGGGGCCTGCCCATCGGCAACTTGACCAGCCAGTTCTGGGCCAATGTCTACCTGAACCGCTTCGATCACTTCGTCAAGCGCGAGCTGCGCTGCCCGGCCTACCTGCGCTACGTGGACGATTTCCTGCTCTTCAGCGATGACAAGCGCCAGCTCTGGCAGTGGCGGGATGCGGTGCTGGACCGGCTCTCCCACCTGCGCCTGGCGCTGCATCCGCCGCAGGTATACCCCGTGGCGGCGGGAGTGCCCTTCCTGGGCTTCCGCATTTACCCCGACCATGCGCGCCTGAAGCGCCGGCGGGGGGTGGCTTTCCAGCGCCGCCTGCGCCGCTTATTCCTGGAGTGGGCTGCCGGACGGCTGCCTCGCTCTCGCCTGGATGCATCCGTCCGTTCCTGGGCGGCCCACGCCGCCTGGGGCGACACCTGGGGGCTGCGCCGCGCCGTGCTGGGTGAGCTGATCCTGTGACCGAGTAAAGATGCAAGAATCGCCGATCTATTCCCGCACCTATGACCTGCTGCTGTGGCTGCTGCCGCAGGCCACAAAATTTCCCCGGGCGCACCGCTTTGGCCTGGGTGAGCGGGTGGCGCGGCGCGCCCTGGACTTCCAGGAGACGATCCTCAGCGCCGGGCTGGCGCCGCCTGCCGAGCGCCGCACCTGGCTAAACCAGGCCGACGCCCAGCTGGCGCAGCTCAAGCAGCACCTGCGCCTGTGTAAGGACCTGGAGCTGATCAGCCTGGGGCAGTATGAACATGCCGCCAGGATGCTGGTGGAGATCGGCCGCCTGCTGGGCGGCTGGAAAAAGAGTTTATAACGGGGCAGGCCAGGAGAACAGCGTGTGCTGCGCGGCGGCTCGTGGAACAATAATCGAAGGAACGCCCGCTGCGCCTACCGCAACAGGAACGAGCCCGATAACTTCAACAATAATGCTGGCTTCCGGGTGGTGTTCTCCCACAGTTTTCCTCCCCGCCAGGAGTGCCGGCTGCTCATGGGCGGCGGCCGCGGCAGAAAATTGGCTGGCCCGGCTCCGGCTCGCGGCGCACACCTGTGCGCCCGGGCGAATATCTAACCGGCCCGGTCCCTGGGGATCACCCCTGGACCGGGCTGTATGTTGCATCACCTGGGTGTAAAAGTGTGGCTGTCTATCGTAGCGGCGACCCGCCGTGGTGCGCGGTGGAAGGTGGTGAGAAGATAGGGTCGCCCCCTCCCGGAGCCGCCATCCCCGGCGGAGGGGGCGACCCTCGCCTGGCGCATGGAAGGTTATGGCCGAGCACGCCGGGTCGCCGCTACGGAAGAGGTAGGTCCTGCAAACCACACAGAACGGGGAGCATCTATCGTAGGGGCGACCTGCCGTGGTGCGCGGTGGATGTGGAGGGTGTAGGGGCGACCCGCCGTGGTGCGCGGTGGAAGGTGGTGAGAAGATAGGGTCGCCCCCTCCCGGAGCTACGGAAGAGGAAAGGTCACGAAGCCCCGCCACCGGCTCTGAGAGCGGACGTTCGGGCGCCAACGCGGCCAGTTATGTACCAGGCGGGGTAAGCCGATCAGGCGCACAATTGGAGCGCGCTTCCTGGTTGGATCGATCATTGGACTTATTTCACCATCTGCCCGGCGGCGCCCAGGATGATCAGCATCTGCCCCAGGTGGTAGGTGATGATCACCACCAGCCGCCCGTGGGGCAGGGGGGAGACAAACTTGTTCCAGGCCAGCGTGCCGTCCGAGATGAAGAACAGCAGCGCCCCCGAGCTGACCAGCAGCGCCGGCTGCGCCGCCCACTCCGGGCGCACCAGGGTCAGCAGCGCCGAGAGCAGCATCAGGCTGATCACCGCCGTGTAGGCCAGCACCGGCAGCTTGAGCTTCTCCTGCCCGCTGGCTTTCAGGCCGCCCGCCACCCGCCGGTAAACCTGGCTGGCGGTCAGTCCCACCAGCACCGCCAGCGCCAGGCTGACGTAGTTGAGCGGCAGGGGGCCCTGGGTGAAGCCGACCAGGTAGGCCACGTGCGCCAGCAGGAAGGAGACCAGCCCGGCGATGAACTGCTCGCGCGGCAGCATCAGGGCGATGTCGCCGCCCATGGAGAACAGCAGCCCCAGGGCGAACCAGGCCAGCCCGTCCTGGAAACCGCTGCTGAGCCACAGCCAGCCCAGCAGCAGCACCATCACCCCCGGCTTGGCGAAGTATTCCAGCGGCTTGACCTGGCGCGCCACGGCGACCCAGTCCAGCACGGCGCACAACAGGGCGGCGATCAGCAGGATGGTGGTCATGCTCTACTCCTTGGATGAGAAACCGAAGCTGCGCAGCACGCGCTCGTCGTCGCGCCAGTTTTTGCGCACCTTGACCCTGAGCTGCAAATATACTTTGCGCCCGCTCATGGTCTCGATCTCCTTGCGCGCCGCCGAGCCGATCTTCTTCAGCATCGCCCCGCCCTGGCCGATGACGATCGGCTTGTGCGATTCCTTCTCCACGAACAGGGTGGCCTCGATGTAGGCGCCCTCCTCGCCGCGCTCCAGGAACTGGTCGATGCGCACCGCCATGCCGTGCGGCACCTCGTCGCGCAGGATGTTGAGCGCCGCCTCGCGGATCAGGTCGGCGGCGATCTCGCGCTCATACAGGTCGGTTACCTGGCCATCGGGGAAGTAGGCCTCGCCCTGCCCCAGGTGGGACAGGATCAGCTCCAGCAGCCCGTCCAGGCCTTCATTGCGCAGGGCGGAGATGGGGCGCACCTCGGCCAGGGGGATCAGCGCCTGGTAGGCGGCGCTGCGGGCGGGCAGCTCCTCGGCGCTCACCAGGTCGGCCTTGTTGAGCGCCAGGATCGGCGCGGCGCGCGTGTTGGAGCGGCGCAGCAGGTCGGCCAGCATCTGGTCCTCGGCGTGCGGCGCCTGGCTGGCGTCGACGATCAGCAAGGCCACGTCGGCCTCCTGCAGCGTGGAGGCTGCCTCGCGGTTCATGCTCTCGCCCAGCTTGTGGTGCGGCTTGTGCACGCCGGGGGTATCAATGAACACCACCTGCCCGGCGGGCAGGGACAGGATGCCCATCTGGCGCTTGCGCGTGGTCTGCGGGCGGGGGGAGACCGCCGCCACCTTCTGCCCCAGCATGGCGTTGATCAGGGTGGATTTGCCGACGTTGGGCCGCCCCAGCACGGCGACAAACCCGGCTTTATAAGAGTTTTCTGCATTTTCCATGCCCTGATTGTATCATTGGTTGACAGGCGGCGGGGGTTATCATACAATCCGCCTGGATGTGTTGCAAAGATTTCCGAAGTCTTTAAGACGCAGTCTTCCAGACTTCGGAAGTCTGATAGGAGCAAAGGAGAAAAGATGGCTGTTATCGAAGTCAACGGGGCGCGCTTGTACTATGAGGCCTTTGGCCAGGACCAGGCGGGGCGGGCGCCGGTGGTGCTGATCCACGGCTCAACCAGCACCGGGCGCTCCAACTGGTCGCTGGCCGCGCCGCTGCTGGCGCGCCGTTACCGGGTGATCGTCCCCGACTGCCGCGGCCACGGGCAGAGCGAGAACCCCAATCATTCTTATTCGTTCAAAGAGATGGCCGCGGACACGGCGGCACTGGTGCGCCGCCTGGGCTACGAGCGGGCGCACATCATCGGCCACAGCAACGGCGGCAACGTGGCGCTGGTCGCCCTGCTGGAGCACCCGGACGTGGTGCAGAGCGCCGTGCTCCAGGCGGCCAACGCCTACGTCAGCCCGGACCTGGTGGAGAAGGAGCCGGCGGTCTTTGACCCGCAGCGCATCAGGCGCGACGACCCGGGCTGGATGAACGAGATGATCCTGCTGCACGGCGCCACCCACGGCCCGGAGTACTGGTCCGAACTGCTGCGCCTGACCCTGGAGGAGACGATTACCCAGCCCAATTACACGCCTCAAGAGCTGGCTGCCGTCCAGCGCCCGGCGCTGGTGGTGCAGGGCGAGGAGGACCGGGTAAACGCTCCGGCGGGACATGCCCGGTTCATCGCCCACCATATCCCGCATGCCGAGCTGTGGATCCCGGCCGGGGTGGGGCACAACGTGCACGATGAGCGGCTGTTCCAGTGGGTGGAGCGGGTGGAGGACTTCCTGGAGCGCCGCGGCGACCCGGCCAACGACCAGCTCTACCGGCTGAAGCGCGAGCGCGGCGCAGATGACCGGGTCTCGCTGTTCTCGCTGCACCTCAGCCAGGGAGAGGGCGGCGCGCTGCTGGCCGGCCAGGTGCTGCGCCCCGAGGACCGGGAGGCGGCGCTGGAGCGGCTGCGGCCGCTGGTTGGCGAAGTGGACGACCAGGTGCAGGTGCTGCTCGATGCCCAGGCGCCCTGGGCGCTGGTGCGCCGCAGCGTCAATGACCTGCGCCGCGAGCCGACGATCCACGCCGCCTGCGACAGCCAGGCGCTGATCGGCGAGGCGGTGCGCATCTTGCAGCGTCGCGGCGACTGGGCAATGGTGCAGCTGCTGGACACCGGCTACCTGGGCTGGCTGCAGGCGGCTGCGCTGCACGAGTGCAGCGAGGACGAGGCGCGCGCCTATCAGGCGGCCTGCTGCTGCCAGGTGGCGGTGGACCTGGCGGCGGCCTATGCCTCGCCCCGCGCCTGCGACGCCGGAGGCATCCACGAGACGGTGGCCGGCCGGCTGCCCTTCGGCGCCCGCCTCGTCCTGGAAGACGAGCGCCCCCCGCTCAGCCGCCTGCGCCTGCCGGACGGGCGCTTCTGGTGGGTGGAGAGCAGCCAGCTTGCCCCGCTGCAGCCCTGGCGGGCGGAGGAGGCGGCTGAGCGCATCCTGGCGGCCCTGGACATCCTGCGCAGCTTTGTCGGCGTGCCCTACCTGTGGGGCGGGCGCACGCCCTTTGGCTTTGACTGCTCGGGTTTTGCCCAGGCCTTCTGGGGTTTCCTGGGGGTGCGCATCCCGCGCGACGCCGACCAGCAGTTCCTGGCCGGCAGGGTGGTGGAGGGGACGCCGCAGCCCGGCGACCTGCTGTTCTTTGGCGACCCGCGCCCGCCCATCCCCGGCGTCAGCCTGAAGGACCACGGCGGGCGGCGCATCACCCACGTGGGCGTCTCGCTGGGCGGGAGCGAGGTGCTGCATTCCAATGCCGCGGCCTGGGGCGTTTCCTATAACAGCCTGGACCCGGCCAGCCCGATCTATTCCGCCTCGCTCCGGGAGCGCCTGGCGGGCGTCAGGAGGTATGGATGACCGCGATGAATTTGACCAGCCAGCCGCTGACCCTGGACCTGCGGGTCACCTTCCGCATTGCTCACGGCGCCAGCGACCAGCGGCGCAACGTGTTGGCCCGGCTGGAGGACGGCCTGGGCGAAGGCGCCGCCGTGCCGCAGTGGGGCGAGACGCAGGAGGGGATCCAGGCTTACCTGGAGCGCGCCGCCGGCCTGGTGGGGGATGACCCCTTTTTGATCGAGGATGTCATGGAGCGGCTGCCGGCGGGCAGCCAGGCGGCGCGGGCGGCGCTGGACATGGCGCTGCATGACCTGGTGGGCAAGCGCCTGGGCCAGCCGCTTTACCGCCTGCTGGGGCTGAACCCGGATCGCCTGCCGCTGACTTCCTTCACCGTGGCCATCGACGAGCCGCAGGTGATGGCCGAGCGGGTGCGCCAGTCCGGCCTCCCGATCATCAAGGTCAAGCTGGGCAGCCCGGATGACGAGGCCATCGTGGCCGCCATCCGCCGCGCCAGCGACGCCCGCCTGCGCCTGGACGCCAATGCCGGCTGGACGCGCCAGCAGGCGGCGCAGCTCATCCCGCGCCTGGCGGGGTACGGCATCGAGTTTATCGAGCAGCCGCTGGCAAAGGATGACATCGAGGGCCTGCGCTGGCTGCGCAAGCAGAAGCTGGGGGCGCCGATCTTCGCCGATGAGAGCCTGAAGACGGGGCGCGAGATGCCTGCGCTGGCCGGGGCGGTGGACGGGGTGGTGGTCAAGCTGCAGAAGACCGGGGGCATCCGCGAGGCGCTCAAGACCATCGCCATGGCGCGCGCCCTGGACATGCAGGTCATGCTGAGCTGCATGGTGGAGTCATCGCTGGGGGTGACCGCCGCGGCGCACCTGGCGCCGCTGTGCGATTACGCTGACCTGGACGGCCCGCTGCTGGTGGCCAACGACCCCTTCAGCGGCATTACCTATGAAGGGGCGAAGTTCAGCCTGCCGGAGCGCCCCGGCCTGGGCGTGGTCTGGAAGAGCTGAACCGTGCACCATAGGTTTGGTTTATTGGTAGTCTAAACTGAGAGGATAAGTGGTGTAGAGGAAGGAGTAACCATGCGAAAAGTAATTTTGGCCATGCAAATTTCCCTGGATGGTTTCGTGGGGGGGCCGAACGGGGAGATGGATTGGGTGACCATGTCCGAGGAGATGGATGACAGCCTGCTGCCAGAGCTGATGGAGCGGGCCGATACCTGCCTGATCGGGCGCTCGCTGTACCTGGGGTTTCTGAGCTACTGGCCGACCGCCCCGGCCACCAACCCGAAGCTGTCGAAGAGTGAGATCAAGTTCTCCAGTTGGATCGAGCAGGCGCACAAGGTGGTCTTCTCCACCACGCTGGACAGGGCGGAGTGGAACAACTCCCGGCTGGTGCGCGGCGATGTGGCGGCCGAGGTGATGCGTTTGAAGCAGCAGCCGGGCAGGGACATGATCATCTTTGGCGGGGCGCGCATCGCCCAGGAGTTTGTGCGCCTGGGGTTGGTGGACGAGTACGGCCTGGTGGTGAACCCGGTCATCCTGGGGCAGGGGCTGCCGCTGTTCAAGGATGTGCCTGCCCGGCAGAAGCTGAAACTGGCTGCCTGTGACGCCTTCAAGGCGGGAGCGGTGGCGCTGCGATACGTATCCGCAGAAAGCCAGTAAGCGCGGGATGGAACATGTAGGGGCTGCCTGGATAATACCCGGGCAGCCCCTTTAACTCGCGGGTACGCGGAGATTACAGCTTACCCAGCGCCTGGTCCAGGTCGGCGATGATGTCGTCCGGGTCTTCCAGGCCCACCGACAGGCGGATCAGCCCATCGTCGATGCCTGCCTCGGCGCGCTCCTCGGGGGTCATGTGCTCGTGGGTAATGGTGCGCGGGTGCATGCAGATGGTGCGGCTGGTGCCAAAGGTCACGGCGTGCACCACCAGGCGTACGCTGTTCATCACCTTTGCCGCGCCCTCCATCCCGCCGGGGACGATGAAGGAGAGCAGCCCGCCGTTGGCTTTCATCTGGCGCTGCGCCAGGGCGTGTCCCGGGTGGCCCGCCAGCCCGGGGTAGTTGACGTGGGTCACCCTGGGGTGGGAGGCCAGGAACTCGGCCACCTTCTGCGAGTTGCTGGAGTGGCGCTCCATACGCATGGAGAGTGTCTCCAGGTACTGCAGCATCAGCCAGGCCTCGAAGGGCTGCAGGATGGCGCCGACAAACTCGGTGGTGTTCCAGCGGATGTCCTCCACCAGCGCCTCCGGCCCGACCACCGCCCCGCCCAGCACGCTGGCGTTGCCGCTGAGAAACTTGGTCAGCGAGAGCAGCACGATATCCGCCCCCAGCTCCATGGGTTTCTGCAGGGCGGCGGTGGCGGTGGTGTTATCCACTACCAGCGGCACGCCGTGGGCATGCGCCACCTCGGCGACGGCGGCAATGTCGGTGACGAACAGGCACGGGTTGCTGGGGGTCTCCACCCACACCAGCTTCGTGCGCTGGTCGATCTTGCTCGCCCAGGCCTGGATGTCAGTCGAATCTTTGACAAAGCGGAATTCAACGCCGCAGCGCTCGGGAAAGATTGCCGCTGCCTGCTTGTAGCCCTCGCCAAAGATATTCAGGCTGGTGACCACGTTGTCGCCCGGGCGGGCGATGGTGAACACCAGGCTGAACAGCGCCTGCGAGCCGGAGGAGGCGGTCACGCAGCCCTCACCGCCCTCCAGCGCCGCCAGGCGCTCCTCCAGCACGCTCACCGTGGGGGTTTTGCTGCGCCCGTAGATGTAATCCGGGAAGCGCTCAAAGCTCTCGTAGGGATAGGTCATCGACTGGATCATGGGCGGCACAAAGGAGCGGAACTGCAGCGGGTTTTCCAGCGGGTGGAAGCCGGAATGCAGGGCCCGGGTGTCGAAGCCCAGCCCGGCGTCCCTGCCTTTCCCGGCTTTTGCCTGGGGGTCGTAGCGCCAGGGCTCGCGCATGAAGAAGGGTTTTTCGTCGTGCATGGTTTGCGCCTTTCTGGTTGTTAGTTCTTGGTCTTAATCCATTCCTGCTCGCGCTCCACCACCTGGCGGATGCGGGCCTGCACGTCGGCAGGCAGCGGCTCGGGCTGGTGCTTGCCCAGGATATCGTCCACCATTTTGGCCGCCCGGGCTTCCATGGTCAGCCCGCCGCGCTTCTGCCACACGGCGTAGTTGTTCTTGTCCGCCAGCTTGGAATAGTACGGCTCGCGGTAGTGGCGCAGGGTGTGCGGGTGGGAGATATAGGTGCCGGTCGGCCCCAGCTCATTGACCACCTCCAGCGCCAGCGTCTCGTCGTTGACCAGCACGCCGGCGGTCATGGCGCGGATAAAGCCCAGCAGGTCGTTGGCGATGGCGATCATCTGCAGCGAGCCCTGCATGCCCGCATCCATGAAGCCCACGTCGTGCACGATGTTAGCCCCGTGCAGCAGGGAGCTCATCAGGCTGATGGTCACCTCGGCGCCGCACTGCTGGTCGAGCACCTTGGAGTCGGTCGAACCGCCCAGGCCAAACACCGGCAGGTCGTAGTACTTGCCCATCGAGGTGGGCACGCCTTGCTCGTCCGCCAGCACGTAGTTGCCGACCATGGTCTGCAAGTTATAGGGGCCGCCGTTCCAGCCCGGCATGGCTACCGCCGCGCCCTCGCGCACCAGCTGCGAGAGCACGATGCCCAGCAGGGTGCCGGCGTTCATCGTTGCCATGCAGCCGGCGGTGGTCACCGGCGAGTTGACCCCCCCGGCGTTGAGCGGGATGTACAGCTGGGGCAGGCCTTTCTCCGCCAGGTACATGCACTTCTGCAGCGCCTCGGCATTGGCGATCATCCCGGTGGTCACGTTGATATAACAGGTGGCAAACGGCTGGCGCTGGAAGGCCTGCGCCCCGCCGGCGGCGATCTCGCACATCTCCACCGCTGCCACGCAGCCCTCGAAATCTGGGGTGACGAAGACGATGGGCTTGGTGGTGTTGTTGAGCATTACCTCCATCTGGTAGCGGTCGTAGATCTGCTGGTCCACGTCTTCGGGCAAAAAGGCCGACATGACGAAGTCGATCTCCGGCAGGGCGTCCATGAGGGTGCTGGCCTCTTTGACGTCCTTCAGCGTGGGGCGCCGGCGCTGCCCGGTGCGGTGGTCGAGGATGTTCAGGCAGTCTGACCCGCCGCCGTAGTAGGTGTTGTAGCCGCCGGCGCGCATGGCGACTTTACCGCCGCGGGTGTACAGGTTGAACTGGTGGGGCACGGTGTTGAGCGCCCGGGCGACCATGTACTCCGGCAGGCGCACGCGCTCCCCATCGACCCAGGCCCCGCCGTGCTGCAGCACCTGGCGGGCTTTCTCGTCATGGACATCGATGCCTGTGCGCCGCAGGATCTCCAGGCTGGCTTCGTGGATCTTTTCGCATTCCTGCTGGCCCATGCGCGCATAATGGGCGTTGTTCATAGAAGTACCGTGTGTTTCGATCATTCTTGCTCCAAAAGGACAGGTCAGGGTGGTTCTTGGGTGGTGGTTGGCCGGGCAGCCGGGTGTTCCGCGTTCTGCCTGGCGCTTCAGACTATACCATCTAATATATCAAAAGTCAAGTTATTGTCATTTAGATATATCACTTTGGCTATCTAATGTTTTATGGTAGAATCGCCGGCAGGAAGTACCCACATGGGATCGATGCCCTCCGACAGCACCAGTAAAGAGCAGATATACCGCGAGCTGCGCCGCTCGATCATCATGGGCCACCGCAAATCCGGCGAGCGCCTGGAGATCGACGACTTGAGGCGCAGCTACGCCACCAGCGTGACCCCTGTGCGGGATGCGCTGCAGATGCTCAGCCAGGAGGGCCTGGTGACGATCAAGCCCCGCTCGGGGTATTTCGTCACCCGCATCACCCTCAAGCAGCTGCGTGACATGCTCGAGCTGCGCAAGATCCTGGAGCTGGCCGCAGTGGAGCGGGCAGCGCAGCTGATCGGCGATGAGCAGCTTGCCGGGCTGCGCTCCGTTCACGCCGGGTACACTGGGGATGACGACCTGTCCTACGACCGCTACACCGACGAGAACCGCCGCTTCCACGTGCTGTTGGCCGAGGCCTCGGGCAACCAGGAATTGGCCGGGGCGCTGGGGCATTTAATGGACCGCCTGGCGCGCTTCATGGTTCTGCGCCGGGCTGGAAAGTCCCAGGAGATGAGCCACCAGCGCATCATCCAGGCCCTGGAGGCCCGGGATGTCCAGCAGGCGCGACAGGCCCTGCTGGATGAGCTGGATCTCACCCGGGAAGCGATCCTGGATGATGTGATCCAGGAGGAGGCGGCCAACTGGCAGGTGGATTCGGCGCGCCAGTCTTGAGGCGATGCTGTATAATGCCTGTAACTCTGTAACTGTGGAAATCCTTTGAGCACCGCTCGGGGCTCAGCAAAAACCTTTCAGGAGAAAATGGAAAAGATGGAAACCATTCTGACTTTCAAAGACCGTAAAGTGGTCATCAGCCCCAACCACCCCTTTGTGATCATTGGGGAGCGCATTAACCCGACGCGCCGCAAGAAACTGGCGGAGACCATGTCCCAGGGCGATTATTCACTGGCTCAGGAGGATGCGCGCAAGCAGTTGGAAGCCGGGGCGCAGGTGCTGGATGTAAACGCCGGCATCCCGGGAGGCGACGAGCCGAAGCTGCTGAGCGGAGCGGTTGAAGCTGTGGCGGCTGTCTCGAATGCCCCGCTGTGCATCGATACTGCCAGCCCCGAGGCCCTGGAAGCCGCCCTGGCGGTCTACCCGGGCAAGGCGCTGATCAACTCCTCCACCGCCGAGCCCCGCATGATGGACCGCGTCTTCCCCCTGGCGAAGAAGTACGGAGCGGCGGTGATCGGCGTGCTGACCGATGAAACCGGCATCCCGGCCACGCCGGAAGCGCGCCTGGAGACGGCGCGCCGGCTGATCAACCGGGCCGGCGACTACGGCATCCCGCCCGAGGACATCCTGATCGATGCCCTGGCGCTGACCGTCGGCGCTGACCACCGCGCCGGGCGCATCACCCTGGATTCGCTGCAGCTCATCCAGAACGAGCTGGGGGTTAACCTCAGCCTGGGCGCCAGCAATGTCTCCTTTGGCCTGCCCGACCGCAAGACGATCAACATTGCCTACCTGGCCCTGGGCATCGCCCGCGGATTGGCGGCGGCCATCACCGACCCGACCGTCCCCGAGATCCGCTACACGCTGCAGGCCTGCGACCTGCTGATGGGTCGCGACGAGTATTCGATGACCTGGATCCGCTCCTTCAAAAAGCGCCCCCAGCCTGAGGCGGCGAAACCCGCTTAGCATTTTCAAGTTTTCTGTTAGAATTACGGGGATTTTGGACCCGTGCGGTGTCCAAAATTCCCGTATTTTTTAAGTTCAGGAGTCTGGGATGGATGTGTTTGGACGTTCCACGGTGAGCGAGTTTGTCGGTGACCGGATTGTGTACCGCAACCTGGAGGCGTTGGATGCGCGCCTGCCGCGCCTGGCAGAGGTGCGCCAGCAGGCTGGCCTGGAACAGGGGCCGGTCCCGCGCAAGCAGGACCCAGTTTATCCCCAGGTGATCGTGCACCTGCTGCAGGCGGCGCGCCGGCTGGATGCTCCCGATGCGGCCATCCAGCGGCTGGTGTACCTGGGGGACACGCGCCTGGCGGATGCCTCGGCTTTTCTCTCGTTGTGCAAGGCTGGCGGTTGGCCCGGGGTGGGTTTTATTGGCTCTGAGAGCAGCGGCCCGGCAGTCACCGAGGTCAGCCAGATGGATGACCAGGTCTGGCTGGTGGTATCCAACCGCTGGGCGGCAGTACGCGACCTGGAGAAGGTGTGTGCAGAGCACGGCCTGGCCCTGGATGCCGGTACGGCGCTGGTGATTGATATGGATAAGACCGCCATCGGCGCCCGCGGGCGCAACGCCCAGGTGATTGACCAGGCGCGGGTGGATGCGGTGCAGGATACGGTTTCCGGGGCGCTGGGGGATGCGTTTGATCCCACCGATTTCCGCAAGATTTATGACCTGCTCAACCAGCCCGAGTTCCACCCCTTCACCGCCGATAACCAGGACTACCTGGCCTATATCTGCCTGGTGCTGGGGAGCGGTATGTTTGAGCTGGATGACCTGGTCGCCAGCGTGCGCAGCGGGCAGATGCGCTCCTTTGATCAGTTCATCCGCGAGGTGGATGCCCGCCAGGATGACCTGCTGCCGGCGCTCATGCCGCTGCACCAGGAAATCTTTAAAAGCGTCCAGGCTGGCGACCCGACGCCCTTCAAACGCTTCCGCCGCAACGAGTACCTGTCTACGGTGGGGCGCATGGGCGAGCTTGACGACGGCCTGGCGGTGGAGCAGCTGCTGAAGGGCGAGATTGTGATCACCGCAGAGGTCAGGGCGCTCGCCCTGGATTGGGGCGGGCGAGGCGTCCTGACTTTCTGCCTGTCGGATAAACCGGATGAGGCGTCGATACCCACGCCAGAACTGGCGGGCAAGGGCTATCTGCCCATCCACCGTACCGAGACCCACGTCGTCGGCAGCGATTAACCGGCTTATGCCTGGGCAGGCGGCTCCGGAGGGGCTTCAACCACGGCTTCAGCGGGCGCGATGGGCTCCTGTGGGGTGATAATCCACAGGACGATGTAGATGATGGGGCCGACGAAGAGCAGGCCAACGAAGCTGACCAGCACGGATAGAAAGACGTATGCCAGGCGGATCAGCGTGGGGTCGACTCCGAAGAAATCACCCAGCCCGCCGCACACGCCGCTGATCATGCGGTTTGATCGCGAACGATACAGTTTCTTTGCACCAATGTTCATCTTGTTATTCTCCTTGCCAGATTAATATATCACCGAAAGACCCACTGTGCCAGCCAGGATCCTGGCTGGCCAGGGTTTTTCGCATGGTTAGGGTCAGGACGGCACTGCCGTCCGTGGCTTCCCCGAGTACCTCGCAGCACCGGCATGCATAGAGTATTACGCAGAACAGCGTCAAAAGTTTCGGCAGCTACTTGTTTTGTGCCGCCTCAATATGCTGGCGCACCAGCTCGCGCCGCAGCAGCTTGCCCACCATCTGCGTCTTGGGCAGCTCGCTGCGGAATTCCACAAAGGTGGGCACCTTATACTTCGCCAGCCGTTGGCGGCACCATTCCTGGATCTCCTCTTCCGAGGCGGTCTCACCCGCTTTCAGCACCACCCCGGCCTTGACCGTCTCTCCCCGGTAGGTGTCGGGCACGCCCGCCACCCCTACCTCCATGACCTTGGGGTGCTCAATAATCACTTCCTCTACCTCGCGCGGCCAGACCTGGTAGCCGCCGGGCTTGATCAGCTCCTTTTTTCGGTCAACGATAAAGAAATAGCCGTCCTGGTCCATGTAAGCGATATCGCCGGTGTGCAGCCAGCCGTCGCGCAGCACATTCTCCGTCTCGGTTGGCATGTTGTGGTAGCCGCGCATCACCTGCGGGCCCTGGATCACCAGCTCGCCGCTCTGGCCCTGCGGCATTTCTGTGACCTCGTCCTCGACGCTGATGATCCGGGCGACCACATCTGGCAGGGGCAGGCCGATGGATCCGGTGCGGTTCTCACCCAGCAGCGGATTGCAGTGCGTGGCAGTGGGCGCCTCCGAGAGGCCAAAGCCCTCGAACAGCTTGCCGCCGGTCAGCTCCTCAAAGCGCTCCTTGGTCTCGCGCAGCAGGGGCGCTGAGCCGGACAGGCAGGCCTTGATGGAGCGCAGCTTGTACTCGCCCGCCAGCACGCCCGGGTTGTTGATGATGGCATTGTAGAGGGTCGGCACGCCGGGGAACAGGGTGGCCTGGTAAATATCAATGGACGACAGCACATCCTTCAGGTCCCGTGGGTTGGGGATCATGATCATCGTGGCGCCCATCTGCACCGATACACACATCCCAGCGACCATGCCGTAGACATGAAACAGGGGAATGGCCATCAGCAGGACTTCCCTGCCGTCCTCGCCGTTGACCAGCCAGCTGCGGATCTGCAGGGCGTTGGCGACCAGGTTGCGGTGCAGGGCGACTGCTCCCTTGGAGACGCCGGTGGTGCCTCCGCTGTACTGGAACAGGGCTACGTCATCCGGGCCGACACTAACCGGGGGCCGCTCTCGCGCAGGATTCCGGTCGATCAGCGTTTTCATCCAGGTATCCCCCATCTGCAGGTTCACCCGGTGGCCGTCTTTTTTCTCGCTGGACAGGGTGAACAGGAGACGCAGCACGGCCGGAAGCGTCTCCTTGATGTTGCTGACGATCAGCGTCTTCAACCCGGTGTTGGGCTGCACCTGTTTGAGGGTGTTGTAGAAGTTGCTCATCACGAACATCACCTGCACCCCGGAGTCGTTGAGCTGGTGCTCAATCTCGCGCGGCGTGTACAGCGGGTTGGTGGCCACCACCACGCCCCCGGCTTTTAAGATTGCAAAAAAGGCCATCACGAATTGGGGTGAATTGGGCATGAAGATCCCCACCCGATCGCCCTTCTTGACGCCTAAACTGACCAGCCCGGCAGCCAGGCGGTCGGTCAGGTGGTTCATCTTGCGGTAGGAAATGCGCGCCCCCTTGAAAACTGTACAGGCATGGGTGGGGTATTTTCTGGCCGCCTCTTCCAGGAACCAGAACAACGGGACCGGTGGGTATTCAATATGCTGGGGGACACCCGGATCATAACGGCTCAGCCACGGCTTGTCATTCATCACATCCTCCTATCCAATCAATTCGGACCAATTCTAGTCGCAATTATATTCGATGGTATAAAACATGCACAGAATATTCATGGCTTTTTCCTGGAGGATGTTGCCAGGATACCTTTTGGTTGGAGAGCGGAGTATGAAGCGTAGAGCCAAAGTACTGGGTGTTGGCGGCCTGCTGTGGCTGGCCTGGTTCCTGGTGGTCACCACGGGCGCCGCCTCGATGCGTTCGCAGCCGGGGGAAAGCCGGGCGCAGTTTGCTCCGCCCTCCCCGACCCCCTGGTCCGTGTTCCTGCCCGCCATTTCCCGGGTGATACCGACCCCCACGCTGCCCCCGGTTGAGATGGTCCAGGTCCCACCGGGTGTTTTCCAGATGGGCTGCGATCGCACGCTGGATGACGGCTGCGATGACGATGAATGGCCGCTGCACCAGGTTTTCCTGGAGCCATTTTCGATCGATAAGAACGAGGTGACCGTGTCCCAATACCAGGTGTGCGTGCGCGCCGGGGCCTGCACCCCGCCGTGGCAGGTCTACTCCGATACGCGGGCGCATTATTACGATGACCCGCTGTTTGCCAATTACCCGGTTATCTATGTATCCTGGGCGCAGGCGGGCGCATACTGCGCCTGGATGGGGAAGCGCCTGCCGACCGAGGCCGAGTGGGAAAAGGCCGCCCGCGGCAGCCTGGAGGCGCGCCTCTACCCCTGGGGGAACACACGCCCGGCCTGCAGCCTGCTCAACTTTTTTGATGGAGACAACTTCTGCGTGGGGGATACCTCCCCGGTGGGCAGCTACCCGGCAGGCGCCAGCATGTACGGGGCGCTGGATATGGCGGGCAATGCGTTGGAGTGGGTGTCAGACTGGTACGAGCACGATTACTACCACGTCTCGGCAGATATCAGCCCCCAGGGGCCGATCAGCGGGACCGAAAAAGTGCTGCGCGGCGGCTGCTGGTACAACGCGCCGTGGTATGTGCGCATCTCCAGCCGCGACCGCAATATCCCGAACGATGCCGGAGGCTGCGGCGGGTTCCGCTGTGCTAAGCCTTGAGATGCACCCGTGGCAAAGCCTGTGGCGGAGCCCGAGGCATGTTCTTAACAATCCTAAACAACGAACATTGAATCTTAACCAGGTCATTATCAT
>CAIQIV010000137.1 GCA_903871905.1 uncultured Chloroflexota bacterium | reverse complement strand
TCAAAGA
Source organism: uncultured Chloroflexota bacterium (assembly GCA_903871905.1). Lineage (GTDB taxonomy): Bacteria > Chloroflexota > Anaerolineae > Anaerolineales > UBA4823 > CAIQIV01. Next base: position 32,973 of record CAIQIV010000137.1, on the reverse strand, counting down.
TGCCAGGCATCCAGCCAGCATGGTCTCAAAGCCGGGGCGGAGAATGGCAGGCACCACCCCACAGCTCAACACCCCCAGGGCCACAAAGGCGGAGAAGCGTGTCGGCGATAGAAACCCGGAAGCTTCAGGCTGACGGGCAAAGAAAGCAAACAGTACGACCTGGACGCCAACCAGCAGCCCCAGCGGCCACAAGCAGCGGTAGGGGGAAGGCTCAGCGAGCCTGGAGGAGATAGACGCCATAGGCTGCATCCTGGTAAATTGAAGTAGCCTGCGGGCAGCGGAAGAGCCTGCCGTCCTGGGGAAGGACAAGATGGGTGACCGCCTCCTGGCCGGCAAACTGTTCGAGCAGCTGGCAGTCCGGGTCTTTGTAAAAGCGATCCGCCAGCCTTACCCGGCGGTACCATTCCAGGACATCCAGGTCTCCGTAGGGGATGGATTTGAAATCTACATAGGCCGGCGAACCGGTCGCCAGGCGGAACTCCTGCAGCTTGACCGGGGTCAGGTAGACCTGACCGGGGCGGTGAGCCCGTGCGACCCAGCCGGTCATGGGGAGATACGGCTGGGCTTGCTGGCGCTGGAAGTCCAGCGCCATGCGCAGGATGCCGACGCCGGCAGCCAGGGCAACCAATGCCCAGGCGGCCCGCGGCGCCCAACGGGAAACCAGGTCCGCCCCCCCACCCTTCCAGGAAAGCAGCCGCGCCGCCAGCCACCCCAGGATCAACCCGGTGGACAGCGGGACCAGCAGGGTCGACAGCCGCCAGGGGAAGAGCAGCGCCAGGCTGTAGGAACGGGTCACCAACTGAACCAGGGTCAGCCCCAGGGCCGTGAAAAAGACTATACAAAACACAGGAAACAGCCGGTGTTTTCGCACCAGATACAAGGCCAGGAGGATAAAGGCCAGCTTGAACACGGCGGTGAGATCGAACCACCAGCTCAACAGGGCATGGTGCGGGATGCGGTATTCCACCAGCACCTGGCGCGCCTGTCCGGCCAGGGCGGTCGCCGAACCCTGAAAACCGAAGTATACATAGCCCAGGATAGGCAGGATCAGCAGCAGGGCAAAGATCCCCAGGCCCAGGCACTCTACCAAGGTAGAACGCGGTCCCCTGGTTCTCCAACCCTCAAAGAGCAACACCACCAGGTATGCCAGGGTGAGCACGCCAGCGGCCAGAATGTAAGTAGGATGAAATGTAGCAGCGGCAACCGCACTGAGCAGCGCCAGCCGCGGACGCCGGCACAGGAACAAGTAGAGCGAGAGCATCAGAAAGACGCCAAATGAGCTGGGCTGGAACACCAGGCCTAGCATACGCTGGTCCGCCACGCCGTCTTCTAACAGGAAGTTCCAGTTATCCCCCAACAGGCGAGACAGGCCGAAACGCAGCATGGCGGAATGCAGCACGACGAGCAAAGCCAGAAGCAGCAGCCGCCCTTTTCCCTGGCGCAGCGCCGGGAATACCTGCCCGACAATCCCTGCCAGGGCATAGAGATACACCCCCATCAACAAAGCGTAATAGAGATAGTACACCGGCTCAAAATGCAGGAGCTGGTAGGTGATACGCACCAGGAAGCTGAAGACAGGGGTAGGATCCAAAGTGCTCACCAGCCAATCTTCCTGCAGATAGCCATAGCCAGCAGCCGCCAGCCCGTGTAAAAAATACTGGTTCTGGTTGGATGTATACAGAGGGGCCTGGGTGTACGCCAGGGAAAAAAGCAGCGTCCAGAAAGCAAACCAGGCAAAAGAAAGGAGGCGAAATATATGCCTGTCCAGCCCTGCCATCCTTCCTTACGATCGAGAGTAAACCGCCAGCCTTTCCTGCAGGTGGGCCAAACCCCGGCGGCGCCTGACCCAGGCATAAATCGCAGCCAACCCCAGCAGCATGGCCAGCATGCCGATCATCCCGGCCTCCGGGCCAAAACCAGCACCCGTGATCCACTCCGGCCCGCTCTGTTCAATCCATACCAGGCTGACCAGGTTATCCGTCCCGCTCACCGGAAAGCCAAAGATGGTGCCCTGGAACAGGTTCCAGGCAATATGCAGGCCAATGGAGACAGCCAGCTCACCGGTCAATACAAAACCTGCCCCCAGCAGCAGACCCGCCACAACCAGGTTAATGGTGCTGATCCAGGAGGCATGCGGATTGGCGAGATGGAACACACTGAAGACCAAGGAGGAGAAAAGATAGCCGATGAGCAAAGCCAGGCGAGGATTGAGGGGCTTGAAATTCATGCCCTCGGCAATATTCCTCAGGTGATAGCCGCGGGATAGCATTTCCTCGTAGAAACCGACACAGATGAACTTGACCAATTCCACCAGGAAGAGCAGGCCAAACGCGGCGCCGGGGATAGAAGCGTGGAAAAAACCCTGGATGTCGATCCAGCCGGCGGCGAGCTCGATGATGAAAATCAAGACCATCAGCCCGGCGCCCAGAGCCAGACCAAAAGCAAAATCGACGGTCCAGGATGCCCCCAGGTGAAATCCGAAATCGGCGAAGGGGCGCCTATCCAGGATCAACCCGGCGATCCAGATAGAGAGGAAAGTGCAAAACAAGACGCCCAGGATGGAAAGGGTGGACAACAGAGGGTTTTGCATGGCGGCCTGGGCAATCTGGGCTCCCAGGCCCTGGCTGTCTGACAGGTCTATATCCAGCTGCCCACTGGCGATCAACACAGCCGCGGCGCCGAATTGGGTCACCAGTTGGACAAAGGTGAGGAGGAAAAAGAACAGGATAGATTGGAGCACCAGCCGCCAGCCGGCGCGCAGCCGGCGCTGGTCCGGATTCCAGAAAAGCTTCATCCCTCGATCTCGCCCTGCTCCCACAGCTCATCAAAGCGATCGCATTCCTCCACAATGGTGATCAGGTTGGAGATAATCCCGTCCTTTGCCATCTTCTGCAGGACCTCCAGATCCTCGTTGTACATCACCGAGTAACACCAGCCGTCATCCACCTCTTCCAGGACCCAGGCGCCCACCCGCAGGTCCGCATTGCGCTTGAGCAAGAAGGTGGAGACATTCCCCTGGATATCACTCTCCTTCTCCATCACTGCCAGGCTGGGCACATCAAACTCAACCGTCTCCTCATCGGAGCTGGCGTACAGGGTCATCTCGCTGCCCGATTCGGCTTCCAATTCAATGACCGCGCTTTCATCGTCAATTTCACTGATCTCCCAATCCATTTCGCTGGCGATCGACTCGATCAGGGTTCTGAATGGTGACTTGCTCATTTCAACTCTCCTTAATTGTGAGGATGGTTCAACTGGATGGGACACAGACAAACAAGAAGCCGCCCGGTTGGACGGCTTCCTGCGCGCTGCGGCTCCCTACTTCATCAGGAGGAGGGCTGCCGCAGCGCTGCGTTTGGTACTATCATCGTACATCTCGGCAACACCTCCTCTTTTATGGGATGGCATCTCAAACACAGGCAGAGGTCTTTAGAACCAGCCACCTGATGGAGTAAGTATCACATAGAATCAGCCAAATGTCAATAATGACCGGTTCAATCCGAATATAATGGAGCGATACCGGGCCAATCCCAAAAGGGATCGGTGGAGCGCACAATGTGCATCCCAGCAGCAGCGAACCTTTGGTAAGCGGCGTCTGCAGCCTCGGTAAAATCAACCACCCCCGGGGCAACCACCGGCGAGGAGCAGTCCTCCAGCAAATAGATCTTGTGCGCAAGATCCGGCTTCTTGCGATGGAAGTCGTGCAGCAGGTCTTCAACGGTCCAAGCCACGCAGTGACTCTTTGCCTGCCCGGCAATGATCACCACATCATAATGCAAGACTTTCTGGAAGAGGGTCTGCCGCCGGTGACCAATGAGCTCCCCATAGCTATCCGTAAGCACTTCAGGACCAACGGCAGAATAACTCTCGGTCAGCGGGTCATCGCCTTTCACCAGGATCTCAGGCTGGCTGTAACGTGCCAGGGTATGGAAAAAGACCGCCTGCTCAAAGGCCGGAACCAGGGCATGCCCCATGCTGCCAAGCATAGCATGGTAAGGCCAGATGGTCAGGTCATATTTCCCCTGGACATGGAGCTGCTGGACATAGTAGAGCAGCTGCTCCTGTCCATATTGGGCGGAGATCCCCAGGCTGGGGGCAATATCCGAGTTGAAACTCCAATCCCCACGGGCAATCATCTCCACTGTGATCTGGGTCAACGGAGAGGGATGTTCACCACGCGAGTTGACCAGATAGATGGAGTGAAAGACCTGGATCGCCTGGTGTGTGTCCAGGGTGATCGAAATCTGGCTGATGTTGTGCAGGTTGCGGTAAACAAATTCAACCAACCGGCGATTGTCCTGGACCGCGCCCTGCCCGGAGCGCCCCCCAACATACAGCTCAAAGCCGGGGATGCAAAAGGTATTCTGCACATCTACAGCAATCAGGGCAACCCTGATCCGGTCCTTGTGCTCCGGCTCAATATGATGCAGATCAGCCCACAAGCGGGCCTCAGCCGCCAATGTCTCATATTGAACTTTCCAGACTTCACCGACACGGGCGGCATCGTAATGTGCAGGGAGAGGCAGTTCGCTGCTGTATGTGCTCATTTTGATCTTTCCTGTTCCCCGGGAAACCCCGGAAGAGCGGCTAACCAGAGCGGCGCTTGCGCACCGGCGGGCTTTTCTGTGGCGGCGTCAGGCCGCGGTAGGAGGGTACGGTGATTGCAGAAACCCGGCACAAGCGCTGATCATCCATGCGGCTCAAGATGCGCTGGTCGAGGTCTTTCTTCAAGCTGGAGGTGGTGATAACCGTCGGCAGTTCAGCCATATAACGATAGTTGAAGAGCTGGTACAGCTTCTCCTGGACCCAGGGGGTCGGGGATTGGGCTCCAAGGTCATCTAAGAATAACAGGGGGATGGTGCGCACCTCATCAAACAGGCGGTCCATGCTGACCATGCTGGTTGGGGCGAAGGTGGCGCGCAGGTGATCCATTAAATCCGGAACGCTGATAAACACCAGCTGGTCTCCCAGGTCGAGGCGGTAATGGGCAATCGCAGCAGCCAGGTGGGTCTTTCCACAGCCATAAGGCCCAATGAAGACCAACCAGCCGCGCGGGGCTTCGGCATATTCGCGGGCAACAGCAAAAGCTCGCTCCAGGCTCTGCAAGTCCTGGGCCTCCAGGCCCTCCCCTTTGCGTAAATCAAAATGGGCAAAGGTGCGCCCGGTCAGCATCGGCAGGGAAGACAGCTCATGATGCCCGGCATCCAGGATGGGACGGCGATAATCCTGGGACTGGATACGCACAATATGCACCAGTTCCGGGTCCTCGAGGCGGGAGCGGATACGGCCTTCGATGCTGTTCATGGGCATATTTGAGGTCACCACCAGGGGCAGTTTGTTGATATAGCGGTGGTTGATGATCTGGAACAGCTTTTCCTGCGCCCAGGGGGTGGCATTCTGCGTACCAAAATCATCCAGGATCAGGAGGGGGACCGAGAGAATCTGCTCAAAGCGCTCAGCATATGGATTTTCCTGGTCAGAAAAAGAAGTGCGCAGCGAGTCAAGCAGATCGGGCACGGTCACAAAAAGCGCCTGGACCCCCATGCTGACGGCGAAGTTGCCCACCGCGGCAGCCAGGTGGGTCTTACCAACCCCATAGCCCCCCAAGAGCACCAGCCAGCCCTTTAAAGTACGGGCATAGATGGAGGCCTGGTTATAAGCAAATTCCAGGGAAGAAGCATGCTGGGGCATCACGCCAACCCGGCCGCGCGGCAAGAAATTGTCAAAGGTCAGGTGGGCAAGCTCAGACAGGTTGCTGAAGGCAAACAGGCGCTGGTAGACCTTTTGCTGGATCTGCGCCTGGCGGCAGGCGCAATCGTGCAGCCTGCCAAACTCAGGATGACCAACCGGCAGTTCATAGCGCACATAGCCGAGGCCATGGCACACCGGGCATTCCGGATCCCCCGGACTGAACTGCCTGGCGGTCGCAACCGGGGAGGCGGCTGTATCCTGGGGCTGCGCTGCAGGCTGGTTACCACTCGGCGTATTTGCGGCGAGCTTCCGCAGAGTCTCGTCGATCCTGCTTGTCATCCTTACCTTCCCTCTGCCATCGTTCCAGAATGGCGCGAATATACCGCCAGTTTCGCTTATTGTTCTCCACCGCAATGCGAAAGGCCTCTTCAATCCACGAATACGGATAGGTCTCTTCTGCCTCGCGCAGCGCATCAGCGATCAGTGGGGTCAGCGGGCCAACATGCTCCTCGTACAGCCGGTAAACATTGGAGGTCTCCACCAGGTGGTCCGTAGAGAGCGGCAGGTTGGGGGCTGGCGACCAGCGTCCAGATTGAAAGGCCTGGAGCGCCGCCCTGCCCTTCGGGGCGTTGAGGAAGAAAAAGCTGGCCAGGTCGCCAGAGGCAAGCGGGGCCTTGAGCTCCAGGAAAATGCCCTGGCGCACAGCCTGTTCCAGGCCGATTTCCAGGTTCAGCCGCGCCTCATCTGGAGAGGCCCCCATCCCGTTCATGAATTTTTCATCCTGTACAAAATCCCTGAGGCGCAGGAAGCGGTACTCGCCTTCCATCAGGCCAATGCGCCAGACCAGGTAGAGAACCACCTTCAGCTCAGGCAGGTTATCGATAGCCGGGAGCAGGTCGCGAAAAAACTGGGAGGGCACCTGGGTCAGGGGCATGCGGCCATCGGGGAAGCCATTAAAAGTCAGCATCCGGGCGCACTCCCTGCCTTACATATTCCGTAGATCGACATGGTGAGTGGCGGCATTCTCGAATTTGGTATACTGGCCGAGGAAGACCAGCTGAACCTCGCCAACCGGGCCATGGCGGTGCTTGGCAACCTTGATCTGAGCCAGGCCGGGTTTATCCGTGTCCCGGTCATATATCTCCGGCCGGTGGATGAACATGACAATATCCGCATCCTGCTCCAGGGAGCCTGACTCGCGCAGGTCCGAAAGCTGCGGTTCCTTATCCGAGCGCTGCTCAATCGCCCGAGAGAGCTGGGCAGCCACAAGGACAGGCACGTTCAGCTCGCGCGCCAGCTGCTTGAGGCTGCGGGAGATATAGGACACCTCCTGCACCCGGTTCTCAGAGCGCGATCCACTGGACATGAGCTGGATGTAATCCAGCAGGACCAGGTCAAGCTGCACCTCGAGGTGCAGGCGGCGGCACTTGGTGCGCAGCTGGATGGGGGTCAGGGACGGCGTATCATCCAGGTAGATCTGGGTATCGCCCAGGACTTCGATGGCATGGGTGAAGAGCGGCCATTCTTTTTCTTCCAGCTTGCCAGTCTGCAGGCGCTGCGAGTCGATGCGCGTTTCCTGGGAGATCAACCGCTGGACAAGCTGCTCGTTGGACATTTCCAGGGAAAAGATGGCCACATGCTTGCGGTGGGTTTGAGCGGCAAACTTGGCGATGGAGAGCATGAAGGCTGTCTTTCCGGTACCCGGGCGGCCGGCAACAATCAGGAAATCGGAGGGGTGAAGCCCCTGCAGGAGCTTATCCAGGTCAATGAAACCAGTAGGCACACCGAACAGCTCTTCGGGGCGACCAGCAAGCTGATCGATGCGGTCATAGTAACTGCTCAGGACGCTTTTAATCGGCTGCAGATCGTGGGTCAGGCGCCGTTCGCTGACGCCAAAGATAGCCTTCTCGGCGTCATCCATGACCATTTCAATGGTCACATCCTGTTTATGCGCCAGGCGGGCGATCTCATTGGCCGCAGTCAGCATCTTGCGGCGGATGGAGTTCTCTTCGACGATCTTTCCATAGGATTGAGCATGCAGGGCTGAAGGGACCTGGTTGATCAGGGCTGCCAGGTAAGCAGCGCCACCGACTTCCGCCAGCTGGCCCTGCCGATCCAGTTCCTCGGTGACGGTTAACAAGTCGAGGGGAACACGACGCTCGTGCAGGCGGGTGATCGCCTCCCAGATCCAGCGATGACGATGGATAAAGAAATCATCCCCACGCAGAAACTGGGCAACGTCGAAATACACCTCCGGGTTGATCAGAACCGATCCAATGACCGCTTCCTCCGCTTCCCGGCTTTGGGGCAACAGTTCCGCAGAGGAAACGCTCTCAGTTTCCAGATTGACAAAATCGCTCATCAGCAAACCCTATCAAATGGAAGAAAAACCGGGGTCACCCTGTACGAGCGGCGCACCCCGGCAAATCACAGGCTTACCCGGCTTCAATCCCGGTCTTCACCGCCAGGCGGGTTATCCAGGTTGTCCAGGTCGAGACCGGCCAGGAAATCTTTGAACACGTCGAGGCGGTCATCCCCTGACTCTGCCTCAGGCACATCGCGCCTGGGTGCGGGGGGTTCAGGCGGAGCAGCAGGCCGAGAGGCTTCCGGCGCCTCCTCCTGGATATCCTCTTCAGGGGTGATCCCTGCCACATCCATCACCGACCTGGCCACCAGGATGGGCACATGGGCGCGCACAGCAATTGCCAGGGCATCGGAGGGGCGGGAGTCAATCTTGATCGTACGTCCTTCCGCTTCAACAATGATGTTCCCATAGTACGTATCGTCGCGCAAGGCAACCACCTCTACACGGATAATCCTGGCATTCAACTCAAAAAAGATGTTCTTCATCAGGTCGTGAGTAAGAGGCCTGGCAACTTCCACCTCTTGCAGGGCAATTGTGATCGATTCTGCTTCGTAGATGCCGATCCAGATAGGAAGATATCGCTCGTTGTTTTTCTCACGCAGGATGACGATCCTTTGCTGTGACATCAAGCTGACCCGGATACTGTCGATCACAACCTCGATCATTTCAGACATAAAAGCCTCCGCCAAAAAAATTCCATATCGATTCTAACATGGGCGTGCCACAGATGCAACGACAACTTGAGCCTTTTCCCCGGCTGGACTGTAAAACAATGGTTGGTCAAATCTTAAATTTTCCTGGTGAATTGTAATTGTCTTTTTTTACAATTCCAGGTATAATCTCATCACTCATAACCCAGTTTTACTGCTGGTTTGGGGCGCTACAGATCAGGGTTTCAACAAATATACTTTGGATGAAAACAAGAATACTCTGGATTGAAGGCAAACGGGCTGAAGGCCCGTCTTTCATAACAACGTTACGGAAGAAAGGTTTTCAGGTAGACATTGTCACCACTGGAAACGAAGCTCTGTCGCGCCTGGAAAGCGCCCACCACAACCTGGTGGTGGTGTACGTGGCCTCCTTGCGCACCAGCGGGAAACGGATTTGCCATTTAATCCACGTAGAACACCCCAACCTGCCCATTGTCGTGATCGCAGGCCCTGGGCAGGTTATCGCCAGCGACATGGAGGCCAATGTTGTCCTCCAACTGCCATTTACTGCCCGCAAGCTGATCAACCGCATCATGCCCCTGCTCCCCACCATTGAAGAACTGGAACTGGAAGAGCAGGTGCTGCAAGTGGGAGATCTGCGCCTGAGCATCGATCACCAACGCCTGCGCCTCCCAGGGCGCGAGGTGCGCCTCACCCCTTACCTGTGCCGGCTGCTGCAAGTGTTGATGGAACACCCAGGCGAGGTGATCGAACGCCAACAACTTTTCCGCGAAGTATGGAAGACCGAATATACCGGAGATACCCGCACGCTGGATGTGCACATCAGCTGGTTACGCCGGGCAATCGAAGACGATCCCCGGAAACCGGTTTATCTAAAGACGATCCGCGGCGTCGGCTACCGCCTGGACCCATAGACTATCAAGGCCGGGAAAAGGTCTGCAGCGTCTCCAGATAATACTGCGGCAGGCCAATATCGTAGCGCTTTCCATCCATCACCAACCCCAAGAAGCCGTCCTCCTGGCGCAGGCGGTCCAGAGCTGAAGTAAGCTGGAACTCGCCTCGCTGGCGCACATTGTTGCTGATGTGCTCTTCCAGGTATTCAAACAACTTAGGCTTGATGACATACATGCCAAATACCGTCAGGTATTCACCCTCCGGGAAAGCCGGCACGCGCAGGTTGCTGCGGGCGTAATCGATGGTCGGCTTTTCCGAAAATTCGGTAACATTCATCAGGCGCTCGGGGTCCAGCCATACCCCGGTGACCGTGCCAAAGTTGCTGATCTGATCTTCAGGCGTGGTGCGCAAGCCGAGGATGTTCCCGCCGTGCTGCTGGTAAGCTTCCAAAAGCTGGCGAGCGCAGGACGCCTGGCTATTGGATCGATAGAGATGATCGCCCAACATCAAGAGGAACGGCTCATCCCCGATCGCCTGGCGCGCGCAGTAGACGGCATGGCCAAAACCCTCCTGAGCCTGCTGGACCACGAAAGTTATCCTGCGCCCGATCTCCAGAATGCGGCGTGCATAATCCTGGAAATGACGTGGGAGCTTATTATAGTTTTCAATGGTGATCTGCTCGGTAAAGAAGGACTCAAAGTCCTTCTTGTCCGCTTCCTGTACGATGATGATCACTTCTTCAACACCGGCGTTGAGCGCCTCTTCAACAATGAGCAAGATGGCTGGCTTGGCAATGCCATCCTGGTCAATGATGGGGAAAAGCTCCTTCTTGGTAGCCTTGGTTGCCGGGAACAGGCGGGTGCCAAAACCCGCGGCCGGGATCAAGGCCTTGCGCACCTTGCGCTCGGGCTTCAGGGTCAAGGTCAGCGAGGGCATGTTGAAGTCGCGCTGCAAGATCTCCACCACCCGCGCTTGATCCTCTTTGCTGCGAGCCAGGAATTGAGCGGTGCCGTCTCCCTGAGAGCCGACACCTTTGCCACCCCAAATGTGCGAGCGCAAAGCCTGGTGAGCAAGGACCTGGTGCAGGATAGGCGAAGTGAGCTCCTCAGGGCAGGCTGGAGCAGCATACCGGTCAAACAGGTCCTGCGCCTCAAGCATCAGAAGGCCGATCGCCTCTGCATCACCGGCGTGCAACGCCTGCATGGCGCGCTGGACAATCTCCTTGTTCATTGGGCCTAGCAGCTGCTGCACCCCCTTCTCCAGCTCATTTTCGGCGAATGGATAGCAGCGGTTCAGGCGGTTGAGGATCTCCATGGTGTCCTTGTGGGACATCAGATCGACGATGACAAAAAACAGCTCCCGGGTAACCTGGAACTCGTGAGTATCCAGCCGGTCGCCGTCAAAGGTCATCAACACAGGGCGGTTGCCAAAAGCACAACCCTGGTCCATGCGTCCGCAGCGGGAGGGCGTGGTGATTTCACCCTGGTAGGCCAGCTCCATCTCGCCCCGGATGGTCATCTTCAGGTCATAGACACGGTTGAACGCCCGTGCGGTCATGACCGAGATGGCAGCGCTGGAGGACAGCCCCTTTTTAACCGGCAGATCGGTTTTGTAGTTATCGAGTACCAGCCCGCGCACATGATAGTTGATCAGCACCTGGTAGGCCACCCCGGCAGCATAGCTCCAGAACCCCCCCTTTTGGGCTTCTTCCAGCAGGGCTTTGGGGGTCATTGGAATCTCATAAGGCCCGTGAACCTGACCATCTGGCGTGCTCGACTTTAATACCAGGGAGGTAGGGTGCGGGCTTACCTCGGCATATATGCCCTGATCGGTGCCGCATATCAAGGTATAACCTTTTTCAATCTCAGCATTAATCCGGCGGTAGCCGCCAGCCCAATCCGAGTGCTCACCAAACAGGCAGATACGACCAGGTACAAAAATATTCATCGATTCCTCTCTCGAACCATGCTGACAAGTTGATACCCTCCGCGGCTGCGGATAGTAATACTATTCGAATTTTGGGATTATACCCTGCCCTGTGTCATTGATCCACCCGGGAAATGACAGCCTGCGAAAGAGATCCATCCACCCCCACCAGGCGCACACAGATAGGTTTTCCTGGTACCTGCCCAGAGAGAGACAGGCGACAGCTGACCTGCGGGGAGCGGCGGGTCCGCAGGGATTGGCTGGCGCTGCGGAAGACAGAGCCATCCCAGGCAGGGTCTATCTCCCAATAGTCCACCCCCGCCTGGACCTGCGGATTCAGGACAAGCTCACCTTCTTCGATCTGCACCGCAGCCTCAGCCGGCGCCGGGAACGGAGCCGGCAGGCTGCTCTCGAAGCTGAAAGGGGCCGCCCCCACCTGGACCAGGCGGCTGCGTGCAGTATGCGCAGCGCGCCAGGCGGCATCCACGGCAATGAACCGCCTTTGCAAGTGCTGAGCCACAACCGCGGTGGTTCCTGAGCCAGAGAAGAAATCAGCCACCAGGTCGCCCGGGTTGGAGGATGCCAGGATGATGCGCTCCAGGAGAGCCTGCGGTTTCTGAGTGGGATAACCGGTACGCTCACTGTGCAGACGAGCCACAACCGGGAAATACCACCAGTCTTCCGGCACCTTGCCCCTCTCCAGGTCTGGGATTTTTCCAAAACCGGCTTTGGTGGAAGCAGCAAAGGTCTTCACCGTGTTGGGGTCATACGGTTGGCGCACCGCGTCTGCATTGAATGTATAGCGCTCACCTTTGACATAGGCCAGGATGGTATCATGTTTGCGGTTAAAGGCACTGCGGATGGGCGAAGGGCCATGATACACCCAGATAATCTCATTCAGAAGATTATCTGGGCCAAAGATTTCATCTAAAAGGAGGCGCGCATAGGCATCGGCATGCCAATCCAGGTGCAGGTAAAGGGTCCCATCTTCGGCTAACAGGCGGTGCATCAGCTTCAAGCGCGGGTAGAGCATATCCAGGTAGGCGTCGAGATCCACCCAATGGTCGGGGTAGCCTTCGGCAAGCTGCCATTCCTGAGGCCGCCGGGAGTCTTCCCCTTTGCCAACCCTGGCCGCGTAATGCCGGTTGGTGAAGAAAGGGGGGTCAACATAAATCAGGTTGACCCGATTTTCATATTCTTCCAGGAGCGACACCATCACAGCCAGGTTATCCCCCAAAATCATACGTCCGCCTGGCGGCCGTCCAGGATAACCCGCTCCCTGGGGAAAAACGCAGCTGTCCACCCCCAGGCGGGCCGGCGGCGGGAAATTCAGCTGCTTGGAAGGCCAGGTTAGCTCAGGCATGATTAAATAAGCGATGGTTAAACCACGGAATTGGAGAGCGGATCTGCTCTCCAATTCCGTATAGAATCCCTGCCAGTTTAGCGCCCAAACTTCGCTTTGAGGATATCAACCAGGGTTGGCTGGCCGATCTCCTGCAGCTCATAGCGCACGCGCTGCGAGGGCTTGTTGATCTGGATCACCCGCAGCAAGTCGATGGGGGTGCCGATGATCACCAGATCCACATCCATTTTGTTGATCGTCTCCTCCAACTCCCGGGTCTGGTGGGCGCCGTACCCCATGGCGGGCAGGACCGGACCGGTGGAGGGATATTTTTCAAAAGTGCCGCGGATCGAGCCCACGGCGAAGGGGCGCGGGTCAACGATTTCCGCCGCCCCGAAGCGGCGGGCGGCAACGTAGCCGGCGCCATAAGCCATTTCCCCATGCGTCAGGGTCGGGCCATCCTCCACCACCAGCACGCGCCGGCCCTTAATGGCCGCCGGGTCGTCTACAAAGAGAGGGGAGGCTGCCTCAATCACCACCGCCCTGGAATTGACGGAAGCCAGGTTCTGCCGCACCTGGATCACCGCATCCGGGTTGGCAGTATCCACCTTGTTGATCACAAACACATCCGCGCTGCGTATGTTAGTCTCGCCCGGATGATAGGCCAGCTCATGCCCTGGGCGGTGAGGGTCGGCAACCACGATCTGCAGATCGGGCTTATAAAAGGAGAAGTCATTATTACCGCCATCCCACAGGATCACATCCACTTCCTGCTCTGCCTGGCGCAGAATGCGCTCGTAGTCTACCCCCGCATACACAATAACCTGGTTATCCAGGTGAGGCTCGTACTCCTCGCGCTCCTCGATGGTGCAGTCGTGCCTGACCAGGTCATCATAACTGGCATAGCGCTGCACAGCCTGCTTGACCAGGTCGCCATAAGGCATGGGGTGGCGGATGGCGGCCACCTTGAACCCCATGTCCCGCAGGATGAGGGAGACGCGGCGGGTAGTCTGGCTCTTGCCAGAGCCGGTGCGCACGGCGCACACCGAAACAACCGGTTTTGAAGATGCCAGCTGGGTTGTTTTGAGGCCCATTAAGCGGAAATCTGCGCCGGCAGCAAGCACCAGGGAGGCTTTGTGCATCACCACGGTGTGAGGCACATCACTATACGCAAAGATGACCTGGTTAACTTTTTTCTCGGCGATCAGTTTTTCCAGCTCCTGCTCGGCATAAATGGGGATGCCAGCGGGATAGAGGGGGCCTGCCAGCTCCGCCGGGTAGGTCCGCCCTTCAATATCCGGGATCTGGGTAGCCGTGAAGGCGACCACTTCATACTCGGGATTGCTGCGAAAGAAAACATTGAAATTGTGAAAATCGCGCCCGGCGGCGCCCATGATGATGGTACGAGTGGGTGACATATCCTTTTCGTCTCCTGAAATTTTGGCTTCATTTCTATAAATAAGGAGTCTCACTGGGTAAGATGAGACTCCTTTTTCTTTACATCATCTCTGGGGCGGTGATCCCCAGAATCCTTAGAATGTTGCCTAAAGCCTGGCGGGCGGCTGCGACCAGCCGCAAGCGCCGCGCCCGCAGTTCCGGCTCTGCCTTCAACACCGGGCACTGGTTGTAAAAATCGTTAAAGGCGCGCGCCATCTCATAGGCCAGGTTGGTCAGATGCAGGGGGCGGTATTCGGCGGCTGCACGCTGGACCTCGGCAGGCAGTCGGGAGATCATGTCAATCAACTGGATCTCAGCCGGGTGCATCGGCTCGTCCGAAAAACCACCCGTGGTCGAGTCATCCTCTACATTACGCAGGATGCTGCAGGCGCGCACATGGGCATATTGGATGTAAGGAGCAGCCTGGCCATTAAAATCGAGGGCCGCATCCCAATCAAAGGTGACGATGCGGGTGTTATCCCGCGACAGCATGGCATATTTCAAGGCGCCCAGGGCAACCGCCAGGGAAATTGAGTTTTTCTGCTCGTCGGGAAGGCCGGGGTTTTTCTCCTGCACAATCTGCAGGGCGCGCTGCCTGGCCTCCCGGATCAAGTCTTCCAGCAGCACAACCGTGCCGTCGCGGGAGGACATGGTGACATTTCCCGGAAGATTCACGATCTCGTAGGCCAGGTGATAACAACCCGGCGCCCAGCCATACCCCATGATCTCCAGGGTCTTGAAAATCTGCTGCATGTAGAGAGCCTGACGCACATCGATCACGTAGATCGATTTCTGCAAGGCATATTCGTCAAACTTGCGGATTGCCAGAGGCAGGTCCTTGGTCGAGTAGAGCGAGGTGCCATCGGAGCGCAGCACCACCAGCACCCGGTATTTCTCCTTATTCAAACCCAGCAGCTCATCCAGCCGCACCAGCACCGGGCCTTCCGGGCGCTCATCCACAGCAATGCCGCGCTGGACCATCCCCTCAACCAGCCGCTTGCCCGGGTCTTCCACCTCACTTTCAAAATAGATCCGGTCAAAATCGACCCCAAGCAGGCAGTAGATCTGGTCAAAGCCATCCAACGACCACTGGCGGGTCATTTTCCACAGGTTGACAATCTCAGGGTCGCGTTGGTCCCAGCGTGCAAACAGGGCGCGCACCTCGGGCTCGTATTCAGGCTGCTGATCCAGTCGGCGGTCAGCCTCGGCATACAGGTCCCCCATCCAGCGCGTCCGATCTTCACCCGGCTGTTCACCTGCATGGAATTTCATATAATTCCACAACCATTTGATCACGTGCAGGCCAATATCGCCGATGTAGTTGGCGCGGATCACCTCGTAGCCCGCCGTCTCCAGGATGCTGCTCATGGTAGATCCCAGGATCACATTGCGCAGGTGACCGACAT
Organism: uncultured Chloroflexota bacterium; assembly: GCA_903871905.1. Lineage (GTDB taxonomy): Bacteria > Chloroflexota > Anaerolineae > Anaerolineales > UBA4823 > CAIQIV01. The sequence goes on along the minus strand of CAIQIV010000137.1, from coordinate 17,241 downwards.
GGAAAGCTTTGTGGGTGTTGGGCTGGGAGAACTCGACCATGACCCGAGATTTCTTGTCCTCCCCCCGGCCATACTGCATGCCCGAAGCCAGCACGGTATCCATCACGGTGCGAGAATACTCCGCGCTGGAATAATACAGGTTGAGGTAGCCCTTGACCGCTTCCAGGCGCTGGAAACCCTGCGGGATACCCAGGTAGTCAGCCACCTGCCCGGCGATATGCTGGGCGCGCAGGTTCACCGGTTGTCCCGGGTTCTTCCCCTGCCGCGCCTCCAGAGCGGCTAACTGGAAAAACGGAGTAGAAATACCCCACTCACCGGAAAACGGAATGGGGCTCCACTGGATCTCGCCAGGATCTGGCAGACCCTTCTCGGCGCAAAAACGCTGAATTTGGGTAGATACGGCCTGTTGTTCTCTCTCAAACACATTTGACTCTCACGATAATGGATTATTCCCTGGGATCGCGGGAATAGAAAAGCAGTGCTTCAAGGAAAGCAATTATAACATGTCCGGCGACCGCTTTCTTTCAGGCAGTCCCATCCTCCTCCGCCAGGAGCTTGTTCATAAAGACATCCACGATCGCCGGGTCAAAATGCTTTCCAGATTGGGAAATGATATACTCCTTCACTTCCGCCACAGACCAGGCAGCGCGGTAAGGCCGGTCTTCCAGCAAGGCAACCCAAACGTCGACCAGCGCCGAGACGCGCGCGGCAAGTGGTATCTCTTCACCTTTCAAGCCGCGAGGGTAGCCGGTACCATCCCATTTTTCGTGGTGGCAGTACGGGATATCCAGGGCAGGCCGTAAATAGGCAATATCCTTTAAGAACTGGTAGCCATAAACAGGGTGCATGCGCATCATATCCCACTCTTCAGGGGTCAACGGGCCGTCTTTCTGCAGAATACGGTCCGGGATGCCCATTTTGCCAATGTCATGCAGCCTGGCCCCACGCCGAACATGCACCAGGTCTGCTTCGGGGATGCCCACCAGGCGGGCCAGGTCGACCGTCATACGCACGGCGCGACGGGTGTGCTCTTCAGTCTCCCGGTCTTTGAGCTGCAGCGCCAGGGACCAACCCTCCAGGGTATCATCATACGCCTGGGTAACTTCCTCCAACGCCCTGGCTAACTCCTCGCGCGCCTTTTTCTGTTCCGAGATATCCCGGACAATCACCTGCGCCCGCATTTGCCCATCCCAGAAGAAACGAGCAGCATTGAGATCCACCGGAAAAAATTCACCCGACTGGCGCAGGAACAGTGTTTCCAGGCGAACATAGTCCCGCCCGCCGAGAAGGATCTCATCCAGGCTGCGGGTCAGATACCCTTTCTCAGCTGCGTGGATAAAATTGAACAGGCTCTGGCCAACCAGGCTGCAGCCTGGATCCGCATTCAGCAGCGAATTCATCGTCGAGTTGGCATGCTCCACCACGCCGCTGGCAGAGATCAGCAGCACCCCATCCGGAGAGAGGTCAAACAGACGCTCAAACTTGGAACGCTCCTCCAGCAAACGCCGGTAGCGATTGAGCTGGGTGATATTCTTCACCCTGGCGTGTAATTCCGCCTGGTCAAAGGGCTTGGTGAGATATTCATCTGCACCGGCAGTCAACCCTTCCAATTTCGAATCCCGATCATCCAGGGAGGTGATCAGAATAATTGGCACTTCCTTGGTCAGGGGATCAGCACGGAGGTGTCGGCAGACTTCAAAACCGTCCATCTCGGGCAGCATGACATCCAGTAAGATCAAATCGGGGACCATGCCCTTCACCGCCAACAGGGCATCACTACCATCCACGGCAAAGACCTTGTGGTAGATGGTCGAGTCCAGAAGGGCATCCAGCGTCATACGGGTGACCGGATCATCATCAACGATCAAGAGAGTACTTTGATTATTCATCGATTCTCAGTATGACATTATAATCTTAAGTTCGGATTAAATGATGCAAATCCGACAAATTCATCTGAATTTTTTTAAGAGCCGGGGTAAAAAAACTATCTACTTATCGTTCATCTTCAACATGAAACTCTATGCCTGCCAGGTCCCAAACCATGGTATGCACTTCCAGGTCAAACCAGCGGTCGAATTCCCGAGCATCACGCGTGGCTGGCCAGGTGCGTGGGTCTGTAAACCAGGCATCCAGCTGCATCTCAAACAAGCGAGGCTTAAAAGGCTCCAGGAAATCCAGCTCCTGCCCGGGCTGCTGGCTATCTGGAACCAGGACAACCAGGCAATCCTGCTGCAAGTCATGCAATGAACCCGGCTGGACGACTCCATACGCATCATGCTCGATCACCCATTCAAAGAATGGCTGGCGGGGTTTGACTACCACCACCGAGCGGTTGATCAATTTCACCTGGCTCCTCGCTCTGGATCCTGCATTTTCTGTTTAATCTTTACCTGATACATGGCCTCATCAGCCAGGCGAAACACCTCGACGCTTTGCGCCGGGTTTTCGGCTGTGGCAACCCCCATTGAGAGACGCAGCAGCGCCCCCGAGTTTGACTGGTTATTCTCTGCCAGATGAAGCCGGACACGCTCCAGGGCCTGTTCAGCTGCATGGCGGTTTGTTGCAGGCAGAAGCACGGCAAACTCATCGCCCCCAATGCGAGCAACGATATCTTCCGGGCGGAAAGAGTTCGCCAGGACCCTGGCGGCGCGCGCCAGCAGGGCATCTCCCGCCTCGTGCCCCAGGGTATCATTGGTGATCTTCAGACCATCTACATCCACCATCAATATGCTGAGAGGATAGCTGCGGCTGAGCTTCAGGCGGGTAAACTCTTCTTCAAAAAAAGCACGGTTATAAATTTCGGTCAGGGCGTCATGATAGATCAGGTAGCGTAGCTTTTCTTCCACCTGCTTGCGATCGGTGATATCCCGGGCTGCGGCAAACACGCCCACCAGCTTACCCAGCTCATCCCGGTAGACCGAGGCGTTGACCAAAACCGGGGTAAAACCGCCATTGCGATGGCGGATCTCCGACTCCAGGTCGGTCAGCACCCCCTCCCGGAACACCCTCTGGTAGGCGGCACGGGTTCGCTCCGGTTGATTAAAGTAACCAAAGAAATCAGTACCGATCAGCTTATGCCGCGGGTAACCAGTAACCAGCTCGGCTGCCTTGTTGACATCCGTAATGCGCCCCTGAGGGTCAAAGAAGACAAATGGATCCAGGCTGGCTTCGATTAAGCCGCGGTTATAGGCGCTGACCTGGCGAGCTACGTGCTCAGCCTGCTTACGATCGGTAATATCCCGGACAATGGTCAGCACCTCATCGGGTCCGCTGACCACCATACGCGCCTCAAAGTAGCGCTGCTCCTGGTTCAGCCACAGGGTGTACTCAAAACCCTGAACTTCACCGGCTGTCAGGGTTTTCCGGATATCTTCTAACATCTGGAGCGCATGGTCTGGCAAGACATCGCGGATGTTCATTCCCACCATTTGTTCCAACTGTTCTCCCAGGACGTTGCCCTGGGGCGCCCGGCTGTCCAACAGCAGCCCTTCGTGGTTGAAGCGGAACATCAAGTCGGGTAATGCCTCCAGGATTGCCCGATTTTTACTTTCGCTTTCCTGGAGAGCCAGCTCCATGGTCTTACGGACAGTGATATCCTGCATCACACCCTGCCAGAACTTAGGCCGGCCCTGCTCATCCAGCAGCAGCTTGGCTTCGTCCCGGATCCACAGCACCTTCCCATCCCTGGCTACCAGTCGATACTCAATGATGAAGGGGTCACCGGAAACATTGGTGCGCAGGTGCTCCTGGATCACCCGCTCGCGGTCATCAGGGTGCAGCAAGTTGATCCACATATCGGGGACGCTGATCCATTCCTCCTGGGTATACCCGAACAGGTTTTCCACCTGCGGGCTGATATACAGCGATGAGCTGCTGTTATTCACTTCATCGAGGTACAGCACCGCCATGGCCTTTTCCACCAACTGGCGATACAGGCTCTCTGCCCGACGCAGCCGCTCTTCTGCTCCGTAACGCTCCAGAGCGCTGGAAAAGACACCACTGACCAGACGCAAGAGCAGCACATCTTCATCAGACCAGGGCCGCCCGCCATCCCGGGTAATAAAACACAGGAAGCCATCCACCTCCCGATCCAGCGAAAGCGGCGCCAGGATAGCGGACTCAATCCCCAGGCTGGCGAAGAACAAGCTTTCCCTGGCAGCCTCTGGTGGAAATCCCTTCCCCTGGCCGAACCATACCGGCCCGGGTTCCTGCAGGCGGCCGGCAAGCCAGGGGAAGACTGACGGAGTAAATCCTTCGTCCAGCAAAGCCAGAGGCAGGATTCCAGGGGCAGCCCATTGGTAGACTGTCCTGACCAGGCGCTCCGGAGAGGAGGCCAGGATCATAAAACAGCGTTCCAATTCCGCCTGGCTGCCGACCTGCTCCAGGGCCCAGGCGATCTCCTGATCCATTTGGTCTGATAGAACATGGATAAAGCGCGACGACAGCAGAGCCACCAACTCCTCTACAGCCAGCCGCGTGCGCAGTATTTTCTCTACCTGCTTGCGATCGGTGATGTCGTGGTTGACGCCTACGGCGCCGATCACTTTTCCCTGCTGATTTTTTAGCTCAAAAACGGTGACCTCGCATACCTTGCGCTCCCTCTGATTGTCGACCAGCTCCGCCTCGCCGGACCAGCGGCCGTTCTGACGCAGATTGTACAGGATCTGGTTTTGCAGGGTGGGGCGGTCTGCCGGGCGGTGGATCAACTCGGGTGATTTTCCCAGCATCTCCTCCCGGGTATAGCCAAACAAGCGCGTAGCAGCCGGGTTCCAATCCAGGATCAGGCCATCCAGGTCCGTCACAATAATGGCATCCCAGATATTTTCGAAGATCAGCCCCTGGCGCAGCAGGTCTTCGGTATGAATTATTGGACCGCCAAACTCTGAAGGAACAGTCTCACCCACTTGCATTGAACATCCTCACTTGAGTGAACGCAAACCAGCTATCAATCCATCATGCACTCAATTATAAGGCAAGAAAAGCACGATCCCAAGATGATATAATTGGCACAATGGAATCTCATTGTACACGTGGAGAGGACGATATGGGAAGAGGCGCACCGGGCAGCAGGCTGAGAAGGAGAGGCGCTTTTGGAGCACTGGCTGTATGCGGGGGGCTGGGGCTGGCCTTGCTGGGCCTGCTGTGGGTGAGCTCCTGGTCTGCCGATGCCGCCAGCGCCAACCCGGCGCCGGTGAACGGGCTGGAGCGCTTCGCGGCAGGGGCCTGGATGGTGAACGTCCCCTCCCGGCCTGGGGTCAAGATCCAGGAAAAACCAGCCAACCTGCCCACCCCATTTGCGCCCAACCCGGAGCCCACTGCCGGCGCCCCGTTCAACCCGCCCAGCGGTCCGCAGGGGATCACGATCACCACGCCTGCAGATGTGCAGACCAGCGACCTGGTTATCCGTAAAGACAGTTCGGTTCTATTCAAGGTGAATTCCACTGAAGATTACTACACCATCACGGTAGAAAAGACCTCCTCGGTTGGCACCCTCACCGGTCAGATCCTGGTCACGGATACACTGCCCAATTATGTCACTTTTGGCAGCCTGGTGAGCGGCGTGCCGCCCTGGTCCTGCAACACCAGTGACAGCAAGAATATCTACTGTTCGATGAACCTGGACCAGCCAGTCACCAATGCAACGGTGTTCCCAGAGATTGTTTTCTCAGTCAACACAGCCAAGGAAGCCGCTCCATCGGTAGTCAACACCGTTACAGTCGGCATCAGCAGTGATCCAGCTTACAAATACCAATCTTCCAAAACTACAGAGGTTGCCAGCGCCAGGATCAAGTTAACCATGGGTGTGGAGCCTGCGACCAACCTTTATACCGGCATGCTGGTTACATACACCCTCACCATTTATAATGCAGGTCCAACCACAGCCCCAAATGCCAACCTGGTCGAGTTCATCCCTTCCGAATTGACTCTGGTCTCCACCAGCGCCTCGCAGGGAACCTATCTCAACGGTTTATGGAGCGCCGGTCAGCTCCCAACCGGCAGCAGCGCTGTCCTGACCCTGGTGGCGCGCATCACGGTGGCTGAGGCAAACCGGGCAATTGTGAACAGCGTGGCTGAGGTGCGCACCGGTGATGACGAGCACCTGCCCAATCCCCTGGGAACAAGCAGCGGGGACAGCAAGACGATTAATATTAATGTTACCAAGCTGAAAGGATTAATAACCGGGTATGATGGCCGGTCGAACACTTATCTCCCAGTACCCTATGCGGTCATTGAATTAACCGACTCATTCAACAGAAACTTTTCCGCTATCGCAGATGTAAATGGGAGTTTTGTGGTGTCTCCGACCCAGATCGCCAGCCCGATAGGCGGCGGGAAGGCTAACCTGCGCGTTTACAAGAAGATCAAGAATTCTTTCACCCTGGACTGCTTTGTCGATAACCAAACGGATCTGCCACAGCGGGAGTGCTTCTACCCATACCTTTCCACGGTCGATATTCAACCCGGTATCATGAATACTGCCAGTCCGACTCCCACACTGGCCACATCTGACCTCTATGTGGAGAAGTCCGACGGCACAAGCAAGGTGATCGCAGGGCAGAAAATCACTTACACCATCAGCATCAAAAACCAGGGCAATATCCCTGCATCGAGCCTGGTGGTGCAGGAAGGGCTGGTTGCCAGCAGCGGCGCGCCAAAGCCGGTATACGTCACGGATACGCTGAGCAAGGTGCCGGGGGTGATCAAGAGCCTTGACACGACCAACCACGTGTACAACTGGCAGTTCCCAGCCTACATCGTTCTGAAGGCCCAGGAAACCTTCACCTTTTACATCCAGTTCCAGATTCCCTCCAGCGCCCAGCCCACGGCGCGCTTCACCAACACGGTACTGGTCACCTCCACCGCCCCCGAAGCGTACCAGATCAACAACTTTGCCATGGATGTGGACGCGGTCCAACCGCCGATCGTGGTCAAAAAGCTGCACTACCCGGTCAGCCCGGGACCCGGGTCGATCGTCACCTATACCCTGCTGATCTCCAATGTCACCGGCAACCTGATCAAGCCGGTGTATATCACCGACGACCTGCTGTCTAACCTGACCTACATCTCCTATTCCATTCCGACCTCGGTAGGGTCTTACAACTATACGCGGGTGAGCACCACGCGCAACTTCTGGCAGTTCCTGGACGGCATGGCCGCCGGGCAGCAGAACACGATCATCATGCGCACCCAGATCCCGAGCAGTGCGGCCAACAACTCGCAGATCAAGAACCGCATTGCTGCCGGGCCGTACACCACCGGCTCGATCTGGACCACCAATTACTATGACGACCTGGACACGGTGGTTGTGCCGCCAAAAACGACGATGTCGATCACCCTGGAAGTCAAACCCAGCAGCGGCTGCGGCGGGCGTAACTTCACCTTCAAGGTTTCGGTCACCAATGCCGGTACCCTGACCGCCCAAGACATCAAGGTGAAGGACCAGTTCAATTATGCCTTTCTGGACATCCTGACCTACAAGCTCCCGGACGGCGCTACGGCAGAAGAGAACACCACGGACAAGTCACTGACGGTCAAGATCCCCAGCCTGGCGGCGAAAAGCACGGTCAATATCCAGATCGTGGTCAATACCAGCAAGACCAACGCCCCCAACGGCGACACCACCATTAACCACTACTCAACCCTGACCTGTTACAACTGTGACACGAAGAACTCCAACACCAAGCAGTTCACCGTCTTGGGCAAGACCACGCTGGCCTGCACTGGCGGCATGGAACTGGGGCTCGGGCCGAGCGCCAGCCTGCAGGCGCATGGCGGGCATCCGGAACTGGTGGGGGTACCAGCCAGGGGGAAGGACAGCCGGGCGATGATCTTCGCCGCCGCCAGCGCTGCCGTGCTCAGCCTGCTGGGGCTGGTGCTGCTGGGCTGGGGCTTTGCGGCGCGGCGCGGCGGGTCAGAATGGAGCGGCTGGGCGCTGCGCGCCGGGCTGATCTTCTGCGCGGCCGGGGTGGGCTTTGGGGTAATGGCCTACCTGTTGCAGCCATCCAACACACAGCGCCTCCCGGCGCCAGTCACCTGGCTGACCGGGCGCCTGCTGCCTACCGACACCAGCCAGCCGCTGCCCACGGCGCAGTCCACCTTCCGCCCGCGGCGGCAGACCCCGACGCCAGTGCCGCTGAGCGAGCTGCCTGAATTTGCCGTCCCCTCCCCCAGCGCGGCGCCCAGCCAGGCGCCCGGCGAGCAAGGACCGGACACCAGCGGCATCACCCATATGCTCATCCCGGCCCTGCAGGTGGATGCAGCGGTTAAGTTTGTGCCCTTCGATGGCGCAACCTGGGTGCTGGAGGGGCTGACCAGTGAAATCGCCTGGCTGGGTGACACCTCGTGGCCTGGGCTGGGTGGCAACACCGGGCTGGCCGGGCACGTGACGCTCAACAGCGGTGCGTATGGGCCTTTCCGTTACATCTCCACGCTCAAGGAAGGAGAGGCAATCGTCCTGGATACCGAAAAGAACGAGTACACCTACCAGGTGACGCGCCAGTTCGAGACCAATGCCAACGACATGAGCGTGCTGGAAAAGACCTCCCGCCCGACGATTACCCTGATCACATGCACCAACTGGGACGACCAGCAGAAGATCTACCTGAGCCGCCTGATCGTGCAGGCGGAACTGGTGGGGGTCACCCCACTGGAAACAAGGTCACAATAAAAAAGAACGGGCCGCTGCAGGCCCGTTCTTTTTTATCCAGGTTCCCCGGCTAGAAGCTGCGGTACACCCACTCCCCACCGACCATGGTCCCGGCGGGCTGCAGGCGGCGCAGTTCCATGGCAGGCAGCAGGAATGGATCGTCGTCCAGGACGACCAGGTCAGCCAGGTAACCGGGGGACAGGCGCCCCAGGCGGTTTTCCATGCCGGCGGCATAAGCTGCACCGATGGTGTAAGCCTTCCAGGCCTCTTCCAAAGCCAGGCGCTGCTGCGGATACCAACCATCCGGCCCAGGGGCGCCATCCGGCAGGCGGCGGGTGACGGCGGCGTGCAGGCCCCAGAAAGGATTGGGCGATTCGACTGGGGCATCTGAGCCGAAGGCCAACCAGGCGCCGTGCTCGAGCTGGGTGCGCCAGGCATAAGCGAGGGCAGAACGCTCGCCCCAGTAGCGGTCAGCCATGTGCATATCCGAGGCAGCATGAATGGGCTGCATGGAAGCAATCACCCCGAGCTGCGCCAGGCGCCCGGCATCATCCGGGTGGAGCAGTTGAACGTGCTCGATGCGGTGGCGCAGGTGAGGCAGCTTCTGGTCAGCCTCCAGCTTACGCAGCTGGCTGAAGGCGTTGAGCACCTCGTGGTTGGCGCGGTCGCCGATGGCATGCACCGCCAGGCTGAGACCGCACTCAGCCGCCTGGCGCCCGTGCTCAAACAGCTCCTCGGCGTCCATGAGCAGCATGCCGCGCTCCGCATCCGAGCCCTGGTAGGGCTGCAGCATGGCTGCGGTTTGCGGCCCCAGGGCGCCATCGGCAAAGGTCTTCACCGAACCGATGCGCAGGAAATCGTCGCCAAAACCACTGCGCAGCCCCAGGGCGGCGGCGTGCGGCAGAAGCTCGAGAGGGAGGCTTTTCACCACGCGCAGGCGCAGCGCACCCGCCTGGTGCAGAAGCTGCAGGGCAGCGAAGCTGCGCCGCTGGTCAAAATCGTGCACCCCGGTCAGGCCGTACTCCCACAGGCGGGACTGGGTCTGGAGCACCGCCCGGCTAACCTGCTCCAGCGTGGGCTCGGGCAGGATGGACTCGACCAAACCCATGGCGCTCTCGTAGAGAATGCCTGTTGGGGCTCCCGAGGCGTCCCGGCTGAGCCTGCCGCCCGGGGGATCGGGTGTGGCAGCAGTGATGTTTGCCAGGCGCAGGGCGGCGCTGTTTGCCCATGCGGCGTGCAGTGACTTGGCGGTGAGATAGACCGGGCACCCGGGGGCAATACGATCCAGGTCGCGTGGGTCGCCAAAGCCTTCCGCCCAGGAGTTCTGGTTCCAGCCGTGGCCCAGCAGCCAATCACCCGGTGGGAGCTGCTGCGCCCGGGCAGCCACACGATCCAGGCACTCCTGGCGCGTGCTGGTCTCGCAGTCCACTTTCTGCAAGAACAGGGCATACTGCTCCAGGTGCAGGTGGGCATCTACCAGGCCGGGCAGCACCGTACGCCCTCCCAGGTCCAGGCGCATCTGAGGCGCAGACGGGGTGATATGAGGAGAAACCACCCGCCCTCCCTGGATGTGGAGGGCGGTCAGCAGCGGGCTGGACGTATCCAGCGTATAGATTTTCGCATTATCCAGGATCAACATTTCGTCCATCCGTTAGAACTCCATCTCACCCAGGATGCGGGTGACCAGGGCGTTCAGTTGTTCATCATCGAAATAGTGGATGACCAGGGTACCCTGGGTCCCACGACGGTTGACTTTCACTTTTGTGCCCAGCCCGGAACGCAGGCGATCTTCCAGGGCTACGATCTCCGGCTGCAGCGGGGGCTGCGGGGGGCGCTCGGGTTTCTGGCCTGACAAGCGGCGCACCAGGTCTTCGGCCTGGCGCACATTTAATCCCTGGCGCAGGATGGTCTGCATGGCAGCGGATTGGGCGGCAGCAGTGGGCAGCGCCAGCAGGGCACGCGCATGCCCTTCACTCAGCGCCCGCTCGGCCAGGGCCTGGCGCACATCCGCCGGCAGCTTGAGCAAGCGCAGGGTATTGGTCACCGAGACCCGGCTCCTGCCGACGCGTTCAGCAATCTGCTCATGAGAGAGGCCGAACTCATCCACCAACTGGCGATAAGCCTCGGCTGCTTCCAGTGGACCCAGGTCGGCGCGCTGCACGTTTTCCACCAGAGCCATCTCCAGCCGCTGCTGGTCGCTGGCTTCGCGCAGCAACGCCGGGACATGATCCAGGCCAGCCTGGCGGGCGGCCAGCAGGCGGCGCTCACCGGCGATGAGGATATAGGTGTCGGGCAGCTCGCCCATGGAGACAATCAAGGGCTGGATCACCCCGTGCTGGCGGATGGATTCAGCCAGGTCATGCAACTCACTTTGGTCAAAATGGGTACGCGGCTGGCGCGGGTTTGGGAGCACCTGTTCCAGGGGGATCTGCAGCACCCCGCCCTGGGGAGACGGCTCACCCCCGGGAATAAGAGCATCCAACCCACGCCCAAGGCCAGAACGCCGCGCCATCACACCCCCTGGATAGCCGGGATGCTGATACCATCCCCCTCAAGCAGCTCGCGCGCCAGGGCGGCATAAGCCTGGGCGCCGTTGGACGCCGGGGCAAAGACCGAGATCGGCTGGCCGTGAGAGGGGGCTTCCGCCAGGCGCACCGAACGGGGAATCACCGCCTGGAAAACCTGGCTGGGAAAATATTTACGCACATCGCGCACCACATCCGCTGACAGGTTGGTGCGCCCATCATACATGGTCAACACCACGCCGCGCACCTTCAACTCAGGGAAAAGAGCGCTGCGCACCCGGTTCAGGGTGTAGGTTAGCTGGCTCAGGCCCTCCAGGGACAGGTATTCGCACTGCACCGGGATCAGCACACCATCCCGGGCGGCAACCAGGCCGTTCAGGGTGAGCAAGCCCAACGACGGCGGGCAGTCAACCAGGACGTAATCGAAGCGCTCAATGACCGGCTCCAGGCCGCGCTTCAGGCGGCTTTCGCGCGCCAGCTCGGGCACCAGCTCCACCTCGCCGCCCGCCAGGGAAGCAGTGGAGGGCAGGATCGACAGCTTGAGCCGGGGGTTGTGCAGGATCAGAACAGCCGCCTGGCCGGAGCCGATCAGCACCTCGTAGGTTCCACCTTTCAGGGTGCGGCGATCAATGTTCAGGCAGGCAGTTGCATTGGCCTGGGGGTCCAGGTCCACCAACAAAACGCGCTGGCCGTAATAGGCCAGGTATGATCCCAGGTTGATTACGGTGGTAGTCTTGCCTACACCGCCCTTCTGGTTGACGACCGTATACACCCGAGTCATTTCAATCCTTGAGACAATTTCTAGAAAACTTCCACCTTGCAGGATTCGATTTCTTCCTGCGTGGGGATGCCCTCCAGCCGGTAGCGGGTGACCGAATAGGAGGCAAGCAGGGTGGCAAAGCGCGCCGCCTCCCAGGGATCACGCGTGGCTTGCAGGCGGGTGAAGAAAGCCGCAGCATAGATGTCGCCGGCACCCACCGGGTCAACCTCGTTCACATCCAGGGCGCGGAAGCGGCGCACATCTCCATTCCAATACATGTAAGAACCATTGCGCCCTTCGGTAACCGCCAGGATGTGGCAAGAGGCGGCCATTTCTTCGATGCAGCCCTCGCAGCCGCGCACATCTTCGCAGCTGATCACCGCTGCCGAGGCATAGGGCAGGACGTAAGCAGCTTCCGGCCACTCGGTAGGATAGACGCGCCCATCGCCGTGCCAGGCTCGCAGCCATCCCTGGGGAGTCACGCAAACCATTGAGTCCGGGAAGCTGCGCGCCAGCGTGGGGTCCACCTCTTGAGCCAGCGGGCCCAGGTGGACAATAGGCGTCTTGCGCCATACTTCGGGCACCTGATAAAACTCCAGGCGCGAAGCCACATGGTGGAGCATCTGAACCCGCCCATTGGGGGTTTCGATGTTCTCAAACGTTGTGCTGACATCGGAGGGGAAGTTCGAGATGGCAATGCCGTCCAGCGGATCGAGAGGCAGGTTTCCCGCCCAGGAGGTCACCACACCGACACGCTGGCCCAGGGCGCGGGCAGCAAGGGAGGCGTAGGTCGCAGTGCCACCCAGACGCAGGCCATCAGGTGTCACATCTACCGTCAAGTGACCGATTACCAGATAATCTACAGGTTCAAGCTTGGCTAAAGGTTGCATAAGCAAATTATATCCTAATATTCTCGATCTCCATACCCGGCTGGCGCAATTGCAGGCGGTACAGGCGGGCGTACAGGCCGTCCAGGGCCATTAACTCCTCGTGGCTGCCCAGCTCCACCAGGTGGCCCGCATCCAACACGGCGATGCGGGCCGCCTGATGCACAGTGGACAGGCGGTGGGCGATGATCAACGTGGTGCGAGTGCGCATCAGGCGCCCCAGGGCTTCCTGAACCAGGCCTTCGGATTCTGAATCCAGGCTGGATGTTGCTTCATCCAAAAGCAGGATGCGCGGGTTCTTCAAGATGGCGCGGGCAATGGCGATACGCTGGCGCTGCCCACCGGAAAGCTTGACACCGCGCTCTCCCACCAGGGTCTGATAACCCTGAGGGAGACGCTGAATGAACTCATCCGCATTGGCCGCCCGCGCGGCTTCCTGCAGCTCGGGGTCGCTGGCCTCCAGGCGCCCGTAGCGAATATTATCAAGCACGGTCCCCGAGAAGAGGTGCGTCTCCTGCGGCACAATACCTACCTGGTCTCGCAGGGAAACCAGGCTGACCTGGCGCAAGTCATGGTTTTCCAGCAGCACAGCACCGTCCAACGGGTCGTAGAAACGCGGCACCAGGTTGAACAAGGTGGATTTGCCAGCGCCCGACGGGCCAACCAGAGCCAGCACCTCGCCCGGCTGGATCTCCAGGCTGATGTGGTGCAGCACATGCTTCGCCCCAGGATAAGCGAAGGAAACATCCTTGAAGGAAATGCGCCCCTCAACCGCTGGCAGGGGCTGCGCGCCGGGGGCATCGGCAATCTCGGGCTGCTCATCCAGCATCTCAAAGATGCGCCGGGTGGCGCCGACCGCCTCCTGGAGCTGGGTGTATAGACCGGTGAAGGCGCCCACGGAGGCAGTGATGTTGACGCCATATACCAGGAAAGCTATCAGGGCCCCTCCGGACAGGCGCCCGGCCAGCACCTCCCGCCCGCCGAACCATAGGATGCCAGCCAGGCTGCCAAAAGCCAGGAAGGTGACCAGAGGGCCGAAGGCTGAACGCAGCACAGCCATCTTCATCGTGGCGGTAAAAGTTCGCTCCACCTGGCTGGCATAACGCTCGACCTCAAACGGCTCGCGGCCAAAGGCTTTGACCACGCGCACCCCCGACAGCGCCTCTTCCGCCAGTGCGGTGCTGTCTGCCAGCTCGTCCTGGACATGGGTGGATATCCGCCGCAAGCGAGCGCCAAAGAAGGCTGCAGAGGCGGCAACCAACGGCGCCAGCACCAGGATAAACAGAGTAAGGCGCCAATTCAACACCAACATCAACGCCAGGGAACCGATGAAGGTCAGCGCCTGGCTGAGCACGGTGGCCACATTGTTGGTCAGGGCGCTGCGCACCAGGGTGACATCGGATGACAGGCGGGAGACAATCTCTCCCACCCGCCGGTCGGTGAAGTAGCGCAGGCTGAGGGCGTGCAGGTGCGCATACAATTGGGTGCGCAGGTCCACCACCAGGCGTTCGCCCACGTAGGAAAGGGAGTAGACCTGGAAATAGTAGAAAATAGCGCGCACCAGGAAGATCACCAGCAGCGAAAGGGTAATGCGGTTCAGCTCAGCCATGTCCCCCTGCTGCAGCACGGTGTCCACCAGGTTTTGCATGACCCAGGGGAATACCAGGCCCAGCAGGGAACCAAACACCAGGGCGATCACGGCGATGGCCATCCTGCCCGGGTAAGGTTTGAGCAGCCGCAGCAGGCGGCGGATTTCCCCCATGGAGGGCGGGGGGAGCTTTTCTAAGGGGGGAAATGGCCGCCTGGCAGGGCGCAGGCCAAACATAAGCCTAGCCCCACAGGCTCCAGGTGATTTGGGCAATGACGATGCCCAGCACAAATCCAGAGAATGCCTGCATGGGTGTGTGACCCAGGACCTCGCGAAGCTGCTCTTCCTTCAGTGGGTGGCCGCTGGCCAGGTCATTGATCATGGCGTTGATGATCTCGGCATGTTTGCCGGCCTGGCGGCGGATGCCGGTGGCGTCATACATCACCACGATGGTCAGGACGCAGGCAACCGCAAATACACCCGAATTAAACCCATAATGCAAGCCGGCGGCGTGCGCCGTGGCCGTCACCAGGGCTGAATGAGAGCTGGGCATCCCACCAGCCTGGAAGAGCAGCGCCCAGTTCCAACGCCGGGTCTGGATGTATTCGATCGGCACCTTGCCCACCTGGGCGATCGTCCAGGCGATCACGGCAGGGATCAGCACCGGGTTGCTGAAGAAAGCTTTCAGGCCGTCATACATTATTCTGGAAGCTCCAAATCAGCCACCTGCCCCCCAGACAGCGATTGGACCTTCACCTCGGCCTGTTCTAACAGCGCGTTGCAACGACCCACCAGAAGCTGGCCGCGCTCAAAGAGCGCCAGGGCATCCTCAAGAGAAAGCTCCTCCACCTCAAGATCCTGGATAATTTTTTCCAGCTCGGCCAGGGCCTGGTCATAGCGCAGCCGCTCAACCGGCTGCCAGGACTGCTGATCAATGTTCTTGGTCATCGAGAGTACTCCGCAGTAAAGATACTTGAGCCGCAAAACTGCCATCCGGCAGGCGGACAAAGATTTCATCCCCGGGCAAGAGCTGGGCTATGCTGCGCACCAGGCGCCCGTCCTTTTTGGTAACAATAGCATACCCCCGCTGCAGCACAGCCAGCGGGCTGAGGGCTGCCAGACTAATTTCCAGCCCGCCAAGCCTGGCGCGCTGGAGATGCAAATGGGAAGCCAGGCTGAACATTGCCCGGCGCTCCAGCTCATCCAGGTGCTGGCGTCCGGCAAGGATTAACGCTTGCGGGGAGCGCAGGAGCAGGCGGCGCTCCAGGTGAAGCAGGTCCCCACGGCGCTGCTGGACGGCGGCATTCCCGGTGCGAAGCAGGCGCAGCTGCAGCTCGCCCAGGGCGGGGCGCAGTTGGGAGCGGTCCGGGGTTGCCAGCTCGGCAGCGCCGGTAGGGGTAGGGGCGCGCAGGTCGCTGACGAAATCCGCGATAGTGAAATCTGTCTCGTGCCCCACGCCGCTGATCACCGGCGCCGCCGAAGCAGCGATGGCGCGTGCCACGCCTTCATCGTTAAAAGCCCACAGGTCCTCGATCGACCCGCCGCCGCGCGCCACCAGGATCACGTCCGGCTGGACATCCCGGTTGAGCGCCTGCAGGGCAGCCACGATGCTGGCCGGCGCTTCGTCTCCCTGGACCTGGGCTGGAGAGAGGACAACCCGCGCCAGGGGATAGCGGCGGCGGATGGTCTTAACCATATCCCGCAGCGCGGCGCCGGTCGGCGAGGTGACAATGCCGATGCACTGCGGCCAGCGAGGAATGGGGCGCTTGCGCTCCTCGGAGAACAGCCCTTCCGCCTCCAGGCGCTCCTTCAGCCGCAAGAACTGCAGAAAGAGCTGGCCCTCCCCGGCCGGCAGGATCTGGTCGGCGTACAACTGGTAAGCTCCGGAAACCGGGTAGACGCCAACATAGCCGTGCACCTGGACCGCTTCCCCGTTCTGGGGAAGATAGGCCTGGCGCGCGGCCTGGCTGCGCCACATGACACACTTCACCGAGCTGGAGGCGTCTTTCAAAGTGAAATACACGTGCCCGGAGGTATGGCGCAGCAGATTAGATACTTCCCCGTGAACCCAGATGTTCCGCAAGCCGGGGTCGCCTTCTATCAACTGCTGCACCCGGCGTGTCAGGTCAGAAACCGTCCAGGCTACCAGATCAAAAAAGGATGATTGAGCCATGCTGTTCTCCGGCATTTTTATACCCTTCTTCGGCTGGACTGTCAACTATTCCCTGCAAGCAGATTCTTTGCTACAATTAGTTTAGCTAGCGCTGAACAACCTGGAGAAACCCTTTGCAGCATATCTGGTCACCGTGGCGTATGACATATATCCAAAGTTCTGAGCCTGTCAAAGACTGTGTTTTCTGCCGGCTCATGCGGCAGCCGGACGGGCCGGACAACCTGATTGCGGTGCGCGGGGAGCGCGCCTTTGTCATCCTGAACCGCTTTCCCTACACCAGCGGGCACTGCATGGTGGTGCCCTATGAGCACCAGCCATCCCTGGAACTGCTGGAGGCGGAGACCCGGGCGGAGATGATGGAGCTGACCTCGCGGGTGGTCCGGGCGCTGAGAGAAGAATACCGCCCGGATGGATTTAACCTGGGGATGAACATCGGTGAGGCTGCCGGGGCAGGCATCGCGGAGCACGTCCACCTGCACATTGTACCCCGCTGGGGCGGCGACACCAACTTCATGTCCTCAATTTCTGAAACCCGGGTGCTGCCGGAAACCCTGGAGCAGACCTACGCACGCATTCTAAATCGCTGGGGCAAGATCTGAGCTGCGCCGGGCGGCGCGCCACCATTTTGCTGCTGTATTACCAACTGCATACCTTTCGCTGT
>CAIQIV010000136.1 GCA_903871905.1 uncultured Chloroflexota bacterium | reverse complement strand
TGCTGCAGCCCTGGATGGCATCGAGAAGAATCTCCAGGTGCCCGCCCCGCTCAACAATGTCAACGTCTACCACCTGACCCCGGAAGAGCGCGCCGCCATGAACATCGCCGAGCTGCCAGGCTCGCTGAGCGAAGCCCTGCGCGAGTTGAGTAGTGACGAAGTGGTCAAAGAAGCCCTGGGCCCTGTGGCCTACGATGCTTTCTACCGGGCCAAGCGCTCCGAGATCGAAGAATACCGCATGAAAGTGACCGACTGGGAAGTGCAGCGCTACCTGGAAGTCGCCTGAGCCGTTTTCCAGTTCCATCCCTTCCGCTTATCCGCAGCGCAGGTGCAGCCGCACCTGCGCTGCTCGTTAACCGGAAACTGTTTTGTCTATTGAGATCGGGGTTTAACGGGCAAAGGGATTGAAGTCGGTGCTGTGATCATAATAATCTTCCCCTTCGCTGCGCTTCAGGAAGTTGACCACGCTGTAGGTCACCGGGGTCATCAGCGCCTCCACTCCGCACTTGAACAGGTAGTTGGTCAGCACCAGGCTGCTGAACAGGCTCCAGGGGAAGACGCTGAACAGTGAGGCAATCACCACGAAGGTCAGGGTATCCACCAGTTCACCCACCAGCGTGCTGCCGATGGTGCGCACCCACAGCAGGCGGCCCTCGGTGATGATCTTCAAGCGGGCCAGGGTATAAGAATTAGAGAAGTTCCCTGCCCAATAACCCGCCAGGCTGGCCAGCACGATCCCCCCGCTGCTCATCCCGCCCAGGATGGCGTTGTAAGCCGCCTGGCCGGCATACCCCTGCCAGGTTGCTTCGCCCGGCATCACGCGCACCAGGCCAAGGAATAAAGAGCTGAAGATCAGGGCGCCAAACCCCATCCAGATCACCCGCCGCGTGTTCTGGTAGCCGTACACCTCAGTCAGGATATCTCCAAAAATATAGCTGATCGGGAAGAGCAGCGTGCCGGCGTCAAAGGCCATGCGCACCCCAAACAGGGAGAAACCCAGGTCCAGGATCTTGGCCGAGGAGGCCACGTTGCTGAGAATGAGCACGGTGACATACGCCACCATGATCAGATCAAAGTAACGGTATTGACGGGTCATTGGTAGCCCTCCACCATCCGGCAAAAAGCACACAGCCCGGGCGCGGTGGTGGCCTGCCCGCATGACGGGCAGGTGTGCAGCATCTCCAGCTCCGGATCCGCCTGCGGCGTGAACAGGCCGTTCTCCTTGGCCTGCAGGAAGGTCAGGTAAAACGAGAGCTTGGCCCCCGGCCGGTCATGCTCCAGCTTGTTCAGGATTTCTTTGTAATAGATGGTCTTTGATCCCTCGGAAAAGGGACATTCCTCATAAATATACTGGATGCCGCGCAGCAGGGCGTAGGCTGCCATCTCCCGTTCGTACATGCGGCACAGCGGCTTGGCTTTGCGCGTCATCCCCGATCGCGTGGCTTCTAACACCGGTCCCTGGCGCACCAGGTAGCCGGTCAGCCAGTTGAGGGTGTTGCCCATGAGCACCGCAGCCTCATCGTCCAGGTTGTGACCGGTGACCAGCACGTGATACCCGCCCTCCCGCGCCACCTGGTTCATGATGTGCCTCTTGGCCAGCCCGCACACGGCGCAGGCTTTCTGGCGGCCGCGCTCGGTGCGCCGCATCATCCCGGGCACCGTCTCTCCATACGTCTGCTCTACATCCACCACGTGCAGCTTCAGCCCGCCCTCCGCAGCAAATTGTTCGCACATGCGCCGCGATTCGGAGGAATATCCCAGCCCCTCGTCGATCCCCAGCCCGATGTACAGCCCATCCGCCTGGTATCCCAGCCGCCGCAGGATATCCCACAGCGACAGCGAATCCTTGCCCCCTGACACCGCCACCAGCATCCGCTCCTGGCTGGAGAACATCTGGTATCTCTTAATTGCCTTATCCACCTGCTCCAGCACCCACTCCAGGTAGTGGTCCTTGCACAGCGCCAGCTTGTGCTGGCGCATGTGCACCGCCACCTTTCCACCACATCTCCGGCAGTACATCATGCGCGGCTGCCCCCGGAAACCACCGCCACCAGGCGGATCACCTCCCCATCCGGCAGGATCTCCTCATCCGTAATCAGCTCGCCGTTCCGCACCCCCAGCACCGACTCCGGGTTCAGGTTGGCGTGCAGCAGCGAATCCCGCAGCGTCATGCCTCCCCGCACCTCGTAGGTCCGGTCCCGCATCACCAGTTTAACCGTCATTCTTGCCTCCAGGCTCCAAATCCAATAAAAATTCTAACACCATCTGGTTCACTTCCTCCGGCCGGGCGATATGCGGCTGGTGCCCAACGCCCTCCACCTTTTTCGGGGTGGCGTTCGGCATCAGCGTGGTCAGCTCATCAAAGGAGCGCGGCGCCAGGGTCATATCGCTGTCGCCATACACCACCATCGCCGGCACGTGAATATCCTTCAGGCTGGGCGTCAGATCCACGATTGTCGCCGGGATATGGAAGATATTGGGGGAAGCGCGCTTGTAATCTTCAGCGATCTGCAAGCGCGTATCCTTGGGCAGGCGCGCCGCGTTGGACGGGTCCATGTAGCCCGCCACGCCGATCAGCCACTTGGGCAAACGCGAGACCAATCTCCCCGTCCAGCCTGGCTTGCGAAAAACCATGCGCGCCCCAGGGTTCAACTGCGCCTGGCTGTAGTAGGGGTCGATCAGCACCAGCCCGCGCACCCGCTCCGGGTGGCTCAGGGTGTAGTGCAGGGACAGGTACCCGCCCAGAGAATGACCCACCAGCGCCGGCGGCTGCTTCAGATCCAGGTGGTCGATCCAGTTTTCCAGTGTGCCGTACACCGAGCGCGAGCTGTACAACCGGGAGTCATACGGCTTGACGCTGCTCCCATGCCCCAGCAGATCGGGAACATAAAGCTGGAAACCGGCCTGCTCCAGCCTGGGGATCAGCTTCTCCCAATCCCGCCGCGAGGCCGCCAGCCCGTGCACCAGGATCACCGGCGGGCCCTCGCCGGTTACCACGTAGTTCAGAATCCCATCCGTTCTCTCTTCCATCCGGGGACCGTCCTCACCCTTTATCTTTCACCGCGCTTTTTTCGCCCCGCGACTGCTCCAGCCAGCGCGCCAGCTCGCTGCGCAGCACCTTCCCAATGTACGAGCGGGGAAACTCATTCAGGAAAATCACCAGGCGCGGCGCGGCTTCCGGGGGCATGCGCCGCTTGCAGTAGGCGATCACCGCCTCGGCTGGCGGCCGCGGGGGATGAGCGATCAGAAAGGCCACCGTCTGCCCGGCCACCACTGCCACGCTGGCCTCCTTGACCTGCGGGATCTCGTACAGCACCTCTTCAATATCCCGCAGCGAGACTGCCCCCGGCGCCCGCGCCGTCTCGTCCAGCTCGGATTTGCGGGCGATGATGCGGAAAAAGCCCTGGCTGTCCATCACCACCACGTCTCCCGTCAGCAGCCAGCCGTCCTTGTTTACCGCCATCCGGCTGCGCTCCGCATCTTTCCAGTAACCCTGCATGACCTGCGGGCCGCGCACCGCCAGCTCGCCGATCTGCCCGGCTTGCGCCTCCCGCCGCCCGCTGCGCAGATCCACCACGCGCGCCTCGGTCGACGGCAGCGGGATGCCGATGCTGCCCACCTTGCGCTGCTCGCTCAAGGGGTTGACGTGGGTGATCGGTCCTGCCTCCGCCAGGCCGTAGGTCTCGTACAGCCGGGCGCGCGACAGCTTCTCAAACTCCTCCTGCACCTCCACCGGCAGCGGGGCAGCCCCGCTCAGACAGGCTTTGAGCGCTTCCACCCCATAGCGGCGCAGCCCGGGCTCATCCTTCAGCTCAATAAACATCTGGGGCACGCCCGGGAAAATCGTCGGGCGCTCTTTGCGCAGGACCTCCAGCGTCTCGGCGCGGCGGAATTCTTCCTGCAGCACCAGCGTCGCCCCCAGGGCCAGCGGCAGGATCAACCCGCTCATCAGCCCGTAGGGATGGGAAAACGGCACGCTGCTGAGAAAGCACTCGCTCCCCTCCACCGCCCCCGGAAGCCAGTGGCGCACCTGGAGGGCATTCGCCACCAGGTTGCGGTGCGACAGCATCACCCCCTTGAACTCCACCGCCGCGCTTTCCGTGTACTGGATCACCGCCAGGTCATCTGCCTCGGGCTCACCCGCCGGGGCATTCCGGCCCTGGGAGCTGAGCAGCGCAGCATAGCTGTGGAACAGCGCCTCCGGCGGGATCTCCGGGGTCTGTTTGCGCTCCACGGTCAGTCGGCGCACCCAGGTCTTCAGGGACAGGTACTCTGTGCCGTAAACCAGGACCACGTGGCGCAGCGGCGAGCCGCCCTCCGCCTCCATCTCATCCTGCAGGCCGCGGAAAAACCCGGCATACTGCGCCAGGGAAACCAGCACCTGGGCGCCGGTCTCCTGTACCTGGCGCTTGAGCAGCGCCGGCGGCGTGGTCGGCGGGGTCAGCACCGCCGCCCCCCCTGCCTTCAGCGTGCCCAGGAAAGCCACCGCCATCTGCGGCGCATTCGGCAGGATCAGCAGCACCCGCTCTCCCTGTTTCACCCCCATCCAGCGCAGGGCATTGGCAAAGCGGTTGACCTCCTGCTCAAACTTGCGGTAGCTCATCTTGCCGCCCGCAAAACGCAGCGCCGTGCGCTCCGGGAAACGCCGTATGGAGGCCTGCAAAAACTGGGGCAGCGAGGCCCGCGGCACCGCCAGCGTCCAGGGGACATTCGCAGCATAATAGGGCAGCCACGGGCGGGCCTTCAGGAAGGCAGCCCGCTCCGCCTCCTCCAGCGAGAAGCGGCTCTTGCCGCCCCCAGCCGGGACGGGCTCAATGAAGCGCTGGATGTTGCGGTTCACCGCATCCCGCCGTTCCAGCATCACCATGTGCTTCGAGGCCCCTACATCCACCTCTTCTGCATGCGGGATGATGCGCGAGACTTCCTCAAAAGCCCCTTTCTCCAGCACCTGGTCCAGGTGGCCGCGGATCACCAGCACCGGCATGGGCAGTTTGGTCAGCACCTCCCTGCCATTATACGGCAGCATCGTATCCCGGTAAAAAGCCTGCAGTGCATGCGGCGGCGCCCCCAACCAGCCGCGGGTGAAGCGCCCCACCGGCTTCAGCAGCGGGAGCGGCAGGCTCAGCGGCAGGCGGATGTACCACTGCAGCCTGAACTCGGCTGCCGAGGCGATCAGCACCAGCTTCTCCACCCACTCCGGGTGAGCCACGGCAAAGGAGGCCGCCACCGAGCCGCCAAACGAGTGCCCCACCACCACGATCTTGCGCGGGGCGTGCAGGGCGTTCAGGGCAATCTCCAGGTCCGTCACCACCTGCTGCATCGTATACGGCCCGCGCGGCTTGTCCGAGCGCCCGTGGCCGCGCAGGTCAAAGGCGATGGTGCGGTTAGCCTGCGAGAAATGCTCCAGCTGGTAGCTCCACTGCTCGGCGCGCCCGCCAAACCCGTGGATAAACACCAGGGTGTGCTGCGGCTGCTCCGGCCAGATATCGATGGCTGACAGCCGCACCACCGGGGCGCTGGAGACGCGCACCTCCTTGCGATACAAATCCAGGTCTACATTCATGCGGGCTGGAGTTTACTTGAATTCAAAGGAATGGTCAACAGCCATTTCGGGCATAACTTATCCGAGATTCCCCTGCCCGCCGCCCCCCAGCGGCATCAGGATCTCCGCCGTCTCGATCACTTCCGCCGCCAGCTGCCCGTTAGATGCCTCGTACAGCCCCTCCTGGAAGGCCTGGAAGCGCTCCACGGGGAAACGGGCGGTGAACACCACGCTGGCGCCGTAGTCCTCGTCCAGCACCTGCCCGCCGTGGGCCGCCGCCAGTTGGCGCATGCGCTCCACCGAGCGGTAGGGGAACTCCACCATCACCGTGTGGGTCAGCACCTTCTCCGCCCGCGGCGCCACCTCCACCACCCGGCGCACGGCGTCCGAATAAGCGCGCACCAGGCCGCCCGTCCCCAGCTTGGTCCCGCCAAAGTAACGCGTCACCACCACCGCCGCGTCGCCCATCCCGCTGCCCTGCAGTACCGCCAGCATCGGCCGCCCGGCGGTCCCCGCCGGCTCCCCGGCATCGCTGCAGTGCGCAATCACCGAGTCGCCGTGCCCCACCAGGTATGCCGGCACGTTGTGCGTGGCGTCCGCAAACTCCTGGCGCATGCGGGCGATAAAATCCCTGGCCTGCTCCACACTGAACACGGGCGCCAGGGTGGCGATAAAGCGCGAGTTGACCACCACCATCTCTTCCCGCACCTGCTGCGCCGGAACCGGGTAGCGTTTCATGGGCGCTGGAAGAACTCGACCAGCAGCGGGTTGACCACTTCCGGCCGCTCGTAATGCGGGATGTGCCCGGTGCCCTGGATGGGGTGGTATTCGGCTTGCGGGACAACCGCCCGCAGCCTGGCGCTGCACGCCAGAGGCAGCACGCTGTCTTTCTCGCCCCAGATCAGCAGCACCCGCCGGTCCTGCCAGCCCACCCGCCGGTAGGCCCGCGCCATGCCTTCCAGGATGGGGCTGCGGGAGGTGGACAGCAGGGCGCGGCGAAAACCGCGGTAGCGCATCTGCTCCCGGTACTTCTCCCGGTACTCCGGGTAAGATCCGGGGGAAAACAGGTCATCCGCCAGCCCGTCCACCAATCGCTGGCTGGGGACCAGGCGCAGCGCCAGCTCACCGACCAGCGGCAGGCGCGCCAGTCGCGCCGAAAGCGGCAGCCTGAGGGGCATCCCCGCCGGGTCGATCAACCCCAACCGCCGCACCCGCCCGGGATGGCGGTCGGCGAAAGCCGCGGCAATCGGCCCGCCCATCGACAGCCCCACCACGTCGGCTGGCGCCGTGAGCCCCAGGCCGTCCAGCAGATCCAGCAGCTGGCGTATAAACAGATCCGGCCCATACGCCGCCCGCGGCCGGTCCGAATACCCCCGCCCGTACAGATCATAGCGCAGCACGCGCAGCCCCGCCTGCGCCAGCGCCAGGAAGGTCGGGTCCCAGATATAGTAAGGCACCGAAAAGCCGTGCACCAGCACCACTGCCTGCCCGCCGGGCGGCCCGGCCAGTTCGTAATGGGTGAAACCATCGCTCAACCGGATAAACGACCCGCTCGCCGCCAGGCGCACCGTCTCCGTCAGGTCCAGGTTTTCACCCGGGTAATCCCAATTCATCTTCTGCTCCAAAAATCTCGAATTCCATTTTCTCCACGATTATATTATCATTTAACCCGTGATGGAACCACCCACTGAGGGCGCCTGCCGTCCTTCCACCCGCCGCCTCTACCCCTGGGAGATCGACCTGCTGCAGGAGATCTTCGCCGGCTGCCTGGACTACCAGGCGGTGCGCATCCACGAGTGCGCCCGCTGGCCGGACGCCCTGGACCGCCTGTCGCGCCGGCTGCGCCGCATGCCCGCCTCGGGCGGCCACAACGCCGTCACCCTGGGCAACCACCTGTTCTTCCCGGTCAGCCTGCCGCAGCGCCCGCCCGCCCCAGGCAGCCCGGAGATCGCCCTGGTCGCCTGGCTGGTCCACGAGCTGGCCCACGCCTGGCAGTACCAGCGCCTGGGCTGGCCTTACCTGTGGCGCGCCGTGCGCGTCCAGGTGCAGCTCAAAGCCAGGGCCTACGACTTCGGCGGCGAGCAGGGCCTGCAGGAGCAGCGCCAGCACGGCTGCAGCCTGCAGGACTTCAACCTGGAACAGCAGGGCGATATCCTGCGCACCTACTACCTGCGCCGCTGCCAGGGCAAGGATATCTCCGCCTGGGCGCAGTATATTGATGACATTCATTCCATGTAATTATCTTGTGTTTTCTCCAGGCATGCGGTATGCTTAACCCCTGCGGCTGGCGACTCAGCCGCAGGTATGCAAGGGAGTGGTTGGGTCCCGGTGGGTCCCCTGGTCTTCAAAACCAGTGGCGGGTCGCGTTGCGGGCCGCGGTGGGTTCGACTCCCATCCACTCCCGCCTTCCACCGTTCAGGAACTGTTCATTACCGGTAACCCTCATGCTGCCCTCCGAAACTGACCTCTACACCCCCCTGGTTGCCCGCTTCTTCACCATCCAGGATATCACCAACGGCGACCCGCAGAAAAACTACCTGGTGCGCTACCGCGGCGCGCTGCACACCGATTCCATCGCCGCCTACGACCAGCTCACCACCTTGCTCCAACCCCTGGGCCTGACCCCTCTCTTTAGAACAGAAAAAGGGCAGCAGGTGATCTACCTGGTGAAGAGCCTTCCCCGCCCGCGCCCATCCAACCCGTGGGTCAATGTCATCATGCTGCTGCTGACCATCTTCAGCGTCACCTTCGTCGGCGCCATTTCCAGCTACACCGGCTCAGGGGACTTCCTGCAGCAGGTGCAGTATGCCCTGGTCCACCTGTGGAAAGGCGCGCCCTTCGCCGCCAGCCTGATGGCCATCCTGCTGGCCCACGAGTTCGGCCATTACCTGGTGGGCCGCTGGCACAAGACCCACGTCACCCTGCCGTACTTCATCCCCATGCCCCTGCCGCCCTTTGGCACCATGGGCGCCGTGATACAGATGAAGGAGCTGCCCAGGAACCGGCGCATCCTGCTCGACATCGGCCTGGCCGGGCCGCTGGCCGGCCTGGCGGTGGCCATCCCCATCCTGCTCCTCGGCCTGTCCATGTCCCAGGTGGGGCCGATCAACCCCAGCCCCGGTGAGGGCTTCGTCCTCGAGGGCAACTCCCTGCTCTACCTCTTCCTGAAATACCTCTCATTCGGACAGCTCCTGCCCGCCCCGGCCAGCTACGACGGTGTGGCGCCGCTGCTCTACTGGCTGCGTTACTACCTCACCGCCACCCCGCTGCCGGTGGGCGGCACGGACGTCTTCATCAGCCCCGTGGCCTGGGCCGGCTGGGCTGGCCTGCTGGTCACCTCGCTCAACCTGATCCCCGCCGGGCAGCTTGACGGCGGACATATTCTGTACGTGCTGATCGGCAGCCGTATGCGCCAGGTGTGGCCGGTGGTGGTGCTGATCCTGGGCGCCCTGGGCATCTTCTGGATGGGCTGGTGGCTGTGGGCCCTCATCATCCTGCTCTTTGGCCGCTTCTACGACGAGCCGCTGGACCAGATCACCCTGCTCAACCCAGGGCGCAAGGCGCTGGCCCTGTTCGGCATGCTGATCTTCATCCTGGTTTTTATCCCCGTCCCCCTGGTGGAGGGGATGAACGCCCCTGCCGCCCCCAGCCTGCTGGCGCCCCTCGGACTGCTGTTGATCTCTTTCCGCCTGCTGCGCCGCCGCCCCACCGCCTCGCCTGGCCAATTTCCCGGAGCCGGGGATGGCAGATGAGGC
>CAIQIV010000135.1 GCA_903871905.1 uncultured Chloroflexota bacterium | reverse complement strand
TTGATTAACGAAAAATCAATCCAATAAGACACTGGCTATTTCGCCAGGAGGATAACGACCGACCGACCACCTACCAGCACCTGGTGCTGGTCACCGAGTAGCGGCTCACTGCCTTCGTCCCAAATATCCTCTGGGCTGCCAGCGCTGGTGTTGGCAAAGATATGCCATTGCGTGCCCTCAGGCGGTTGGGGCAGTTCAAATGGCAGGGCATCCCAGTACATATTCATCGCCACATAAACGGAATTGTCGGGTTCTGAACCGCCGCGGGCGTGCCTGCCATCCAGCATAAAAGCAATCACCCTGCTTGAAGTTGAAAAATCAGCTTTCCAGGCCTGGATTCCATGCCAGGTAATGTCAGCCGCGCCGCTGCCAAGGTAATCCTGGCCGCTCAGATGATATCGGTTGCGAAAAACAGGGTGCGCGCGGCGAAAAGCAATGCATTTCTGAAAGAAACGCAGCAGGTCAGACTCCTGTTCCACCTGGCTCCAATCCATCCAATTCAGCTCGCTGTCATGGCAGTAGGCATTATTGTTTCCCTGCTGCGTCCGACCAACTTCATCCCCCATCAGGATCATGGGAACCCCCTGGCTGACCAGCATCATAGCCAACGCGTTCTTGATCTGCTTGCGGCGCAAGAAGATAATCCCAGGATCTTCGGTCGGTCCTTCCCAGCCACAGTTCCAGCTGTTATTATCCTTTTCCCCGTCGTTATTATGCTCACCGTTGGCCTCATTGTGTTTCTCGTTATAAGAAACAAGGTCCATCATCGTAAAACCGTCATGAGCTGTAACAAAATTGACCGAGGCTGTTGCCCCGCGCCCTCCGGCACCGTAAAGATCTGGAGAACCCTGGATGCGTTGCGCAATCTCGCCCACCATCCCTGGCTCACCTTTCAGGAATTTACGCACCGCGTCGCGATATTTTCCATTCCACTCGGCCCAACGCCCATAAGCCGGGAACGAGCCAACCTGGTAAAGCCCACCGGCATCCCAGGCCTCGGCAATCAGCTTGCATTTTGCCAGGATGGGATCAAAGGCCAGGGTTTCCAACAGCGGCGGGTTGGCGAGGGGTGCGCCAAATGGATCACGGCCCAGGATGGCTGCCAGGTCAAAGCGGAATCCATCCACGTGATACTCCGACACCCAATAGCGCAGGCAGTCAAGCACCATATTGCGCACCAGGGGGTTGTTACAGTTCAGCGTATTCCCGCAGCCTGAGAAGTTATAGTAATAACCTTCTGGTGTCAGGATGTAATACGTCTGGTTGTCAATCCCCCTGAAAGAGATGTATGGGCCATTCTCATTCCCCTCCGAGGTGTGGTTGAAAACCACATCCAGGATTACCTCGATACCGTTAGCATGCAGATCTTTAATCAACTGCTTCAACTCATCCACCTGCATGCCAAATTTCCCGGTCGCTGCGAAGCCGGCCTTAGGCGCAAAAAATCCCACCGTCCCGTAGCCCCAATACTGGTACAACATCTCCCCGGTCTCAGGGTGCCTGCGGCTGTTTTCGAATTCATCGAACTCATATATGGGCAACAGCTCCACGGCATTAACGTTCAATGCCTTGAGATATGGGATTTTTTCGCGTATGGCAGCAAAAGTTCCTGGGTGTTTAACGCCCGAGGAAAGATGGCGGGTGAAGCTGCGCACATGCATCTCATAGATCACCAGGTCTTCAAACGGCGTCTCCAGTTGATGATCCGTTTCCCAATCAAAGTCATCATAAACAAAGCGAGCGCGGTGCTGGTAGGGATTATCCCAGTTCGGAACCTTACCCCATTCCTCACGCCCACTGATCATTCTGGCATATGGATCAAGCAGAATCTTAGATGGGTTAAAACGCTGCCCGCGCTGGGGATCCCAGGGACCATCCATGCGAAAGCCGTACTCCATGTTCTCGTACCCAAGATCAAAAACAACCATGGTGAATACGTTGCCAATGCGAAACTCATCCGGAAATGGGATCTCCGCCAGCGGTTCCCGGGCGCCCTTTTCAAACAACACCAGGGTACAGGCAGTGGCGTTCCGCGAAAACACGGAAAAGTTTACTCCACCTGGGACAAACGTCGCTCCAAAAGGATACGGTTTCCCTGCACGCAAACGGTAATTACCGAAGGTGTGGGTGGGGTGGATATCAATACGATCTAGGCTCATATCCATCCAGTATTTCCTCCTGCCATCAGCCTAAGGCTGCGATCCCTGGCTCTAATGTCGGTGCCGTTTTGAAGAATTTCAAAAAGCCCGTAACCGACATGGTATCCTGGATCTCTTCCGAGAGTCCAACGAGGACAATGCTGCCTTTTTGCCCGGCTATCTGGCGATAGGTGGAGAGCAGCATCCGCAATCCTGCACTGGACATATATGGCACCTTACTCATTTCCAGGATGATCTTGCAGCCTGGACCTGCCAGCGGCAGAATCTTTGCCTGCGCCTGGGGCGCTGTGCTTCCATCGATATCGCCCGAGATCTCAATCACCGTTATATCTTCCACGGTTCTTGCTTCAATTTCCATCTGAACACTCCACACTTCTATTTCATGAACGTACTTATTTGCCGGTCGGGGTAACCCTGGCTTTCACCAACAGGCGGTCCTTTGTCTCAGGCAGTTTCACCGTCAGCGCCTCTGGATCAAAATTAGCATACGGCTTACCGTCGATCCAGACATCGGTCAGGCGCACGCTGCCCTTGGGTAAAATGTCGGGTTGGACACGCAGGATATTGCGCTTGAAGCCCTCTGGCAGTGGTTTAAAGTACAGGTCCAACGGTTGCCTGGTGATCAACAAGTTGGTATAGGTCTGCGCCAGGTAGGCCAGCTCAAAGGAGTGATACCCGCTCATCG
This sequence comes from uncultured Chloroflexota bacterium, assembly GCA_903871905.1. Lineage (GTDB taxonomy): Bacteria > Chloroflexota > Anaerolineae > Anaerolineales > UBA4823 > CAIQIV01. Next base: position 265 of record CAIQIV010000135.1, on the reverse strand, counting down.
AATGGCTCCCTTTAAAGCGTTCAGTACCCATCAGGAATGGAATGCCATTCGCCAGGACATTGAAGAAAACAGCGCCATCATCATGGTCAAGGAAAAAGGCGTTATAGAACGAGCTGGACTCGCGGCCTAGCCGCAGGTATTCCTCGTCACCCAGGATGCCATTCAGGATCAGGTAAGCCAGGATGCCTTGTTCTTGCTGCCACCATGCTTTCCGATCGTGAAATGCGAAACGGAAGATTTCCTGCCCTGGGCGCAGTTCTCGCTC
>CAIQIV010000134.1 GCA_903871905.1 uncultured Chloroflexota bacterium | reverse complement strand
GCCTTTAAGTCGTACCTTTCCGCCAACCGGGACATTGCGGATGATATCCCCTACGGCCAATTCATGCGCCGCTTTACCATCCTGGCGGCGCGCAGCGGGCTGATGGACCGTGTCCTGCTGGCGGCGCAGGGTGACGCCGGCCTGCGCCATGCGCTGTTTGCTGCTGTTTCGGGGCACGAGACATACCGCCGCGTGCTTGGCGAGAGCCTGAGCTTTGCATCCATGCGGTCGGTCAGCAGGGCCATGCTTCAGCCGGGTGAAAGGTCCGGGGACGCGTTCATCGGAAAATAGGCCAATCCCAAAATTTTAAAAGCTGTTGTAAAATAGCATTATGCTGCTGTCACCTATTGTTAAGATCCTGCCTGAGGCGGCGGCGATAGCCCTTTCACCCACGCCGATGATCGTGGTGATCCTGATCCTGCTCTTCAGCGGAAGTCCGCGCCGCGCCGGGGGCGCTTACGTGTTGGGGTGGGTGCTCTCCATGCTGGCGGTGGTCTTTCTCCTCTCCAGCGTTGGGCAGGCTGTTCGCTCCCTGCCCAAGCCGCCGGCGCCGGCCTGGTTCTGGGGGATGTTTCTGCTGTTGGGCTTGCTGCTGGTTGCCTGGGCAGTTGTCGAGATGTTCCGCCCCTCGCAGAAAAATGAGCAGGCGCACCTGCCATCCTGGGCAGGTGTGTTGAACACCATTGGGCCGGGGAAGTCCTTCTTGCTGGGCCTGGTGATGGCCGGCCTCAGTCCGAAAAACCTGATCATGGCTTTGGGGGCGGTGCTGGCTGTCCAACAAGCAGGGGTGATAAATCCCACTTATAATATCAGCCTGCTGATCTTTGTGTTCTGCGCCTCCGTCCTGGTTGCCCTGCCCCCGGCTTATTACCTGCTGGCAGGGAAGTCTGCCGAGCAGCGCCTGGTGACTTGGAAGGACTGGCTGCTAGCCAACAGCCGTGCCATCATCCTGGTCATCAGCCTGATGGTTGGGCTGAAGATGATCGGCAACGCCCTGTCCGGTCTGGGCTGGTGAGCTGCCTGTGCGGTCGGTTTCCCGCCTTGGGAGTGACCCGGGGTTTGTTATCTTTGCCGCCTCCAGAAAGAAATGTGTAGTATAATTTACTAATCTTGCTTTGGATTTGTGGAAGTGCCGCCAGTCCCGAATGAGGACTGGCGTTTTATTTAGCATAAGGAGATATCTCGTGGAATATAAGTTGTATGTTGGCAATCTGTCGTATTCGGTGACCGAGGATGACCTGCGTTCATTGTTTGCTGGGGCGGGGACGGTGGTGTCTGTGAGCGTGGTCAAGGACCGCTATACTGGCAGCTCAAAAGGATTTGCCTTTGTGGAGATGAGTTCTGCAGCAGAGATGGAAGAGGCGATCAAAAAATTTAACAACTATGCCCTGGACAACCGCAACTTGAAGGTTGATAAGGCACGCCCGCCCGAGCAGCGGCCATCTTCGGGCGGCGGGTACGGTTCAGGGCGCGGTGGCGGCGGCGGCGGCGGCGGCGGCGGCTATCGCGACCAGGATCGCAACCGGCGCAGCGGCGGCGGTTACCGGCGGTAATCGCCATCTCCTGGTTTCAAAGCGCGTGACATAGGAAAGAGCCCGATGAGCTACCAACAAGGTGAATTGGTCGTCCACCACCAATATGGGGTGGGCACCATCCAGGCCATAGAAGGCCGGGATTTTGGAAACGCTCAGCCGGGCCTTTTCTATCGCGTGCGGTTTACATCGGCGACGGTGTGGATCAGGCTGGAGGACCAGCCATCTCCTGGGCTGCGCCCGATCACACCGAAGCTGAGTCTGCCGCGCTACCAGGCGGTGTTGAGCGAGGTGCCCATTGACCTGGGGACCGATTTCCGCCAGCGGCATGACCTGCTGCAAAGCCGGGTCCAGTCAGGTACTTTTGAGGCGCTGTGTGAGATCGTGCGCGACCTGATGGCCTTGAACCGTCGCAAGCCGCTGAACAACTATGAACGCAATGTGCTGGGGCGGGCACGGGATGCGCTGACCCTGGAATGGTCGGTGACCAGCGGGCTGCCCCTGGCGAAGGTCCAGGAGGAGATCGACGGTTATCTTTTAAAATAATAAGGGATTTGTCTTGTTTCAGGGGGATGATCCATTGGGGGAGCTGGCAGGAACTGCAATGAATTCGCCATCCTTAAAAGATTGTTTAATCATGAGAATAATGTTAAAATTGGCCAATTTGCCTCCCGAACCCCTTTTACCAGAGGAATAATGAAAATGGAAAAGAAATCATCAAACTCCAAGACAGGCGTGATGGGATTTATGCCGCTGGATGTCCCATCCACTGGGGCCCTGCTCAGTCTGGGCTTTCAGCAGCTGCTCACCATGTTCCCTGCAACCGTGCTGGTGGCGGTGCTGACCAAGTTCGATGTCGGCGTCACCCTGCTCGCCAGTGGGTTGGGCACCATCGTTGCCCTGCTGGTCGCCGGGCGAAAAATCCCCCTGTACTACGGCTCGAGCTTCAGCTACATCACCGTTGTGGTTACCGCCATGAGCATGTACGCCGGGGACTGCTTCAAGGACCCGAACACCTATTACTGCCCGGATGGGGTGCGCCTTGTCCAGGTAGGCATCCTTGGCACCGCCGTGTTTGAAATCCTGATTGGCCTGCTGATCATGCGCGTTGGCAAGGCAGCCCTGGACAGGGTGCTGCCGCCCATCATCACCGGCAGCGTGGCTATGGTCATCGGCGTCGCACTGGCAGGGGCGGCTTTGAATATGGCAGCGGCCAACTGGCTGGTGGCGTTGATCACCCTGGTGGTCACCATCATTTTCTCCGTCTACCTGCAGGGCAGAGGACTGTTGGGGATGCTGCCCATCCTGCTGGGGGCGGTGGTGGGCTACCTGGTGGCAATCCCGCTGGGCCTGGTGAACTTCAGTCTGATCGCCAGCGCCGAGTGGCTGCGCATTCCGAACATCACCTTCCCGGCATTCACAGACCCGCGCGCCTGGGGCTCGGTGTTGGGGATTGCCCTGATCGCCATTGCCACCGTCCCGGAGAGCACGGCGCACCTGTACCAGATGAGCCTGTATATCGACCAGCTGGCCAAGGAGCTGGGGCGCGCCCCGCTGGAGATCAAGCGCCTGATCGGCCTCAACCTGATCGCCGATGGCTGCGATGATGTGGTGGTTGGCATGTTGGGTGGCTGCGCCGGTACCAACTACGGTGAGAACAACAGCCTGATGGCCATCACGCGTAACTATTCTACTGCGGTGCTGATGGTGGCTGGTGTTATGGCCATCCTGCTCGGTTTTGTGGGCAAGCTGGCGGCGTTGATCAACACTATCCCCGTGGCGGTCACCGGCGGCCTGTCGATCTACCTGTTTGGTGTGATTGGCATGCAGGGTGTGGCGCTGATCCAATCGGAGAAGGTCAACCTGTTTGAGCCCCGCCAGTTGGCGATTGGCGCCATCATTCTGATCACTGGCATCGGCGGCAACCTGGCTCTCAAGGATGGCATGTTCCCCTTCTCGATCCCGGTGTTCTTCCCCAGCGGCATCCCGGCGATTGTCTTTTCCGCTATCCTGGGTATCCTGGTCAACCTGCTCTTCCTGCTCCTGCCTCCCTCGAAGTTTGGCGTCCAGGAGCGCGAAAACATCAACCTGTGATTGCCCATTAGGAGTATACTTAGAGTGCCATGCCGCACCTGCCGCGATGCTGCAGGTGCGGCATGGTGGTATACATCCAGTGTGGTGCCATAGGACAGAGGGTGTCATTGTTGGATGCTGAAAACCTTGCTTCACTCAACCAGCTTATGCTGCAGGTTGCGGCTGCACCATCGGGGCAGGATGCCTTTGCGCTGATCACCCACGGGCTGGTGGACATCACCGGTGCGGCCCTGGCGGCGGTGAGCTGCGACAGCGGGCAGGGGGAGTTGGATTTATGCAGCCTGGCGGGGGGGGCAGCATTACATGATCCGCTGGAGCGCAGCCTCAGCAGTCATCCAGGCGGGCTGCACCACCGGCTGGAGACAGAGACCCGGCGGGCGCTCAGCCAAAAAAACATCGAAATCCAGGTCCAGCCTGGAGCGGACCTATTTCATTATCTCCCATCTCAACTGGCGCAATTGATCCAGGAAGCGCTGCCTGGGGGTGTAGTCAGCGTGCTGCCATTGGTTTCTGGCAAACGGCTCCTGGGTCTGCTGGCGGCAGCTTATCCCAGCGGGGAGAAGGCGCCGGTCAGTTTTCTGCAAGCCTGCGCCGGGCTGGCGGCTCTGGCGCTGCACGGGAGCCTGGCGGAAGAAGAACTGCGCTTAACGGAGCAGCGCCTGGCTGGTTTGGCTGAGGCTGCCGAGCGCCAGTCGCGCAACAGCAACCTGCTGGACCGTGTGCGCCGGGCGTTGGCCCGCGAGCTGGATCTGTCGGTGGTGTTTGAAAAGGTGAACCGCGCCATCATGGATGCCTTTGGCTACACCCTGGTGAGTGTGTATATGCTCCAGGGGGAGGAGTTGGTGTTGCAGCACCAGATCGGGTACCATGATGTGATCTCGCGAATCCCCTTGCACAGCGGCATCTCGGGCCTGGTGGCTCGCACCGGACAGCCAATCTTAATCAAGGATGTGCACCAGGTAACGGGTTTCCTGGGGGCGATCAGCGGCATAGCCTCTGAGGTCTGCGTCCCCCTGTATGACCGGGATCGGGTGGTGGGCATTATCAATGTCGAGAGTTCAGCTCCTGCCCGGTTAGATGAGGATGACCTGGACCTGATGGTTGCCCTCAGCGAGCACGTCAGCAATGCGATCATCACCGCCCAGCTGTACTCGCAGCTGCAGCACAGCGAACACCAGTACCGCCTGCTGGTTGAAAACCAGGGTGAGGGGATCGTCATGGTCGATACCCGCGACTGTTTCCTGTTTGCCAACCCTGCTGCCGAGCAGGCTCTTGGGGTGGCGCCGGGCAGTCTGGTCGGGCGCTGCCTGCCAGAGTTTCTGGACCCGGAGCAGCAGGTGGTGGTGGACCGGCAGAACGAGATGCGCCAGCGCGGGGAGCGCAGCGTCTATGAGCTGGTGATTAGTCTCGACAGCGGTGAGCGGCGTTCGATCCTGATCACTGCTGTGCCGATGTTTGAGAACCGTGGAGAGTGGAGCGGCACGCTGGCTGTCTTCCGCGACATCACCGAGCGCAAGGTCATGGAACAGGAGCTGGTTTACGCCAAGCTGGCTGCCGAGGCGGCCAACCGGGCCAAGTCAGAGTTCCTGGCGATGATGAGCCATGAGATCCGCACCCCCATGAATGCCATCATTGGCATGAACAATCTGCTGCTGGAAACCCCGCTGGACGAGCGCCAGCGGCGTTTTGCTGAAACGGTGCGCTCCAGCTCCATGGCGCTGCTGCAAATTATCAATGATATCCTGGACCTGTCCAAGATCGAGGCGGAGCGCATGGAACTGGAGAATGCGCCTTTCCTGCTGCGCCAATGCCTGGAGGATGTGGTGGAACTGGCCTCGCTGAGCGCAGCCGAGAAAGGCCTGGATCTGGTCTACCTGGTGCAGGAAAACGTCCCAGAAAAGGTCAGCGGGGATGAGACCCGCCTGCGCCAGGTGCTGCTAAACCTGGTCAGCAATGCCATCAAGTTTACCGACCAGGGTGAGGTGGAGATCGTCATCAGGCCGGCTGCGGCCATTGAGGTGAGTGAGCCGTGCTGCTTGCTGCATTTTTCGGTGCGGGATACCGGGATCGGCATCCATGCGGAGCAAATGGACCGTCTCTTCAAGCCTTTCAGCCAGCTTGATGCCAGCGCCTCGCGCCGATATAGCGGCACCGGCCTGGGCCTGGTGATCTGCAAGCGGCTGGTTGAAGTGATGGGGGGGCGGATGTGGTTGGAAAGCGCCGGCGTCCCCGGCAAAGGATCGGTCTTTCATTTCACCCTGCAGCTGATCCATCTGGAGCCATACCAGGCGCTCAGCTTGAGCGCTGAAGAGCTGGCACTGCTGCCTTCCCCACGCGCCCTGGTGGTGGATGAGCATCCTGCTGCGCTCCAGGCGCTGTCAGGGTCGCTGGCGGCGTTGGGGTTGCAGGTAGAACAGGCGCCTTCCATTGCCGAGGCGCTGGCTGCTGCTGCCAGCGGCAAGCCGCTCGGGCTGCTGGTGGTAGGCGTCCCCCTGTCCCCGGCAGGCGTGCGCAGCCTGGTGGAGCAGGTGCGTCATTTCCAGGGACCGGATTTTCCTGTGGTCCGCCTGGCTGCGAAGACGCACCCCGTGGGTTCGGATGAGCCTATCACCCTGCGGCATTATGCGGTACTGGATAAGCCGCCCCGCCTGGCGCTGCTGCGTGACGTGATCGGCGGGCTGGCGCGAGGTCTGTCCCCTTCCCTGGCGGCGGCGGAGCTCTCGCTGCCGTTCCCCGAAGAGCCTGCCGCTGCGGTGCGCCGGGGTTTCCCATCGGATGCCACCTCCACCCTGCTGCTGGCAGAAGACAACCCGACTAATGCCCTGCTGGCTTCGCTGATGCTCAAACGCCTGGGATACCAGGCTGACGTGGCAGAGAACGGTCTGAAGGTATTGGAAATGCTGCGCAGCCGCCCCTACCCGGTGATCCTGATGGACGTCCAGATGCCTGAGATGGATGGGCTGGAGACCACCCGCTGCATCCGCAGGGAGTTTCCTCCCGACCAGCAGCCGTTTATCGTCGCCATGACCGCGAATGTCATGCGGGGAGACCGGGAGGAATGCCTGCGCGCCGGGATGGATGATTTCCTGGGCAAGCCGCTGTTCCTCAATGACCTGGAGAAGATCCTGGGCCGGCGCAGCCAGGAGGCTCCCGATGACTCTTCGGATCCTCTTGCTGGTTCAGCCGGGATGGTGGAAAACCAGTAACCTCCCATTGGTTCACCGCCCCGGCTGACCTCTCGGGCGCATGGCAAAAAATGGAGATAGAAATGCCGCTATCATCAAATAGAAAATTTCACTATGCTGTATTGGTCTTCGTACCGGTCTTTGCCCTGGCATTTTCCCTGGTGCTCTTGATCTTCCTGGGGGAAAAGAATGTCGAGGTGCTGCTGTTCTCCAGCCAGGAGGCGCAGCAGCCGGCATACGTACAGGTCTTTGCCCGGGTGATGTCGGTCGATGCGATCAAGGGGGAGATGGTGGTGCGCCTGCAATTTGAGCCGCAGGGCAGCCTGGTTGGCGAGGATGGGGTTTCCCCGAACCAGGACCTGTTGATGTATATCAACAGCGCCACCGGCAAATCCCGCCAGGATTTCCCCAAGGATGAGAGCATGACGCCTCACGACACTGTGCTGGACCTGGATGGCGGGTTCTGGGAATACCCTTTTGATGCCCATGCTGCCTACCTGGAAATCGTGCTGTCCGAAGTGCAGACTGGCGAGCAGGAAGCAGCAGCCCAGGATGAGGCGGTACCGTTGGCGATCGAATTCCTGGGAGATGTGGGAGGCTATTCGATCAGCGCCAGCGAGCAGCAGGCGGAAACCGGTTACAGCCTGATTAACATCCAGGTGGAGCGCTCCACCTCGGTCGTCGCCTTTGCTGTGCTGATCATGGTGCTGCAGTGGATGCTGGCTCTGTGCGCCTTTGGTGTGATGGTGGTATGGACACGCGGCCGGCAGTTTGAGGTGACCATGTTTGGCTGGATGGGAGCGCTGCTCTTTGCCCTCATCCCGCTGCGCAATGCCATGCCCAGTGTGCCGCCGGTTGGAGTGCTGAGCGATTTTCTTTCCTTCTACTGGTCACTGATCATCATTTCGGTGAGCATGGTGGTCTCGGTGACCACCTGGCTGTGGCGCGGCTCGGCAGGCCGGCCAAAGTAAGCCGGTATGACCATCATCCGCCGCTGGCTCTCTCTCAAATCAGTTCGCTACGCCATCATGGGTTTCCTGGTGGGGATCAGCGTGCCGGTGGCTTTGAGCATTAACCTGCTCTCAGCCTATGCCCTGGCTCCGACCTGGGATAACCTGCTGCAGGTATACCGTTCCCAACCCTGGTTGCTGCTGATCCTGGCTTTTCCCCTGCTCTTTGCCGGGCTGGCAGGCATGGCAGGGAATCGCAACGACCACTATGACCAACTGGTCCAACAGCGCGACCGGCGGCTGGCAGATAACCAGGCCGAGCTGCAGCGCATGGTCAACGAGTTGGAACAGGAGAACCTGGTCCGCCGCCAGGCCGAGGCGATTATCAGCCGGGGAAAGCGGGAGTGGGAGGCCACCTTTGATGCGGTGACGGACATGATTATCCTGGCTGATATGGATGGGCGGGTGATGCGCTGCAACGACGCCACAGCGCAGTGGTTCCAGGCCAGCTACACCGAACTGCTGGGGAAGCCTGTCGTTGGCTTGTTTGGCGAGGCCCTGTCCGCCGGGCAGCAATCGTTCAACAGTCCGGGCAACCCTGCATTTTACGGCCGCTGGTACGACGTGTCCGTCTACCCGATATTCATGGAGGAGACTGAGCTGGGCAGCCTGTATATCCTGCGCGACATCACCCAGGCAAAAAGGGATGAGGTCGAACTGCAGAAGGCGCGCGAGGCTGCTGAAGCCCGGGTACGTGAGCTGGATGCCCAGAACCGCATCACCCAGATGGTCACTTCAGTGCTGGACCTGGAGAATGCCCTGCAGATCATTGCTCGCGAGATCACCCGGCTGGCCGCGGCGGACGGCAGCGTGGTGGCGCTGCTCAATGATACCCGTGACGGGTTGAGGGTGGTGGCTGGGTATGGACTGGAGCCCGGCGCCCCCGGATTGGTTGGTATGGATCTGCCCCAATGGAACGCTCAGGAAATAGACCTGCTGCAAAGCATCTCCCAGCCGGTGATAATCACCCAGGCACGCCTCAGCCCGCTGTTAACCCCGGTGCACGACCTCCTGGAGCGCTTCCAGGCAGAATGCCTGATGATTGTCCCGCTGCGCGCCCGGGCTGAAGTGATTGGGGTGATTGCTGTCTTCACCCGGCAGGAACAGCGCGGAGAGTTTACCCCGGCAGAGATGACCCTGCTGGCGGCGATTGCCAGCCAGGTGGCTGGAGCAATAGAGAATGCCCACCTGTTTGACGAGGCGCAAAAAGCCCGCCAGGCTGCAGAGGAAGCTGACCAGGCTAAGAGCGAGTTTCTGGCCAATATGAGCCACGAGATCCGCACCCCGATGAACGGCCTGATGGGCATGATCCAGCTCGTCCTGGCGTCGCCGCTGACGCCTGAGCAGCGCGACTATCTTACCACTGCCGATGAAAGTGCGGCTGCCCTGCTGGAACTGCTCAACGACATCCTGGACTTTTCCAAGATCGAAGCCCGCCGCCTGGAGCTGGAGTGCATCGAGTTCAACCTGCCCGGCCTGGTGGAAGATGTGGTCTTTTCCCTGGCCCGGCGCGCCCATGAAAAAGGGCTGGAGATCTCCTGCCTGGTCGATCCGCGCCTCCCGGCCACCCTGGCCGGCGATCCGGGCCGCCTGCGCCAGATCCTGGTGAACCTGGTGGGGAATGCCATCAAGTTTACCAGCCAGGGTGAAGTGGTTGCCCGGGCCGAGCTGTCCAGCCAGGGGGAGGAGGATGCCGAGGTTTATTTCAGCGTCCAGGATACCGGGATTGGCATCCCCTTCGAGGAACAGCGGGCGATTTTTGAACGCTTCACTCAGCTGGACGGCTCGATCACCCGCAGGTTTGGCGGGACCGGGCTGGGGCTGGCCATCTCCAACCATCTGGTCGAGCTGATGGGTGGGAAAATGGGGCTCGAGAGCGAGCCAGGCCGGGGCAGCCTGTTCTGGTTCAGCCTCCCCTTCCAGAAGCCGATGGGCAGGGCTCACCACCCGCTGGCGCTGCCTGTTGAGCTCCAGGGACAGCGCATCCTGGTGATTGATGACAATGTCACCAACTGCACCATTCTCACCCACCTGCTGGAGAGCTTTGGCTGCCGGGCTTCCAGCGCTTCCAGTGGTGAGCAGGGGATTTGGATGCTTAAGGAGGCGCTGAAAAACGACGCACCCTTCCATGCGCTGCTGCTGGACTGGCGCATGCCAGGTATGGACGGCGAAGCAACTGCCCTGGCGATTAAAACCAACCCGGAGACCGGCGCCCTGCCCATTGTAGTCCTGTCCTCCATTGGCTCGCTCGGCGATGCCCGGCGTTTTTACGCCCTGGGCTGTGCGGCTTACCTGCTCAAGCCGGTCAAGCAGGCACAGTTGTATGACGCCCTGTGCCTGGCGCTGGGTTTTGAGGGCGCCTTGACCGCCGGGCCGCAGCCTGACCGCTATCCGGTTCAACCGCCTCCCTTGCCCCTGGACTTTCCGGTGCGCATCCTGCTGGCGGAGGATAACGCCATCAACCGCAAGCTGGCCATTGCCCTGCTGCACAACGCCGGCTACCAGGTCGATACGGCCAGCGATGGCCTGGAAGCAGTCCAGGCCTGCCGGATGCAGGAGTATGACCTGATCTTGATGGACTTGCAGATGCCGCGCCTGGACGGATTTGACGCCACCCGGCGTATCCGGGAGGTGGAGGGCGAGCGCCGCATCCCAATCATCGCCATGACGGCTCATGCCTTAAAGGGTGACCGAGAGCGCTGCCTGCAGGCCGGGATGGATGATTACCTCTCCAAGCCGCTGATTCTTGAAGAGTTGTTCCGTGTGATCCAGCGCTGGGTAAGCGGCCCTGCTGCCGGTGAGCCGGCAGCAGGCGATCGTCCCCTGCAAGATGAGACCCTGGTGGTGGGCTTTTCCCTGGAAGACAGCGCACTGGGGCTGGACCTGGATGATGCAGACCTGCTTGACCTGGCTGATCCACTTCCAGGGGACCCGGCAGAACCGCCTCTCACGATCCCGGTCCAGCCTTACCCGGCTTCCCTGCGGCAGCAGGATTTCATCGTTGACCCCTACGCCCCCCTGGATCTGGAAACCGTGCTGCCGCGCTTCAACAATAACCTGGGCTTTTTCCTGGAACTGCTTCACGAGTACATCCTCCAGGCTGCAGGCCGGGTGGGAGAGCTGCGGCAGGCGCTGGAAAACGGCGACAGCCGCGCTCTGCACCGCCTGGCGCACAACCTGCGCGGGGTGGCAGCCAGCTTTGGCGACCGCCGCCTGGTCCCCCTGGCCCAGGAGCTGGAGCAGCAGGCCGGGAAAGGGATTCTCTCCGGCGGGGAGCGCCTGGTCGATGCCATCCAGGCCGCCCTCCCGCCGCTCCAGGCATACTATAACCAACTGATGAAGATTGAGGTGACAACATGACCCGCATCCTGGTAATCGATGATGAGCCGATCAACCATATCCTGATCTCCCAGGCCCTGGAGCCGCTGGGCTTCCTGGTGGAGGTCACCTCTAACGGCGAGGAAGGTCTCAAACTGGCCAAGGCCTCCCCGCCCGACCTGATCATCACGGATGTGATCATGCCGGGGATGGATGGCTATGATCTCACCCGCACCCTGCGCCGCGACCCGCGCTTTGCCCATGTCCCGATCCTGGTGCTCACCTGCCAGTCTGAGCTGAGTGAGAAGCTCAAGGCTTTCGAGGCCGGGGCAGATGACCACATGGTCAAGCCTTTTGAGCAGGCGGAGCTGGCGGCGCGCCTCAAGGTGCTGATCAAGCGGTCGGAGACGGCGCGGGCGGCGCAGGACGTGCTGCAGCGCAGCCAGGAGCAGGCGCGGGTGATCGCCATCCACAGCCTGCGAGGGGGGGTGGGTGGATCCAGCCTGGCGGTCAACCTGGCCATGGGCCTGGCTGAACTGTGGGGCGCTCCCACCCTGCTGATGGACCTGGTGCTCTCTGCCGGGCAGGTGGCGCTGATGACCGGCTCGAACCTCAGCCGCACCTGGGCGGACCTGGCAGGTACTTCTCCCTTTGACCTGGACTTTGCCATGCTGCAGTCAGTGGTCACCGAGACGGATTACGGCATGAAGCTGATCGCCGCCCCGACCTTTCCTAAGGACGCCGAGACGCTGAAAAAGGACCTGCTGGACGCGGTGTTCAGCCAGGTGCAGTTCCGTTTTGAGTACATCGTCGCCGATCTGCCGCATGACTTCAGCGAGGTCACCCTGAGCACGCTGGATGTGGCGGATGTGATCCTGCTGCTCATCGCCCCGGAGCTGTCGTCGATCCGCGCTGCCGTGGCGGCCATGGAAACCTACGCCGCCCTGGGCTACAGCTCGGAGAAACTTAAGGTAGTGGTCAACGCCACCTTCCCCCGCCTGGGGCTGACGCGAGAAAAGATCGAGGCCGCCATCGGCCTGCCGATCGTCATGGGCCTGCCCTACACGCCGGACAAGCTGGTGGAGGCAATCAACCTGGGCAAGCCCTACCTGGCGCTGTATCCCAACGACACAGCAGCCGCCATGATCGAGGACTTTGCTTTCTACCTGAGCAAGGAGAAGCACCGCAAGTACCGCCCGGCGGAGGCCAGCCTGATGTGGAAGCGGGTGGCAAAGCGCTACAACGAGCGGCGCGGCAAGTAGGCGGGAGGCAGGGATGCAGGTTGAAAATCGCAAGCCGCTGCGCAGTGAGATCCAGCCCGGGATGCGGGTGCTGGTGATCGAAAAGCACAACCAGGCCACGGGCAAGCTGAGCGAGGGGATCGTCGCCCGCCTGCTGACCAGCAGCCCCTCCCACCCACACGGGATCAAGGTGATGCTGGTGGATGGGCGGGTGGGCCGGGTGCAGGCGCTGCTGCCGCCTGACGGAGGAAAGCTTATTGTAAAAACGCATTGAGGTTTATCCTGGGAGGATAGGATGTCCAGAAAGCTCATGGTTTTCCTTATCTTGTGCCTGTGCGGCTGCACGGTTTCTACTGTCACTCCATCCAGCCTGCCGGCGCAGTTAACCATGACCATGCCCCGGCCCGGGGATGCGCAGACGCCCTCACCCGTCCCCACCTTCACCCAGGCCGCGGAGCCAGCCACCCCAACCCTTTTGCAAACGGAATCCCGAGTGCCGCCGGGTCCTTCGCTCACCCCCAGCCTGACGCCGCTCCCAACCGAGGGGCTGAATTACTATTTTAGAGTGACTGAAATCGTGCGCCGCGACCCGGACTACTTTTCCCCCGTGATTGCCCGGGCGGCAGCCGGTGTAGGCTATCCGGTAAGCGGTAAATATTACGAATGGCTGCGGATCGACCTGGGGAATGGCTATACTGGCTGGGTGCTTGACGGTACAGGCTTTACTCTTATCAAAGAAGATCTCAACCAGGTGCCGCAGATCAGCCTGACCGTCCCGCCCACGCTCACCTCGACGCCGATCTGCAGGCCCCAACACATCCCCAAGGGGGCGCAAAAAGCTGCCGAGCAGGCGCTGGTCACCTACTTTCGCCTGCTGGCTTACTCGCACTATGCCCAGGCAGTCCCATATTTCAGCGGCGACTATTATTGGCTGCGCTACTGGAATTGGCGTGTCGACCCGCTGGATTCCTCCTACCTGTTTGAACGCGGCTGTGAGTGGAACGGGATGGTCTGCCTGCCGGTTCGGCGGGTAGTCAAAGCCAGTGTGGTCTCGCCGGGTATCTATGAGTTTGTGGTCGAATTCGCCAACCCGGACGGCAGCCTGTACCGCTTTGGCGGCTGCAGCCGAGAAACTCCCTTGTACCAGACACAGTGGACCTACCGCGTGGTGCTGGACTGCCATGGGCAGTACCTGGTCCAGGGCCTGCCAAGTTTTGGCTGTTAAAACCGTGCTTTGGAGGCGGAGCACCTGGCGTATACGTTATCTCACGCTGATTTTCTCAAGAAATAGATGAAATGGTAAGTAATCCAATTATCTGCTATAGTTGGGGGGAGAATGTGCTTTCATTCTCAAGAAGGAGATCACTTTGAACACTGAACTCGATTTTTACAATCAACAAGGTATCTTGTCTGATCCCGGAAGCTATGCACCTCTCTATCAAAATCTACCATCCTCCATTTCGGATCTGGTGAGCCTGGTTCAGAACCTGACTGTGCATGTTTTCTGGACCCGCCGCTATGGCCTGGAGGTCGCTCCTGAACGCATGACCGAGCTGCAGCTTCGGTCGATGAAACGCCGCCTGGAGCGTACCCTGGAACTGGATGATCGGGCGCTCATCGAGCCACGCCCGGTGGAGAAAAGGCTGCTTGGCAACTGCCGCGACCATTCCCTGCTGCTTACCTCTCTCTTACGCTCCCAGGGAGTACCCGCTCGCGCCCGCTGTGGATTTGCGGACTACTTCCTGCCGGATCACTTTGAAGATCATTGGGTGACTGAGTATTGGCATCCATCCCAACTCCGCTGGGTTTTGGTGGATGCCCAGCTGGATACCTTGCAGCTTGAAGTATTGAAGATAGGCTTTGACCCCCTGGATGTCCCGCGTGACCAATTTCTTGTTGGGGGGAGAGCCTGGCAGTTGTGCCGTTCCGGGGAGCAGGATCCGGAAAAGTTCGGCATTTTTGAGATGAAGGGGCTGGGTTTTGTGCGCGGTAACCTGGTGCGCGACCTGGCTGCGCTTAATAAAATGGAGCTTTTACCTTGGGACTGTTGGGGTGTTATCCTTCATCAACAGATTGACAACCCGGATGACCTCCGGTTACTGGATGAAATTGCCGATTTGACCGCGGCTGGCGCCCCGGAATTGGATGCGGTGCGCTTCAAATACCAGGGAGATGAGAGGCTGCGAATGGACGGCGCCCTGCTCAGTTTTGTCAACGGTGAAATGGTCCCGGTAAACCTGGACCTTTCCACGGAGTCAGACCCCTCCAGGCGCATGAAAGGGAGAGAAGGATGAGCATCCAGAGCAGCCTGGTGTATATGATGATGAAATACCGCCATCTGTTCCAGGGGCGCTGGAAGCCGGAAACCTGGGACGAGCACACCTCCATCCCGGCGTTTCGCCAGATGTGCGAGGCCGGCAACCGCAGGATGGAGAGCCGGATGCCCCCCGGCTTGCAGGTCTCCCCGTTCACCCTGGAAGGGATGAACGCCGAGTGGCTGATCCCCTCCGGAGCGGGGAAGGACAGGGTGGTCTTCTACACCCTGGGCGGCGGCTATATCAGCGGCACCTGCAGCGACCACCGCACACTGGTGGCCAAGGTCGCCCAGGGCAGCGGCGTGGCCGTGCTGATGTTCAACCACCGCCTGGCGCCGGAGGACCCTTACCCGGCGGCGCTGGAAGATTCGCTGACTGCCTACCGCTGGCTGCTGGAGCAGGGCGCCGTCCCGCAGAACATCGTGATCATGGGCGAATCGGCAGGCGGCGGGCTGTGCCTGGCCACCCTGCTGGCGCTGCGCGACCAGGGTCTGCCGCTCCCGGCGGGGGCGGTGGCGCTCTCCCCCTGGACGGACCTGAAACTGACCGGCGAATCCTACCGCACCCGCAGGGACGTGTGCATCTCGCCGCCGGGCATGTCCCGGGTGTGCAGCCAATACTACGTCGGTGACCATGACCCAACCGAGCCGTGGATCTCTCCGCTGTACGGTGACCTGCACGGCCTGCCGCCCTTATACATCAACGTGGGGGATTATGAGACCATGCGGGATGATTCGACGCGCTTCGCCGCCAAGGCCCAGGCCGCCGGTGTCGACGTCACGTTGGTGGTGGGGGCAAAGATGATCCACTGCTACCCGCTGATGGCCGGCATGTTCCCCGAGGCTGACCGGGCGCTGCAGGAGGTGTGCCGTTTTATCCGGCGGCGGCTGGGGAAAGAGAGCTGAGCGTTGGCCAGGCCGCAAATTCAAAGGATGGTACGAAAGGCAGGACGCATGCTGTGGGTATTGGTTGCTTTTCTTTTAGCCGGCATCTTGATGCTGGGCGGCATGCTGTGGGTGATCAGCCCAGGGAACCCGCAGCCGGTAACGGATGAGAATGGAAAGACGCTGCCGGGCAGCCTCTCTGAGAAAACGTTTGTCCGCATCAACGGTGTGGAACAGGGGATGTTCATCAAGAGCAGGGACGCCCGGAACCCGGTGCTGCTGTATCTGCATGGGGGCATGCCGGATTACTTCTTGACGCCCAAATATCCTACGGGCCTGGAAAACCTGTTCACCGTGGTGTGGTGGGAGCAGCGCGGCTCCGGTATCTCGTACAGGGAGGACATTCCCAAGGAGTCGATCACCCAGGAGCAGTTAATCGCTGACACGCTGGCGCTGGTCAATTACCTGCGCCAACGCTTCCACCAGGAGAAGATTTACCTGATGGGCCATTCAGGGGGAACCTTCTTCGGCATCCAGGCCGCGGCGCAGGCGCCGGAGCTGTTTCACGCCTATATTGGCGTGGCTCAAATGTCGAACCAACTGGCGTCCGAACAACTGGCCTATACGTATATGCTCCAGCAGTTCAAAGCCAATGGGAACCAGGATATGGTAAAGAAATTGGAAGCGGCGCCGGTCACGTTG
Source organism: uncultured Chloroflexota bacterium (assembly GCA_903871905.1). Classification (GTDB taxonomy): domain Bacteria; phylum Chloroflexota; class Anaerolineae; order Anaerolineales; family UBA4823; genus CAIQIV01. The sequence goes on along the minus strand of CAIQIV010000134.1, from coordinate 9,950 downwards.
AGCGGCGGCGCGCCCTCAGCTTACCTGGCAGTGCGCGACCCGGCGATGCACAGCCTGGGCATCGGTACTACCCATGACATGACGTCCATCGTCACCGGAATTTTCCTGCCTTCCCTGGCCTTCCGCGAATATACGTTGGGGGAAAAGATCAACATGTGGCGGGGAAAAGCCCGCAACGGGGTCAGCGTCCTGTGGGAAACGAGTCTCCAAACAGATCTGAGCCAGAAGGTGACAGAGCTGAAGCTGCCCGTCTATTTTTTTGAAGGCATCTACGATTACACCTGCGCTTACAGCCTGGCAAAGGACTATTTCGAGAAACTCAAGGCGCCGGTGAAAGGTTTTTACACCTTTGAGCACTCCGCCCACAGCCCCATTTTTGAAGAGCCCACAAGATCGCTGGCGATCTTGCAGCAGGACGTCCTGGCTGGGACAAACCGCCTGGCGGATGAGAGATAACCTTGGGACGCCCTGGGAAATGTCTCACCCTGACTGATAAAGGAGAAACCCTTGAAAATTGACCATGCAGCCCTGTGGACGCTTCAGCTTGAAACCCTGAAGGCATTCTATGTCACCTACTTTGCCGCCCAGGCTGGAGCGAAATACACCAACCCGCGCACACACTTTGAGTCCTATTTTCTCGGCTTTGACCAGGGCGCCCGCATCGAGCTGATGCAGGCGCCGGACGTTGAAGACCGGACTGCCTCGCAGTCCCGACCGTTGGGGTATGCGCACCTGTCGTTTTCGGTAGGCTCAGCGGCAGAGGTGGACCACCTGACGCAGCGGCTGGCTGCTGACGGATACACGGTCGCCAGCCCCACGCGCTGGACCGGGGATGGTTATTATGAAAGCGTGGTGCTGGACCCCGATGGCAACCGGGTCGAGATTACGATTTAGCGATGAAACCCAAATTTCTCTTGCACAAGAATTCATGTTTGGGATTAAAATTGGAATATAGATGATCCCTTCCTTTGCAGCCCCAACCTGTCCAAAAAGGAGGCCTGTGCATGGCTGTCTCTGATAAACCCGCAACCGGTGCGCCCCAGGTGCTTTCAGCGAAGAGCCTGGCCGAGATTCTGAAAGAAAAGGGCATCCCCATCGATTTTAAATACGGCAAGGAGCACGAGGGCATGACCCCGCGCGAGCCACGGCGCCAGCCCACCCCGCGCGCCGCCCGCCTGCGCGACCTGTACCTCAACACCTTTTCCTCGGTGGACCTGGAGTTCCCCTACTGGTACTCGCGGGTCTACAACCAGCATGAGGGCGAGGTGCCCATTGTGCGCCGGGCGCTGGCGCTCAAGGCGGCTTTCTCCCACCTCACCCCCAGCATCTACCCTGGGGAACTGCTGGTGATGGGCAAGGCCCACTACTACCGCGGTTCCTTCCCCATGCCCTGGCTCTCGGAGAGTTTCTTTATCGCCAGGGAGAGCGAGCTCTACCAGCAGGCGCTGAAGAGCGGCTCGGCTTCGGCGGATGAGCACTCCAAGTTCGGCTCGGGCGGCGGCAACGTCACCCGCAGCTTTGGCAGCGTGGTCTCCATCGCCGGCAAATTTGGCATCCGCGCCGAAGAGGTGGAGGCGCTGGTGCGCCTGGCCTATGATTGGTCCGGCAAATCGGTGGAGGACGTGGGGCACAAGTACGAGCAGATGGTCCCCGAGTATGAGCTAAAAGAGAAGCTGATGCGCTCGCTGATCTGCATGTTCGATTCGGGCTACACCCTGCCCCAGGGTCGGGAAGTGATTAACTATTATTACCCGCTGCAGTACGGCTTTGACGGGCTGATCGAGCTGGCGCAGCAGCGCAAATCCGAGGTAGCCGGGCTGGCGGACGGCGACGGCGTGCTGGGCATGGACCGCCTGTACTACTACGAGGCGGTGATCCTCGTGATCCAGGGCCTGCAGGCCTGGATTGAAAACTATGCTCGCGAGGCGCGCCGCCTGCAGCAGGTTTCTCAGGATGCGCAGCAGCAGGCCGAGTATGCCCTGGCTGCCGAGACGCTGGAGTGGATCGCCCACCACCAGCCGCGCACCTTCCGTGAGGCGCTGCAGCTCACCTATACCCTGCACATCGCCGTGCTCAACGAGGACGCCATCTCGGGCATGTCGCCGGGGCGCATGGGCCAGGTGCTGTGGCCGTGGTACGAGCAGGACCTGGAAGCCGGGCGCACCACCAAAGATGAAGTCCACGAGCTGTTGGAGCTGCAGCGGGTCAAGTTCACCTGCATCGACTGCTTTGCCTCCACCGGTGTGGTGGGTGGGGTGCTCTCGGGCAACACCTTCAACAACCTGTCGTTGGGCGGGCTGAAGCGCGACGGAGAGTCGGCGGCCAACGCCCTGGAGGAGCAGATCCTGGAGGCGGGCACGTCCCTGCTCTCCACCCAGCCCACCCTGTCCATGCTGTATGACGAAAAACTGCCGGAGGAGTTTCTGCTCAAGGCGATCGAGTGCGTCAAGTCCGGCACGGGCTACCCGGCCTGGATGAATAACCAGGGCGGGATGCAGTTCCTGCTCAGCCAGTACCAGGCGGAGGGCATGACCATCCCCGAAGCGCGCGCCATCGCCATCGGCGGCTGCCTGGAGACCTCGCCCTGCGCCTGGATGCCGCTGGATCTTAACGGGCGCAGGTACTGGATCCCGGGCGGCGCCGGGCAGCCTACCTCGGTGGGCGTGCACTTCCTGGCCAACCCCAAGATCCTGGAGTGTGCGCTGTTCAACGGCTACGACCACCGCCTGAAGGAGCAGATCTTCCCACCCCACAACCGCCCACTGGACAGCTATGCCGAGCTGTGGGAGGTCTACCAGGACTATTACCGCCAGACGGTGCTGGCCCTGGCCAGGACCAACAACATCCAGCACGACATCTGGCGCAAGAACAACATGACCGTGCTCAACTCCTTCCTCAAGCCCGACTGCCTGGAGAAAGGGCTGCACATCGGCCAGATGGGCTACCGCTACAATGCCACTTACAACATCGAGAGCTGCGGCACCACCACTTTGGTCAACTCGCTGGCAGCTTTGAAGAAGCTGGTCTACGACGAGAAGAAATACACCCTGGACCAGGTGCGCCAGGCGCTGCTGGACAACTACGGCTTCCATACCGCCCAGGAGGTGGGCTCCTTCTCGCTCTTCTCCCAGGTCAAGCAGGACGGCGGCGAAGTCTACGACCGGCTGCACTCCGACAGCCTGCTGGCAAACAAGTACGGCAACGACGACCCTTACGTGGACAGCCTGCTCAAGGAGTACGAGGACTGGTTCTGCGCCATGACCCGCGAGGTTGAGTCGCTGTATGGCAAACCGATGTATCCCTGCCAGATCTCGGTTTCCACCCACGGGCCGCAGGGCGCCATCACTTTGGCCAGCCCGGACGGGCGCCTGGCGGGCACCACCTACGCCGACGCCTCGCTGTCCGCCTACCCCGGCACCGACCGCAATGGACCGTATGCCCTGTTCAGCTCGGCCACGGTTTGGGACCACACCCAGTCACAGAACTCGCAGCTCAACCTCAAGATCCATCCCAGCGCGGTGCGCGGCCGGGAGGGCTCGCGCAAGCTGCTGGACCTGACGCGGGCTTACCTGCGCCGCGGCGCCTTCCACATCCAGTACAACGTGGTGGACTCCAAGGTGCTCAAGGACGCCCAGCAGCACCCGGAGAATTACCGCGACCTGCTGGTGCGCGTCGCCGGTTTCACCCAGTACTGGGTCGAGCTGGGCAAGCCGATCCAGGATGAAGTCATCGCCCGCACCGAGTACGAGGAGATCTGAGATGAGTGAGACCCTTCAACAGGCTCAGGGCACTGCCCTTCGACAGGCTCAGGGCGAACCCCTGCGGCACAACGACTGCCTGAACTTTCTCCCGGTGGATGTGGCCAAGGGCTTCTGCCGGCGCACGGATGAGCTGATCCTGACCGACTCGGAGACCTGCGAGCACTTCAACGCCCTGCCCAAGTGTAAGAACTGCGCCCAGTTCCTGCCGCAGGATGGCGGGGCGCTGGGCGTGTGCCGCGCCGAGAAGAGCCAGCCCTGGACCTTCAAAGACTTGATCGCCGTCACCTGCGAGATGTATGTAAGAGAAGCGGAAGCTGCCCCGGCTGCTGAGGCATAGGGGCAGGCGCCACGATGACGGATGGGCCGCGCGGGCTGATCTTCGACATCCAGGGTTACTCGGTCCACGACGGGCCGGGCTGCCGCACGGCGGTCTTCATGAAGGGCTGCCCGCTGCACTGCGCCTGGTGCTCCAACCCCGAGGGCATCTCTACGCATCCCGAGCTGCTCTTCAAAGCCTCGAAGTGTGTGCATCGCAGCCAGGGCTGCAGCCGCTGCCTGCCCGCCTGCCCGTACGGCGCCATCCGCTCCAACCCTGGGGCGGCAGAGGACGCCCCGCCGCTGCTAATCGATCGCCGCCTGTGCCGCGAGTGCCAGGAGCGCCCCTGCGCCGCCGCCTGCTATTTTGAGGCGCTGCAGGTGTGCGGGCGCTGGATCACCATCCCCGAGCTGCTGCGCCTGCTCAACCGTGACCGCCAGTATTGGGGCGGCAATGGCGGGGTGACCTTCACCGGCGGCGAGCCGCTGCTGCAGCACGAGTTCATCCTGGGCGCGCTGCAGGCCTGCCGCCAGGCAACCCTGCATACTGCGGTGGAGACCACGGCGGTGATCGAGCCGCATTTCTTCCTGGAGGTGATGCAGCAGGTGGACTTTGCTTTTATCGACCTCAAGCACATGGATCCTGGACGCCACCAGGAGCTGACCGGTCACTCCAATGCCCCGGTGCTGGCCAACCTGCGCCGGCTGGTGGGCTCGGGCTGGCCGGGGCGGTTGGTGCTGCGCATGCCGGTGATCGACGGTTTTAACGATGATGAGCACAATATCCTGGCGATGGCGGCGTTGATGCACGAGCTGAAACTGATGGAGGTCAACCTGCTGCCTTTCCACCGCCTGGGCGCTTCCAAGTGGGCGCAGGTCGGCGTCTGCTGCCCGTATGCCGGGCGCAGCGCCACCTCCGAGGAGAAGCTGGCTGTACTCCAGCGCCTGTTCCTGGAGCAGGACATCCTGTGCTATGCCGGCGACGAGACACCCTTTTAGCATGAGCGATACCCGGGTCGAGGAACTGCAAGATACCATCACCACCGAAGTGATGCGCACCCTGGAGGCGCCGCCGGGGAGCTGGCGCAGCCGCCTGTATTCCGCCATCCTGCGCCCGGCTGCCCGGCGTTTTGCCCGGTTGGGCGTGGAGTTTGACCGGGCTGTGGAGAGCGGGGGGCTGCCGGGCGCCAGCCGCACCATACTGCCCCGCTTCATCCGCAGCTACGAAACCCGCGGGGCGGAAAATGTGCCCGCCGAGGGACCGCTGATCGTGGCTTCCAATCACCCGGCGGCGTATGACGGCCTGGTGATCCTGGCGTCCATGCCGCGTAACGATATGAAGCTGGTGCTCAGCGATGTGCCCTTTACCCGTTCCATGAAAGCGACCAGCCGCTATTTGATCTACGTCAGCGAGACGGAGCCTGCCAGCCGGGCGCGGGCGCTGCTGTCCATGATCCACCACCTGGAAGATGGAGGCGGCCTGCTGATCTTCCCCAGCGGCACGGTGGACCCGGAGATCTCCTTTATGGACGGGGCATCCCAGGCTTTGGGGGATTGGTCAAACAGCCTGGGGATTTTCCTGGAGCGCGTCCCGCAGACGCGCGTGGTCTCCACCATTGTCAGCGGGGTGCTGCTGCCCTTCTTTTTCCGCAATCCGATCTCTCAGTTTCCTCACAGTCTGAAGGAAAAACGCAAGCTGGCCGAGATGCTGCAAATTGCCTCCCAATTAGCGCTGGGGTTAAAGTACCCCCTACAGCCCAAAGCCACCTTTGGCCAGGCGCAAAGCATCGACCCTCCAATCAAGGACGCCCGCCAGATCACCAGCCTGCTGGTGGAGCAGGCGCGCCAGGTATTGGCGCAGCACATCAGCCAGTTTTACCCGGGACGCTAACCGGTGGTGATTGTTCCCTGGCTGGCCGCGGCAGCCCGCGCTGCTTCGTGGCCCCGCTGCTTATCCTGGTACATCTGGGCATCCGCCTCTTTGTAGGCGTCATACAGGCTGCCGCCTTTCCGGCAGGTGGCTGCACCCAGCGACAGGCCGAGCGGCGGTTGGTCGGGGCCTGCCGCCTGCTGGCTGAGCTCATGCTTCACCCGCTCAAATGCTTTGATAGCGACCGTGCTGTCCGCGCCCGGCAGCAGCACGGCAAACTCGTCCCCGCCGATGCGCGCCACCACATCATCGGCGCGAAAGGATGCCTGGAGCAGTTTTGCGGTGCGCACCAGGTATGCATCCCCCACCGGGTGCCCCAGGGTGTCGTTAATCCGTTTCAGGCGGTCAACATCCACGATCACGATGCTTACCGGGAACAGGTCGCTGTGCTGCAGGCCCTCCATCTCCGCCTCGAAGAAATGCCGGTTATAGACCCCGGTCAGGCTGTCGTGGGTGCTCTGGTAGCGCAGCTGCTCCTCTGCATGGCGGCGCTCGGCCAGCTCCATCTGGACTGCCGCAACCAGCCGGGCATTCTCATACACCTGGCCGGCGGCCGTGGTAACGCTCTGCACCAGGCTGATCTCATCGGATGTAAACTCGCGCGGCTCAATGGAATCCAACCCCAGTGTGCCGACCACCTGGTCGCGGATCACCATGGGTACCAGCAGCATGCTGACCGAGCCGCGGGCAGCCATCTTATCATGGATGGCCGCGGTGCGCGGGTCTGCCTGGACGTTGTAAATCGCCAGGGGCTGGCGCTCCTGGATCACAAACTCTGAGGAAGGATTGCCTTCCAGGGGAATGGTCATCCCCAGCCCGCTGGGCCTGCCCGGGGACAGGTATTCGGCGACCACGATCATCACCTGCAGCTCCTGGTTATAGAGGGCAAACGCAGCCTGGGGGATCTCCAGGGCGTGGGCCAGCTCGTGACACAGGATATCCAGGATGCGGTCCGGCTCAGGGGTCGAGGCGCCTGCGGCGATCACCTGGTTGAGCAGCGTGATGCGCGCCAGGCTCTCGCGCAGCTCACGCTCCACCTGGGCGCGCTCGGCGATCTCGCGCTCCAGGTCAACGGTGCGCTGCTTCACCCGCAGCTCCAGCTCCTGGGTGAGCTTTTCCAGGTTCTGGGCGGCTTCCTGGTGGGCGAACATCTCGCGCGCCAGCGCCAGCGACTGCTGGCCCAACTCATTTTCCCGGGATTCCAGGCGCTCGGCCATGCGGTTAAACGATTCGCCGACCTGGCCAATCTCATCCTGCTGGTCCAGCTCAATGCGGTATTCGAGGTTTCCCTGGCCGACGCGCTCTGCGCCCACGCGCATGCGTTCCAGGGGAATGAAGATCATGCGGGTAAACACCCGGCGGCTGGAGATCATCAGCCAGATGAAGGAGATGATCACCATGGCTCCCGCCAGCAGTGCAGCGGTACTCGTAGCCAAAAACGCCTCGTGGGCGTCCAGCTCGGTAATCAGCACCCAATAGGTGCCCAGGATGGGGTGGCTGGTGCCGATCACCGGGCTGCCCTGGAAATTGATGTACTCGCCATGCCAGCGCTTATCCAGCGTGGACTGGATGGCGATAAACTCCGGTCTGCCGGCAATGGAGATCCCAGACTGCGCCACCTGGTCATTGGAGTGGGCCAGCACCTGCCCCTCCTCGTTGACCAGGTAGGCCCTGCCGCTGTTGCCAAAGCGGATGGCAGCCAGGATGCTGTCCAGGGTGGTCATGCGCAGGCGCGTTGCCAGGATCTCTCCGTTATCAGCCGGGACCGACAGGATCAGATAGGGCTCTTGTTGATGAGACAGGCGCACGCTTCCGGTGTAACGCCGGCCCTGCAGCCCTTCCTGGAACCAGGTGGATTGCGCGATGGACGCGTCTTTTGCCAGGACAGGCTCACCCTGGGCGGCTGCGCTGACGACCGTCCCCTGGCGGTTGGCGCGCACGATCTCCAGCAGCACCGGGTCCTGGAGGATGAGATCTTTGAACAATGCAGTTTCAGATTGGGAATCCAGCAGGTTCGATTGGCGGGCAAGCAGCAGGTTATCTTCAGCCCTGCGCAGGAAGTGCAACACTTCCTGGGTGGCGAAATAGGCCGCTTCCGTCTGGCGCCCATCCCAGGCGCGCTGCTCAATGCGGTAGACGAAAAAAGTGGAGGCTGCTCCTATCACCACCAGGGTCAGCACGGAGATGGAGCCCATCCAGAGCAGAAAGCGGCGCTGCAGCGAGCCTTTCAGCAGCCAGCGGTCCACCTTTTTTTTGAAACTGGAGAGCCTCTCACTCTGCATGATCTGCCAGCCTTCAGAAGCCGCCGGGCGCCGCCGTCCGCAGGCGACCCAAAATGAACCGGTCTTGTGTATCCAATGAATGCGTACACCAATGACGATCCATGGGGTTTATTTTACTATTAATCCTAAATTGCATGAGTATAGCCCGCAACAATGGCCGTTGTGATAGAATTCCTCCGGTGTAGACACCGCGGGCCTCCGCTGCAGCCTGCCCCCATCCATCTGCGACATCGAAGTTCTCATGGAAAATCTCCTGTCTTATCAGAGTTTTTTTATCCTGCCGCCGTTATTCACCGGCTTCCTGGCGCTTGGACTGGGTGTTTGGCTGAATGACCGGGGGACGCTGGCCTCCAGGGTGGGCGCGGCCTGGATGGCCTGCACCGCGCTGTGGATGCTGGCCGGGGCTTTTGAGTTGATTGGCTTGAACATCACCGCCGATTGGGTGAGTTTCTTTACCCGCCTGCGCCTGGTTGGCTTAACCCTGTCGATCTATTTCTCACTGTGGGTGGCGCTGGTTTGTACCCCGTTCAGCGCCTGGTTGAAACCCGGCCGCTTCATCCTGCTGTCGATCCCGGGGGCGGTGATGTTGGGGATCATCCTTTCCTTTCACTGGCTGTGGGGGGTCGGTGTCCTGTATTGGGACACCTGGGACAGCACCCTGCTGGCTGCCTGGCAGGCGCGCCTGTGGTTTATTGGCCTGTTTTTTTACATTGGCTTAAGCGGTTCCATTGTGCTCAGCAGCATCTTGCGTTTTTACACGATCTGGGGCGGCGCTCCCGCCGCCCTGCTGGCGGCGCTGATGCTGATCACCCTGAGCGGGCTTGAGGACCGATTTGTCCTGCACAGCGTGCCCGGCCTGCTGATCACTCCCTGGGCGGTGGGCACCTCGGTGTTGTTCATCGCCTGGGCGCTGACCCGCAGTCCCCTGGGTACCCTGGTCCAGGCGGCGCGGCGCCAGGCGGTGGACGCCATGGGTGATGCAGTGATCATCCTGGACGCCCAGCAGCGGGTGATCGATCTCAATCCAGCGGCAGAAAAGCTCCTGCAGGTTGAGCCCCACCAATCCATCGGGATGCAGCTGGCGGCCATCTGGCCCGCCTGGACTGAGATCATGCCTGCCAGCCTGGCGGAGGGCGAGCTGGAGGATATCCCCCTGCCGCAGCCGGAGGCGGCGCGCTTCTTCAGCCTGAAACTCTCCCCGCTGCATGGGCTGGGGGGCAGTGTCCTGGGGTATGTCCTGGCGCTGCGCGAGGTCACCCGGCGCAAACGGGTTGAAAACTCGCTGCGCCTGCTGCAGGAGCAGCACCGACAGGTGATGGACAGCATGAGCGACGCTGCGTGGCTGTTGGACATGGACCTGCGCATTGGATATGTCAACCCGGCTGAAGAGCGTCTCAGTGGTTACACTCAGCAGGAATTGGTCGGCACGCCCATCTTGCAGCAGATCACCCCGGCTTCATGGGACCAGATGCAGCAGGCCATCGCCGCGGAGTTAACCCCTGAGCGACTGGCGCAGCCGGGCCTGCAGATCGATCATACCTTTGAAATCGAATTCATCAGCCGCAATGGCAGCCATTACTGGAGCGAGGTGGTTGTCACCCTGCTGCGCGGCCCGTCCGGGGCTCCGTTTGGCCTGCTTGGGGTGGGGCGCGAGTTCTCGGC
>CAIQIV010000133.1 GCA_903871905.1 uncultured Chloroflexota bacterium | reverse complement strand
TGGCTGACCAGCGAGTTCAACAGCGGCCGTTCGGGCGCCAAGGTCGCCAAGATCAACCGGATTGACGAGAAGTATCACAACCAGCGCCAGGACGATGCGGCTGGCATCCAATGCAGTTGACTGCACTGGACAGCCAAGATAGACAGGGTGCTTTGATGACCGATAAGCGCAAGATCGACGGATTTGTCTTTGACCTGGATGGCACGGTCTACCTGGGGGAGAAGGCCCTCCCCGGCGCGGTGGAAGCCATCGCCGAGCTGCGGCGGCGGAACAAGAAGACCCTGTTTGTCAGCAACAAGCCCCTGGAACCGGGCAGCAAGTATGCCGCCAAGCTGACCAAAATCGGCATCCCCACCCCCACGGAGGATGTGATCACCTCTGCCCTGGTGCTTGGCTACCACCTGGCGAAAAACGAGCCGCACCTCAGGCTGTACGTGGTGGGCGAGGAGAGTTTGCGCCAGGAGCTGCGCGGCCACGGGCTGAATGTCATGGATGAGGTGGAGGGCCAGGACGACAAGAACGTCATCGACACCGCCGGCATCGATGCCGTGGTGATCGCCTTCGACCGCACCCTGGACTATCGTAAGATCAACACCGCCTACCAGGCGTTGATGCGCGGGGCGCGCTTCTTCGCCACCAATGCCGACAAGGTGTGCCCCATGCCCGGCGGCGCAATCCCCGACGCCGGGGCGACCATCACCTCCCTGGAGTACATCACCGGGCGCAAGGTGGAGCTGCTGGCGGGCAAGCCCTCCGGCCTGATGATGCGGGTTGCCATGCAGCGCATGGGCCTGCCTCCCGAGCGCTGCATGATGATCGGCGACCGCCTGGAGACCGACATCCGCATGGGCCAGGAGGCCGGCTTTGCCACGGCGGCTGCGCTGACCGGGGTCTCCACCCGCCAGGATATCGCCCGCATGACCAACCCGCCGGATTTCACCATCGAAACCCTGGCAGACCTGCTGTCTTTAACGGAGTAAGAAGAGGTAACCGTGTATCTGCTCGGCGTGGATGTGGGCACTTCGGTGATCAAAACCACCCTGTTTGACCTGCAGGGCAGTGAGCTGTGCACTGCCGGGCGGGATACGGTGATCCAGCACCCCCGGCGGATATCAACGCCGGCGAGCTGAAGCGCTTTTTAAGCGGACAACCGCTCAAGTTCTGTGCTAACCTTTTCCCCCCCTTCAGGGGGGAGCGGGGCGGCGGCGATGGGCACGCCGAGAGATAGTTTTCAGGAGGATTGATTTCTGATGGGTTATGTTGATGAGCCTCAAGGCTATAAAAAAGAGACAGCAGCAGGGGCGGGGGAAGATATTCGCCCAGAGCTGTGTGATTACTCCGCCCGCCTCAAGCAGCGCGGGCTGACCTCGTCGACCGGCGGCAACGTCAGCTACCGGGTCGGCGGCGATATGTGGATTTCCCCCACGGGCTGCGTGATGGATGAGCTGACGGTGGAGGATTTGGTGCGGGTCAACCTGGAGACGGGCAAGCCTTACCCGCACATGTTCAAGCCCTCTTCCGAGGTGGTGATGCACCAGGAGATCTTCCTGGCCCGCCCGGATGTGAACGCCATCTACCACAGCCACCCGCCTTACACCATCGCCCTCTCGCTGCTGGGCATCGAGCTGCAGCCGATTGGCTCCGAGTCGCCGTTTGCCCTGGGCGAGCGCATCCCGTTGGTGCCGTACGAGATCCCCACCTCGCCCCTGCTGGCGCATGCGGCTGCCAGGTATGCCCGCGAGTACAACGTGATGGTGCTGGAAAATCACGGGCTGCTGACCCTGGGCAAGACCAATCGCGAGGCCTTCAACCGCACTGAGCTGGCGGAAGAGGTGGCCAAGATCCTGTCCATCGCCTACTCGATCGGCCGCGGCGAGCCGCGCAAGGTGCGCCATGAGGACATCGAGCAGTTCCGTGAATGGTATTTCAATCATAAGCTGCCGGGTTAAATCTCCGAGGGAAGTAAGATGGGTGGAAGACTGCTGGTCGGCATAAATGTAGGGACAACAAGCGTCAAAACGGTGCTCTTTGACGCCGATGGCGTCATGCTGTCCCAGGCAGGCCAGGAGTATTCCACCCAGTACCCCCGGGCGGGCTGGGCGGTGCAGAACCCCGATGACCGGTGGCACGGCGCCTGCCGGACGCTGAAGCGGGTGCCTGCGGCGGGCACGCCGGGGGCTGCAACCGGGGCGCAGTGGGGCAACGTGATGCTGGCGGCTGTGGCAAGCAGCGTGTGCCGTGACTTTAAGGCGGCGGTGGATGCCTGAGCCGTCGCGTGAGGCCGAGTTCCTGGGCAAGGTTGCTCTGGTTACGGGTGGGGGGCGCGGCATTGGCCGGGCTGTGGTGCAGGCTTTTGCCAGGGAGGGCTGTCAGGTGGCCTTCTGCTACCGGGAGAATGCCGCCGCGGCCCAGGAAGTGGTGGAAGCGGTGCAGGCCCAGGGTGGGAGCGCCCTGGCGCTGCAGGCGGACGTGGCGGATGCGGACCAGGTCAGGCGCCTGGTGTCCACGGTTCTGGAGCAGTATGACCGCATCGATGTGCTGGTCAATAATGCCGGCTCGTTTCCCCAGCAGGCGGTGTTGGAGATCAACGACGCCGACTGGGACGCGGTGCTGCGCAGCAACCTGTACTCGGTGTTTTACTGCTCGCGGGAGGTGCTGCCAGTCATGATGCGCCTCAAGCAGGGGGCGATCATTAACCTGGTTTCGGTGGCGGGCAAGCGTGGGTCGGCGCTTCATGCCCACTATGCGGCTGCCAAGGGCGGCGTGCTGGCACTGACCCGCTCCCTGGCCAAGGAGGCCATCCCGTACAACATCCGGGTCAACGCTGTTTGCCCGGGTAGGGTGGTCACCGGTATGCTGCAGGGAGAGTGGGACGGCTCCCTGGAACGGTGGAAAAAGGAGGCTCCCATCGGCCGCCTGGCCGATGCAGTGGAGATCGCCGAGGTGATCCTCTTTTTGGCAAGCCAACGGGCATCCTACATCGTCGGTGAGACGGTGGATGTGGATGGCGGTTGGTGGATGGATTAATCAGAAACGAGAAAGGAGGTCGTTACGTCCGAGAAAGCGCACCCCCCTTATGTGATCTGCCTGGACGGCGGCACGGAGAGCATCCGCGCCGGCCTGTATGACCAGGCCGGGACGCAGGTGGCCACAGCCGCCTGCGCCTATACCACCCGTTTCCCCCAGGCGGGCTGGGCTGAGCAGGACCCGGCGGAGTGGTGGTCGGCTTTGGCCATCGCCACCCGCGCCTGCCTGGAATCCGCCGCGGTCTCCCCACCGGAGATCCTGGGGCTGTGCCTGGACGCTACCACCTGCACCATGGTCCTGCTGGATCGGCATTTGGACGTGCTGCGCCCGGCTTTGCTGTGGATGGATGTGCGCGCCGCCGAGCAAGCCAGCCGCCTGTTTGCCGCCGGCAGTTCCGCCGGGCACCCGGCCCTGCGTTACAGCCTGGCCGGCTGCAACGCCGAGTGGATGCCGCCCAAGATGGCCTGGCTGGCCGAGCATGAGCCGGAAAACTACCGCCAGGCGGCCTGGATCTGCGAGTACACCGATTGGCTGGTGTATCGCCTGACCGGGCGCCTGGCGCTCAACCTCAACACCATCACCCAACGCTGGTATTACAACGGCCGCGAGTGGGGCTGGCCGGCCGACCTGTATGCCCGGGTCGGGTTGGGGGATGTGATGGATAAGATACCGCAGGATATCCTGCCTGCGGGGCAGGAAGTTGGGACGCTGCTGCCCGAGGCCGCCCGGCAGCTTGGCCTGCCTGAAACGGTGCGTGTCTTTCAGGGGGGTGGGGACGCCTTCATCGGCATGCTGGGCCTCAACGTGGCGCAGCCGGGCCGTATCGGGCTGATCACCGGCTCGTCGAATGTGATCGGTGGCTTTGTCGACCAGGAGTTCCATGGCGCCGGGCTGTACGGCGCTTTCCCGGATGCGGTGGTCCAGGGCCTGTGGCTGGTGGAGGGCGGGCAGGCGTCCACCGGGTCGATCCTGGCCTGGTTCAAGCGCACCTTTGCCCAGGATCTGCCGTCCTCCCAGGTTTACCAGCTGTTAGACCAGGAGGCAGCCCTTGTCCCACCCGGCAGCGGCGGCGTGGTCGCCCTGGATTACTTCCAGGGGAACCGCACCCCCTACACCGACTCGAAAGCGCGCGGGGCGCTGTGGGGTTTATCGCTCAACACCACCCGCGCCCAGGTATTTCGCGCCTTGATGGAGGGGGTGGCTTTTGGCAACCGGTTGATCCTTGACTCCCTGGCGAAATACGGTCACATGACCCCGGCGTGCACGCCGCAGGCTCTCATCGCCTGCGGCGGGGCGACACGCAGCCCGCTCTTCATGCAGATCTACGCCGATATCTGCGGCGTGCCGATCTCGGTGACCCGCGTGGATAACGCCCCCCTGATGGGCTGCGCCATCCTGGCCTTCCAGGGATTGGGGCTGTATCCCGACCTGCCGCAGGCTGCCCAGGCCATGGTGAAAACCTCCCGTACCTTTACGCCGAACCCGGAAAACCAGGAAGCTTATGATTTCTACTTCCAGCTTTATACGCAGACTTACCCGGCGCTGCAGCCGCTGATGCATGGAGCGCTGCGCGGGCATGGTCATTGAAGCCAGGATTTCTAATGAGAGAAGGATTTGATCGATGAATAGCTCTATTCCCGTTTATATTGGGGATTATGCCGTTGATAAACTTATGGAATACTGCCAGGAAAAGGGTTTCAAGAAGTTTGTCCTGGTTTGCGACACCAACACCTACCCGGTGCTGGGGCAGGCGGTGGAGGGCCGGCTGCAGGGCGCAGGGTGGGATGTGATCACCGTACGGCTGACCGGTGAGGAGATCATTGCTGACGCCCATTATCTCCTGGATGTGTTTTTGAAACTGGATCGCCAGGACCGCCTGTTTCTTGCCGTGGGCTCCGGCACGCTCACCGATATCACCCGCTTTACCTCGTTTGTGACCAAGGCCTCGTTTGTCTCCATACCCACCGCCGCTTCGGTGGATGGCTTCACCTCTATCGGCGCGCCGTTGGTGATGCGTGGGATCAAAAAGACCGCCATCTCCCAGGCGCCGATTGCCTTGTTTGCGAACCTCTCCACCCTGTGCGAGGCGCCGCCGCTGCTCACCGCCTCCGGTTACGGTGACCTGCTGGGCAAGCTGCTGTCCATTGCCGACTGGCAGCTGGGCCATGTGCTGTGGGGCGAGCGCTTTGACCCGCAAATTGCGGTCGAATTCTACCAGTCCATGAGCAAATCCATCCGGTATGCCCCGCAGATCGGCAGGCGGCAGTGCGACGGCATCGAGCAGCTCATGCTGGGGCTGATCGAGTCGGGCTTCTACATGCTGGCTTTTGGCAATTCTAATCCCGCCTCCGGCGCTGAGCACCACTGCTCTCATTTCCTGGAAATGAAGCTGCTGAAGGAAGGCCGGCGCGCGGTATTCCACGGGGTGAAAGTCGGGGTGGTCTCGGTCTCCACTGCGGGCTGGTATGCCCGGGTGCGCGGCCTGAGCCGCGCGGACGCCGCACGCATGCTGGAGGCGACCCCATTCCTCTCGGCGGAGACCCAGGTGCAGAACATCCATCAGACCTTTGGCTCGATTGCCGATGAGGTGATCGCCGACCAGAAGGAATGGATCTACATGACACCGGAGGCCCTGGCGGCGCTGAAGCGCCGCGTTGTGGACCAGTGGGACGTGGTGCAGGAAATCGCCGCCCGCGTGCCGCCGCCGGAAGAGGTCGTCGAACTGCTGCGCGCCTCGGGAGCCCCCACGCGCTACGACGAGATCGGTTTTAGCCGGGAAGAATTTCTCCAGGCCCTGGATTATGGGCATTACCTGCGCAACCGCTTCTCGATCAACCGCCTGCGCCTGCTTTTGGGCATCCCGAGCCTGTAATTGCCGGTGAGTAATCGTCCGGGTTGAGGGGACTGCTTCGCCAGCTTGCAGTGACGGAGGACTGTCACTGCGAGGAACGAAGCAGTCTCCTGGCTAGAGGGGAGATTGCTTCGGCGCAAAGCCGCCTCGCAATGACAGAGGGCGGTCACTGCGAGGAACGAAGCATTCTCCGGCTGGAGGGGAGATTGCTTCGGCGCAAAGCCGCCTCGCAATGACGGAGGTC
>CAIQIV010000132.1 GCA_903871905.1 uncultured Chloroflexota bacterium | reverse complement strand
GTAAACGTCTGCCCCGGCAAGCGGCAGGCCGGATTCGCCGGTGACCTGGCCGGTCAGGGTGAGTCCGCCGCCGGGTTGGCGCAGCGGGGCCGGTAGACTGCCCTGCGGCGGGTGGGCGGAGCCGGCAAACGAGGATGCCAGGCCGCTGATCAGCAAGACGAGCAACACTACGGCAGTCAGAACGTATCGCTTGACCATTTTTTCTCCAGAGATGTGGACATGACCCCATGATTCTACACATGGCAGTTTTCCCAGCGGAGCCGGGGAACCTGTTATCTTTACTATAGCATGATTGAGGGGGAGAGTCAAGAGAGACCCTCACCCCGCCTATGCCCTGGAAGGGAGAGGGAGAATATTTTCCCCTTCCGAGGTTTGGGAAAACTTCGGAAGGATGGTGGGAGGGGAGTAGAGGCTTCAGTGCGAGCGGACGCAGCGGAAGCCGGTGAATCGGTCATAGCTGGTCGGGCTGGCGTTAGAACGGGCATAGATCAGCCAGGGGTTGGGCGGATTGGTCAGACATTGGGGTAGAGTACCGGCTCCAGAAAGGCAGGAAAACACGAGGCGGCAGGAGCAGCGAGATGGTCACCCCGGCAACCGGTTCCCCGGTCAGGTCGGTGACCCGGCCGGATAGCGTAAGAGCTTCGGGGGAGGCGGGGGGAGCGCCGCTATCCTGGTTGGCCATGGATATAGAAATTGTTGCCGCGCTGAGGGTCAGCACAATGAGAACTGCAGCTGCAGCCAGGATAAATTTCTGAGTATTCATTCGTACCCTCCTAAAAACACCGGTTACGAACAGCTCACCCACCTTTTTGCACAATGACCTTTCAACCAGGAGAGGCAGGATGAAAAGATCGATTAATTCAGCTTATTTGAGGATTTGAGAAGGTTGCAAGGCCGTGGGAAGCGGCAGATCCCAGCGTTGATGCTGGGAATGTGGGGAAGAACTGAATCCCCGATATTTGTTGTATTGACGGTCTGCCAAGGGATGGGTAAACTGGTTTTACGATTCCACAGCTTATTGGCTCCAAAGGAGAAATAGAATATGAAACTGTTCCATCAGCCTTCGTATCAGCAGGCCAAAGTGCCAACCCAGCCCCAACCGGGCGGACCCGGGGCGAGTAAAGCTGCGGCGCTGGCCCTTCGCAGCGACCTGCACGCCGGTGCGTGCGACTGCGAGGATCACTGCGCTGGCTGCAGCTCCTGGACGCAGAACGTTTACTGCGCACAACGCTGCATCGGATCCTGATATTGTCTGAACCGGGATTTCTTGGATTTGAGGATGGGCAGGGTGGTTAGCTAGACGGTCGGAATGCCGGGGGGGGATGGCAGCCTGTCCATCCCATCCATCCTGGTTCAGACGATGATGGGGGTTTTCCTTGACAGTGTATCTTTGCGCCTGTACAATTCTCCCAATCTTAAGGTATTTTGGGAGTTCTTTATCATGTCCGATTATGTCCTGACCTGCTGCTCCACGGCGGATATGCCGCTGGAATATTTCACCAGGAGGAATATCCCTTTCGTATGTTTTCATTTTAACCTGGATGGCATGGTTTACCCGGATGACCTGGGGCAAACTATCTCGTTCGATGTGTTCTATACGCGGATCACAGGCGGGGCGCTGCCGACCACTTCCCAGGTGAACGTGGGGGAGTTCATGGCTTTCTTTGAGCCGATCCTGGCGCAGGGCAAGGATGTGCTGCACGTCACGCTGTCCTCCGGGCTGTCGGGGACGTACGCCTCGGCGCTGCTGGCGCGGGAGCTGCTGCTGCAAAAATACCCGCAGCGCCGGCTGGAGGTGGTCGACTCGCTGGGAGCGTCATCGGGCTACGGCCTGCTGGTGGACCTGGCAGCGGACCTGCGGGACGGAGGGGCGGGGCTGGACGAGGCGCGGGCGCGGGTTGAGGAGAGCAAGCTGAACGTGCACCACTGGTTTTTCTCGACCGACCTGACGCATTACCGGCGCGGTGGGCGCATCTCGGCGACCTCGGCGGTGGTGGGCGGCTTGCTCAATATCTGCCCGTTGATGAACATGAACCAGGAGGGGAAGCTGATCCCACGCGAGAAGATCCGCGGCAAGAAACGGGTGATGGCGGAGATGGTGCAGAAGATGGTGGAGAATGCCCAGGGTGGCGCGGATTATGCGGACAAGTGCTTTATCTCCCATTCTGCCTGTCTTGAAGATGCGCGCACGGTAGCCGGCCTGGTGGAGGCAAAGTTCCCGCGGCTGGAGGGCCGGGTGCTGATCAACAGTATCGGGACGGTGATCGGCGCGCACACCGGGCCGGGAACGGTGGCGCTGTTCTTTAGTGGGGGAAGGCGTGAAGATTGATTGGTGTTATTCGTGGTTAAAGGAGACTTCCGAAGTCTAAGAAGACTTCGGAAGTCTGAGGGGAGAGGCGTTTGGGGGTTATTTCGAGACGGCCGGGATCCAGTAACGGTAGTCGTTGACCACCTGCAGGTGGTAAATGCCCAGCCAGGAGGCGTTGCCTGCCGCATCGCGGGAGAAGACGTGGAAGGTGTAGCTGCCCGCCGCCTCGAGCTGCGGGGTAAAGCTCCAGTTGGCGCCGGTGGGGGTGGCGGTCACATCCAGGCCTGCGGTATGCGCGCCGTTCGGCAGGTGAGCCACGTAGCGCTGGCGGCCCATCATCTCGCTGGAAGCGAGCACGAACAGGTCGGTCAGGCTCGAGGTGGTGAGCAGCGTCCCGGAGAGCACGGGGGTGGGATGCTGCAAGTAGCCGGACAGGCTGACGCTGAGGTCCTGGTGCAGCAGCTCCAGGCGCGGGCCTATTGAATCCAGGTGGTAGGTGCGGTACAGGGGTGCCGCCCGGTTGCCGGCGGCGTCGACCGCGGTGAAGCGGGCGATCTGGTAGGCGCCGTCGATCTTGAAG
>CAIQIV010000131.1 GCA_903871905.1 uncultured Chloroflexota bacterium | reverse complement strand
TTGACAATAATTCAGGGCCGATTATAATACCAATGCTCTGGCGCTGGTGCTGGAATTGGCAGACAGGCATGGTTGAGGGCCATGTGCCGCAAGGCGTGGGGGTTCAAGTCCCCCCCAGCGCACACGAACAGCTCTGTGGTTTGGGAGTTTCAGTCCCAAACCACAAGGCATTTAATAGCGTAGGGAAAGACAGCTCAAGCCTCCATCCATCTTGCGATATTCGGACATATCCAGCACCAGTGGGTGATAGCCAAGATCCAGCAGGTCTTTCTGCAGGCGGGGGAAGCCAGACGCCATCAGGACAAAGTCGTTAACCTGGACGCAATTAGCGCCGTAAGCTTCTTCCTCAGTCGTTACCACCCGCGGCCAGCCAACAAATTCTGCCCGGCCTGACAGGGATGGTATCAGGACCAGCCGCCCGCCCTCCAGGCAGGCAATGCCGCTTTTCAGGTGCAGGATCTCCCGCTCCTGGCGGATATCCACTGTTGATGCAGTAAAACCCAGCGAGCCCAGGATCGCAGCCAACTGGCGTGCGCCTTCCTCGTTGGTGCGGTGGGAGATGCCGATAAAGAAATGCGATCCAGCTTCGCAGATATCCCCACCATCCATTGTCCCTGGCGCCTGGATTGCCTCCAGGCGGGGAAAACGTTCTGACAGCAGCGGGCGGATTTGCTCAATCTCCCCCTGGCGGCTCGAAGCTCCTGGACGGGTGATCACCGCACAGCCGGGGAGTAACACCGCAACGTCCTCAATAAAAGTAGAGTCGGGGTAGTCCTCCAAAGGTCCCAATTCGGTCAATTGCAATCCGCACTGCTGCAGCGCCTGGCAGTAAGCCTGGTGCTGGTGGAGGGTGAGGGAATAGTCCGGACTACCCATCTGGGCTGTGGTCAGACCCTCAGCAAAGTTGGATCCGGGTAAACGGGTAATGGCATGTTGGAAATTCATCTTTATTTACTCAGTATATTCAACATTCTCACGGACAGGAACGCCGCGTTTACGTAGCTCTTCCATAAAGGGTACTGCAGGAACCATACTCTCCACCCCGCCTGCCCCCGGAGGCGTCTGACGGCGGGCCATCAGCTCGGCAACAATGGCGGCGCTCCAACCGGTGCAGCGTTCCATCGCCGTGAAGCCGGTGACCTGATCGTGGCGATCAGTAACCTGCACTAACGCCTGGGCAGGGCGTCCATCCTTTGTCCCTTTTGCCAGCACGCGCACGATCACCAGGTCCTTGTCTTCCGGGTAAGTCACCTTGGGCAGAAACAGGGTGTGAAATACATCCCGCGGTACGACAGGGACGCCTTTCACCTCCACCGGCTTCAGGTCCCATAATCCCAGGTCGTAAAAAGCGCGAATTTGAGTAAAGTTCCCTGGCCAGCGCAGAGTCTTATTCTGCAGGGTGCGCACTTTGCCTTCATAGGTCCAGGGCATGGTATCGGTCCCTCCGCCAGCTACGAAAGCTTCCAGGACCCCGATCCCATCACCGAGGTCAATGGTCTCCAACTCGGTCATTGGTTCAACTTCTGTTACCTTCCAATCGCGCAGGAATACTGCAGGCTCGGCATATTCATTGGTCAATCCTTCGATGTTGAAGGTCAGTAAGTAATTGAATGGTGGGCGCGGTTTTTGTGGGATGCCGCCATCCCACATCAGCACATCTACAGTCTGGTCCAGCAGTCCCATGGTGTAGACCACCATGGTCGTGCCCAGGCCTGGCACCTGTCCGCAGTTGGGGATCACACTGACACCAGCCTGCCTGGCAGCGGCGTCAAACTCGTGCTGTTGGCGGGCAATGCCGGTGTGCCCACCCAGGTCGCAGAAACTGGCGCCCGCGCCAATCGCTGCCTGGGTTAGCTCAATGTTCATATAATATGGTACAGCACTGAGGACTGAGTCCACACCCTGGAGCAGCGCTTCGACTGCCGGCAGGTTACTGACATCCAGATGCCGCGCCTCGACGACTGTTCTGTCCAACAGTTGATTGACCCGGCGGGCTGCTGCTTGTGCTGTCTCCAGGCGCACGTCTGCCAGGATGACGAGTTCTGCTTCCCCCCAACGAGCAATATCGTAAGCTGCAGCGGTACCCTGGCGTCCAGCTCCCAATACTGCATATGTATAAGCCATGTGTTTCCTCCTGTGAATTGAAGCTTTGGAAAGGTGATGATGATAAGCCCAGGGAATTCTACTATAAAATTGGTTTTTATAGCATTGCCGACATATGTGCAGGCGAAGGCAATCTTCACCTGAGTTTCAAGACTTGTGCGGCCAGGTAAGTTCCGGGCTGCATAGCGAAGGAAAATCTTTACGCGATAATAACTTACTCTTGTCGAACCTTAATATCACGAGATGTGCTCTCTCTGGTAATATTCTGGAATGAGTTGTGATCGAAGGACGAGGATTTGACTGAGGGTATTGTGACCTCTGCTGGTACAAAGAAATGAAAAGTAGGTTACAACTTCCGGTAGCAAAATTTCTCCTGGCCGCCCTTGCGCTTCTATTATTCTTGATGGCATTTGCAGGGAATGCTGCTTTGATTGCGGAGGATAGAGCCAGCCCCACGGAGATTTTGCTCCTCCGGGGAAATGCTGGATCCCATGGACTGGCTGAATTGACCAACAGCCCAACTCCTTCAGGTCCATTGTTTTCCCTGGAGCAGCTTAGGGCTTTCCTGCCTGTTATGGTCCAGCGAGTATTCAGCACGCAAACGGAACCGAATGCGAAGTCCACCAGCACCTTGACCCCTTTTCCAACTGTTACGGTGATTTCCAGTCCTTCCCCGGTACTGACTCCGACCCCGGCGCAGACGAATGTTCCGCCTTCTTTAATCTTTTACGTTGCGCCGGAAGGCAATGATGCCAACCCGGGGACGCTGGCTCAGCCCTGGCGGACGATCCAGAAGGCAGCTTCAACATTGGTTTCTGGTCAGACGGTTGTGATCCGCGGCGGGGTATATTTTGAAAGGGTGGTTCCTCAGAATTCAGGGGCTGCTGGGAACCCGATTACCTATACTGCATTTCCCGGTGAGACCCCAATCATTGATGGAACTGGTGTAGCCCTGAATTTTTCGGATTACCAGAAGGATGGCTTAATCCAGATTATTGGAAAAAAGTTTTTGAGCTTCAGCGGGCTGACAATCAGAAACTCCAGCTATGTGTGTATCAACCTGTTTAAAGATGACAGTCTGGCATCTGATGTCTATGCTGAAAAGATTACCCTTTCGAATCTGACTATCCTCAATTGTGCACATGTCGGGATCCTGGGGCGCTATACCCGGCGGTTGGTGATTAAAAACAATGTGATCGATAAAATTGATTACTCTTCAGGGATCGGGATTTGGAAGTCCGAGGATGTGGTGGTTGATGGGAATACGATCACCAATGCGCATTACTATCATGAAAAGCAAGGCGCATACGATGAAGCTTTGACCCTTTCATCGGTCACGAATTTTGAAGTGAAGAATAATACCCTGGAAAATACCCTGCCGCTTCCCTGGGATATCAGCGATACTTCCTTCTATTTCGACCGGTTAGGAATTGATGTAAAAGATTCCTGTCAGAATGGGAAAGTTTATAAGAATATTGTGCGGAGGATGACAGCCGCGGGGATTTACGTAGATGCTTATTCGGCTGGCACGGTAATGGCAGGCATCCTGAGTTCCTCCCTCAACCACGTTGATATTTTCCAGAACAGGGTGAGTGATGGGGGTGGAATCATTATCGGCGCAGAACTTGCAAACGGAGTGGCTGAATATATCAATATTTATAATAACCTGGTGGTGAATGCTTATTTTACTGGTATCCATGTAAAGCGGGCTCATGGCGATGGACTGCGCAAGAACATCACGATTTACAACAACATAATCATTGGCGCTGCTCCCGAAGGCGGGCACGGCGGAGCTGGAATTGCAATAACGACTGAGCACCTGGGCAGCAATGACAGCAGTAAGCCGGTCATCATCCAGAATAATATCGCAATGTTTTATTTCCCCAGTGGCACAACCTATGCCGGACAGATCCGGGCGGGTAATGCCGGGATAGCGTCGATGATCCAGGCCAGCAACAATATCGTATACGGCCCGCAGTCCTGTTCTGATGAATATCCCACCTGTGTCGAGGTGGGCGAGCGGATAACAGCGGACCCACTTCTTGTGTTTGTCAATCCATCAACTTTCGATTTCCACCTGCGCAGTGGATCCCCTGCTATCGATGCCGGGGTTACTCTCAGCCTGTTCAACTTTGACCTGGACGACCAGCCGCGCCCTCAGGGAAACGGGTTTGACATTGGGGTCTATGAGGTTCAATTTAGTGAGTGACAAACGCGCAGCAGTCCCACCAACCAGAACCACCCGACGTTAAACGAATCCACACTCTGTGAACCAGCACCTGGGAGATCGTCCCGGGTGCTGGTTTTATTGCCCTACAGG
>CAIQIV010000130.1 GCA_903871905.1 uncultured Chloroflexota bacterium | reverse complement strand
TGCTGGAGAATTGGAATGCCATAGAAAATAACCTGGTCCAACTGCGCAGCCTGGGCAAAAACGGCCAGTTGCAGGCCAGCCGCTGGCAGGCAGAAGCCGAAACTGCCCGCAAAAAAGCCGAGGAGCGTGACCTGAAGATCGGCATGCTATGTTCCCAGGTGCAAGTAGCTATCCAGCAGGAAAATTGGTCCCGGGTCACCGTTCTCTTGAGGCAAATAAGTTCCATGGACGCTGCCGGGCAGGCCATGGCAAATTCACTGGAGCCAGAAGTCCAGCGCGCCCGGCAGGCTGCTCAGCAGCGAGACACCGAGATCAACAGCCTGCTTAAAACCTTTGAATCCCAGCTCCAGCAGAATGCCTATGTGGCAGCAGCGCAGAGCGTGGATCAGCTCATCCGCCTTGGTGCTGCTGGACAGGCAGCCGGGGGACAGGCCCAACAGCGGCTGGTTCAGCATCAACAACAGGACCTGGAGAGGCAAGCGCTTGACCAGGAGATGGCGCAGTTTATCGCCAACGGGCAGCTTGAAGCTGCACAAAAGCGCCTGGCGGGCTTCAATGGAAGTGACGATCTCGACCGGGTATTGCTGGCTACCTGGCGGCAGCGCCTGGCCCAGGCAGAACAGGATCGCTGCGCGGCCTGTGAGCGCCGGGAGGCAGAAGTCCTAACTGCCCTGGCCGCAGGCGAAATAGAAAAGGCAGAACAGGCGCTGGCGCAGCTTTCTGGCATGGGTAGACAGGGTGACCAGGCTGCCCGCCGCCTGCGCCGGCAGGTGAAGCGAAGCAGGTCCACGAGCGCTCCGATACCCCGTCGTGTGCTGCTGTGGGGTGGGGGGCTGCTGGTGGTATTATCGCTGCTTATCGGTGTATTCGCCGCCTGGGGTATGGGTGCATGGGACAGCGGCACACTCAGCACGCCTACCGGGATTAACACTGCCGCCGGCTTTAGCCCAACCCCAATCATCTCTGCTGTGCTGGTAACTGCCATCCAGCCGACTTTACCCACGGCAGATCCCACCCTGACTTCCATCCCATCTTTTACTATTTCAAAAACGCCTGTACCCACCAAACACCCCGGCAACACAGCCAGCCCCAGTCCATCCATGACGGTCTCCCCGACAGCCGCTCCAATCAAAACCACGCCCACCTCTGTGACAACCAGCCCGACCCCAACCAACCGTCCGCTGCCCACAGCCCTACCCGCGCCCACTAACGAGCCAAGGGAACCAGATCCAGGCGGCGGCGGAGGTGATGCGCCCAATTAAATAACCATATTGAGGTGCCCATGAAATCCATCCCAGGTCCGAAAAAGTTTGCCCTTTGGCATGGTCAGCGCGAACTGATCGCTCTTCTCCTTCTGGCAATTACCCTGTATCTCCTACACCTGAACACACAGACCGCGCAGGCTGGCCGCCTGCCAGAGATCCCGGGGGCAATGCACCCTGCACCCCTCAGTATTCGGGGAGTTCGCCATCCCGAACTAACTCCTTTACAAACCATGGACACCATTTTGGCTGTCAGCAATAAAATGACCGGAGTGCTCTCCGATACCCTGGTTACGCCATCATCAAGCGCGCAACTGGACGGTGAACTCCCTGGCGCATCCAGCAAGATCCACCTGCCGATGGCTGCGCTCAGGTATGTTACACCAGGATTCAGAGCAGAGCCTGTATCCGGCCTGGTCACCAACCAGGACGGTAAGTCTGACGGTTTCAGCCTGGTGCTAGCCAGCCAACCCGCCTCGGATGTCACCCTCACCCCGCACAGCAGCCGTCCTGACCTGGGTGCAGTTTCCCCGGCCAGCCTGACCTTCACCCCAGCTAACTGGAATATTCCCCAAACGGTGACCGTCACCGGCCTGGCAAAGGAAGGCATGACTACGGACGAAACCTACCAGGTGACTTTTGACCCGGCGTCATCGCCGGATCCCGGGTATAACGGCCTGGCTGGACCCGTGGTCCAGCTTACCCAGCTCTACACCGGCATCCTCTTCAAAGATCCCTTCAATACCGAGCGCGGCTGGGTTCTGGTTGACACCGGCGTCAGCCAGTCCTTTCAAAATGGGGAGAAGGTTCTCAGTACCACCAGGACGGCAAAATACGCCAAGCTGCTGGCGCCCAGCAGCCTCCAGCTCCCAGCAGAGCGGTATGCACTGCAGGTAGATGCCCGCCTGCTGCCCAATTCAAGCAGCGGGGCAAGATATGGGTTCATCTTCAATTACAACAATACAAACTCTTTCCATGCCTTCTACATCTCGAGCATCAGCCAGCAGTGGTGGCTGGTTAAATATAACGGGAACTGGATCACCATTGCCAGCGGGTCGGACGCCCACATCAACCCTGGCACGGCAGCAAACCAACTGAAACTGGTGCGCAGCGGAAACAGCGCCGGCCTGTACGCGAACGAGGCCCTGATCCATACTGCCAGCCTGTCCGATCCAATCACCGGCCGGGTTGGGCTGTGGTCCTATTCCGGCAGCACCCCCGACAAGGACACCACCCAGACAGCTTTTGACAACTTCACCCTGTTCCTGGATTTGTCGATCTCGGGACAGGTCAAAGACGGGGCAGGCAATCCACTCCAGGCAGTAACCATCTCCCCCGGGGATGGGTTCAGCGCCTTTACCGACGCCAGCGGCAGCTATGTTTTAAAAGGGCTGGCGCCAGGAACATACACGCTCACGCCATCCAAAGCGGGGTACACCTTCGAGCCCGCTGCGCAGCAGGTGACCGTCCCTCCGTCAGCAGCCGGAACGGATTTCACGGCAAGTCTAACCACTTATTCGATCTCAGGGCAGGTCAAGTTTGGCACCAGCGCCGATCTTCAGGGTGTGGTCATCTCGGATGGGGCAGGGCATAGTACAGTCACTGACGAGAGCGGAAGCTATACACTCAGCGGCCTGGTTCCCGGGCTCTATACCCTCACTCCATCCAAAACAGACTACTCCTTTTATCCTGCCTCGCAGCCAGTGACCGTCCCGCCCATTGCAACAGGCAAGGATTTCATCTGCACTGGTTGTTCAATGGTCACCGTACCCGCCGGGAACTTCCAGATGGGCTGCTCGACGAATGACTCCTGGTGCGACAACTTCCCTGATGAGAGCCCGCTTCATACAGTCTATTTGAGCGCCTATGACATCGACAAGTATGAGGTGACGAATGCACGGTACAAAGCCTGTGTAGATACCGGGTTATGCAGCACACCGTACAATCTATACTCCACCACACGACCTTCGTATTTTGGAGATCCCGCTTATGCTAACTACCCGGTGATCTGGATAAGCTTGAGCCAAGCCAGCAACTTTTGCCAGTGGGAGGGTAAACGCCTGCCCACCGAGGCTGAATGGGAAAAGGCAGCACGGGGAAGCAGCGACACTCGCATCTATCCCTGGGGTGACAGAGAGCCTGACTGCACATTGGCAAATGTATCCTACAATGATCAATACTGTGTTGGCGATACGGCTGCTGTTGGCGGCTATCTTAGCGGCGCCAGCCCTTACGGGGTCATGGACATGGCAGGCAACGTATATGAAATGGTCAGCGATTGGTACCAGGGCAACTACTACAGCTTCCAACCCCCGTGGAGCAATCCGACCGGCCCGGCAAGTGGGACATATAAAGTAGTACGGGGCGGCGCCGGATTCGACAATTTGATCTATGTGCGATCTACCTATCGAGGACGAATGGAATCAGATGCATTAGGCGGCAATATGGGTGGGTTCCGCTGCGCCCGCTCAAATTGATGTGGTCTGGTGGCGACCCATAATCAAATATGATCCCACCGAGTTCACCAAAACACCAGCCAAAGAAAGCCCTTCAGCGGCAATAGAGTATAATAACCTGCAGTACCATCCATCTTCCCCAAGGAGATCCGTATGTCCCCCTCACCCGACGCTGCACTGGCGTACGCCCACGAAAACCGGGCGCGCTTCCTGGAAGAGTTCAAGGAGTTGGCGCGCATTCCTTCGATTTCAACCGACCCTATGGCCAGGGCGGAGATGCAGCGCGCCGCCGAGTGGCTGGCAGCTCACATGCGGGCGCTGGACCTGCAGCATGTCACCATTTACCCCACCGCCGGGTACCCGGTGGTCTACGGCGAGTCGCTGGCCGCCGGGCCGGGCAAGCCCACCGTGCTGATCTACGGGCACTACGACGTGCAGCCCGCCGAGCCGCTGGATCTATGGCACAGCCCGGCCTTCGAGCCGGAGGTGCGCGGCGAGCACCTGTACGCCCGTGGGGCGGCGGATATGAAAGGCGAGGTGATCGCCTGCCTGAAGGCGGTGGAAGCGCTGCAGCGCACCTCCGGCCTGCCGGTGAATGTCAAGTTTATGCTCGAGGGGGAGGAGGAGATCGGCTCCCCCAGCCTCAAGGATTTTATGCAGCAGCACCAGGAGCTGCTGGACTGCGACTTTGCCCTCAACTCGGACAGCGGCATCCTGGACGCGGATACCCCCACCCTGACCTATGGGCTGCGTGGGCTGGCGTACTTTGAGCTGCGCGTCAGCGGCCCGGCCAGCGACCTGCACTCCGGCATCTTTGGCGGGGTTGTGCACAACCCCGCCCAGGCGCTGTGCGAGCTGGTTGCCGGCATGCACGACGCCCAGGGGCGCATCACCCTGCCCGGCTTCTACGATTCCGTGCGCACCCTGAGCGACGAGGAGCGCCAGGAGCTCAACCGCTCCCCGCTCACCGACAGCCTGTACCTGCAGCACACCGGCGCGCCGGCGCTGCACGGCGAGGCGGGCTTCACTCAGGTGGAGCGCCTGGGGGCGCGGCCTACGCTGGAGGTCAACGGCCTGCTCTCCGGCTACACCGGCGCCGGCGCCAAGACCGTGCTGCCGGCAAAGGCCATGGCCAAGATCTCCTGCCGCCTGGTGCCTGACCAGGACCCGGGGCAGGTGAAACAGCAGATGCTGGCCTACCTGGAGAAAAACGCCCCGCCCACCATCACCTGGGAGCTGGAGATGTTCGCCGGCGCCTTCCCCTCCATCACCGACCGCCACAACCCGGGGGTGCGCGCCATGCACCGGGCGATGGAAGAGACCTGGGGCCACCCGCCGCTTTACCACCGCGAGGGCGGCAGCGTGCCGGTGGTAGCCCAGATGCAGGACCTGCTGCAGGTCGAATCGGTGCTGATGGGCATGGCTATGCCGGACGACAACCTGCACGCCCCCAATGAGAAGATCCACCTGCCCACCTTCTACCGCGGCATTGACCTGCTGATCCGCTACCTGGACACCCTGGGCAAAGACCAGGCTTAG
>CAIQIV010000129.1 GCA_903871905.1 uncultured Chloroflexota bacterium | reverse complement strand
CCAGGACCACGTCGGAGGGAAGAATACCGGCGGCATCCACCAC
Source organism: uncultured Chloroflexota bacterium (assembly GCA_903871905.1). Taxonomy (GTDB): domain Bacteria; phylum Chloroflexota; class Anaerolineae; order Anaerolineales; family UBA4823; genus CAIQIV01. The sequence goes on along the minus strand of CAIQIV010000129.1, from coordinate 6,616 downwards.
GCGCTCCAGCGCCACCTCATCCACCAGGAAATTCTGACTCAGGCGCTTATCCGCTCGCAGCCCCCACTGGCGCAGCAATCCCGGCACGTCCAATGGAGACAGGCTCATGGGCAGGACGGCTCTTTCGGCTGGTCCGGCCACTCGCCGCTGATGAACCGGTTGATGTAGTCGCGGATCACCTTGTTGTCCGCGTCCAGGACAAAGGTGTTGGCGCGCATCTCTGGGCTGTATTTTTGCGCCTGGGTGAAGATATCTTTTGGCAGGCTGGAGAGGATGATATTCTCGCGCTTGAGCTGAGGGAGCAGGCACATCAACTGCCCGATTTGCTCCAGGCTGAGATCGGTCAGGACATCATCCAACAGCGCATTGATTATCTGGGGCGTCTTGGGCAGGACACTGGGCGAGAGCACCTTCTCCTTTAGCGCACACAGCACCAGATTCTGGTTCTCCTGGCGCGCCAGGTCGCCGATCATACGCCGGACTCGGGCAAAACGCAGGGCTTCCTCACCCATGAAGTGATGCCGCCCGGCAGTGAAATACCCCAGGTCAATCACCAGCGGGTCGGTAGAGGTACCATCCACATCGCGCGTCAGTGTAACGTCGATCCCACCCACGGCATCAATGATCTTTTTAAAAGCGCTGTAATTCACCGCCCCGTAGTGATCCACCTGCACCCCAAAATTTAGATCCAGGGTGCGCGCCATCAAACCCGGACCTTCACCCGGGCCGTCATAGTATCCCATGCCCTTTCCACCGTAAAGATAGGACTGGTTGAGCTTGCCATGGGTAATGCCATAATGATCGCTGATCCCGGGGATCTCCACCCACAGGTCGCGCGGCAGGGAAATCATGGTCACCTTGGGGGTGACAAAATCAACCCGGGCGATGCGGATCACATCCCCCAGGCCGTAGGTGTAGTTCTCGCTGCCGTTATCCGCCCCAATGCCGAGTACCAGCATCACCGGTGGACCACCGCACAGCGGCGCGGGTGTAGAAGTGGGCTCCTCCGTGGGTACAACCTGGGTGGCGGTCGGCAGTTCCAGCGTCACCTGGGCGCCGGGGGTTACAGTAGAAGCCTGGACGACCGCCGTAGCGGTCTGGGTAGCAGTGAAAGCCAGCAGGGTTGGAGTATGAGTAGGGAGTTCCAACGCCGGGCCAAGCGGCTTTTCCAGGGTCTGGCGCGCTCTGGGAAGAACCACCGCCGCGGCAACGATCACCACCAGCGCAATGCCAGCGATGATCAATAAAATCCGAAATGTCTTTGACATGCTGCACTTGAATTCTGGCAAGATAGAGAATCTCCTGGCAGGATTCCCACCAGGAAGGCTCGCCCAGGATTCTACCATATAAGAATGGGGTATAATTCATCAACCCCGCGAACCGTGTTTTCCCATGAGCTATCCTTTGAACATTCTAAGCCTGATGCTGGTCCAATGCCTGTTGTGCGTGGGGGTCGACCGCATCCTGGGATGGACACCCCTGCCCACCCGCTGGCGCTACCGGGCTGCAGTTCTGTTGAGTGGCTGCGCCGGGCTGGCCTACATGGCAGCCGGACAGCCGGGAGGCCAGCCGCCTGCGGGGAACAACACAGGCCTGCACTCCCTGCTGCCGCTGCTGGCTGTTCTGTGCGGCGCTTTTTCCGGCGGGCTGCTGGCCACCGCCCTGCGCGAGCCGCTGTGGGAAAACAACGCTCCGCCAGAAGATACTCTCCAGGCGGCAGTCTTGGGCACACACCAGGAGATCATCGGCATTCCAGGTCGGACACCGGTGGCCAAGACGATCTTTGACCGTATGCTGGCTTTTCTTGGCCTGCTGCTCTCCGCCCCTATCTGGCTGGGGATAGCGCTGCTGGTCTGGTTTGAAGACCCCGGCCCAATCCTGTTTATTAAAAACTCGGTCGGAAAAGGTGGGAAGAATTTCCACCAGTTGAAGTTTCGCACCATGGTATGCGAGGCAGAGCGGGATACCGGGCCGATCCTGGCGCAGGAAAATGACGAGCGCCTGCTGATGATCGGCCGGGTTCTGCGCAAGACTGCCCTGGACGAGCTGCCCCAACTGATCAATATCCTGCTGGGAGAAATGAGCTTTGTCGGCCCGCGCCCGCAGCGCACCATCCTGGTCTACGAATACCTGCAGAACATGCCCGAGTATGCCGAGCGCCACCGCATCCAACCCGGGTTGGCGGGATTAGCCCAGGTGGCCGGGGACTATTACATCACTCCCCGCCAGAAACTGCGCCTCGACCGGCTGTACATCCAGCACGCCGGGCTGGGCTTTGACTTGAAGCTGCTGCTGCTGGCCTTCTTGCTGACTTTCTATTACCGCTGGAAAAAAGACTGGAACGGCCGCCTGCCGCGCAGCCTGCTGTAGCAGGAGGCCAATGCATCAGCCGTCCTCCTGCCTCGGAGGTCCCGACCTTTCTTCCCGCGGCAGGGCAAACCAGGCCATCCAGTGGATAATGGTCAGCACCAGGGCGTTCAGCGCCTGCCCCAACACGGTGCCATACACTCCCCATAGATAAATAAACCAGATACCCATGGTGAACATGGCCACGATAGCCGCCAGGTTGGCGATAAACAACGGCCTGCTGTGGTGCATGGCTTTGAAGGCTGTCTGCAACGGCCAGTAAGCGTACCACAGGGCATAATACACTGCCATGAGCACCGCCAGGCTGCTGTACTCCAGGTAGGTATCGCCGTAGAGCAAATACAAGAGCTGCGTGGGGAAGAGCACCGCCAGGGACAATAAGGCCATGGTGGGCAAGCCAACAGCAATATAGGTCAGGCGCAGCTGGCGCGCCAGCCCGGCGCCTCCCCGGTCATGATAAATTTTAGACAGGCGGGGGGTGAGGAAGGTGTCCGTGGCGCGCAAGATCAGGTGCACTGGCGCCACCAGGTTCTGGACTGCCCGGTAAGCGCCAGCGGCAGCAAAGCTGATCATCCCGGCGGTCAGCACGGGGTAAAACTCCATGGAAACCCAGTTAGCCATGGTTGCACCCATGATATACCGTCCGAAACCCCAGTTGCGCTTCCAGGTGCTCAACAGGTTGTCAAAATCCCGCGTCCAAAAGGAACGGGTCTGCCACAACCCGGGGAGCATCGCCACCAGCGAGCCCCAGGCAATAGCGTCCAGGCCACGAATACCCGACAGCCCATCCTGCCTGGCCCACACGACCATCAAGGACAGGCGCACCAGGTTGGCCAGCACTGAATTGATTACTGCATTTGGCACGTCGCCACGGGTGTACAGCAAGCGGCGCACATACTCTTGCAGCTGCCACCACAGGAAAGCAAACCACAGCGAGAAAAGGGCCGGCCCGGCGATATCATTCCCGGCGCGCGTGGCCAGCCAGCCGAAGAGCGCCACACCGGCTGAGCAGCCAATGGCCAACAGGATCTGGATCAAACTGGTGCTGGTGGCATAGCGTTTAAAACTGGCCTCATCCATGGAGGCACCGTAGGTGTTGAGGGGCTGGATGGTGATCCCTTCCTGGAAAGCGCGCACCAGGCGCAGGGCGGTGAACCCCACCCCATATACCCCAAGCTGCGTTGGGGTGACATTGCGCGCCAGGATCACGGTCGCCAGGAAGTTAGCCAGGCTGATGGTACCCTGATCTACCGCCGCAAGGTATCCCGAGCGCGCTGCCTGCCCAGAAAACAGGCTGACCAGCCGGTCAGCCCGGCGCGCCAACTGTTTTTTCATCTTGTAGGCCTGGTTGAATCATCAGGGGTAAAGCGGGAACCATAGGCTGTCTCAGTTCCTGGAGCACTCTTAAATAAAATGTCCGGGCAGGCTACCCGACGGCACCCGGATTGACCTCCTTACCGTTGCTTCCTTTCGGACCTGGCGGGATTCGCAGGTTTCCGCCGCGCCGGACCCACCCGAACACGCCCCGTAGGATACCTCAGAAAGGGCAGTCTGTCAATCGGCTTTTATCACCGTTCCCACGTGTTCTCCTAACAAGGCGCGCTCCAGGCTTCCCGGCGCCTCGCCGGAGAAGATGCAGATCTGCAGGCCGGGGATGCGCTGCACCATGTCCAGGCTCTGCTGCACCTTGCTGGACATCCCACCGGTCACATCAGTGGCGGATGAGCCAAAGATATTAGCCGCCACCTGGGCAAAGCTGCGCGGCGTGATCTGCTCCACCAGGCGGCTGCAGGTGGGAAAATCGGCCCACACCCCGGGCTCAATCCCAGCCAGCAGCAGCCGGGATGGTCGCAGGTGGTCCGCCAGATGGGTGAACAGGTCTTCGGTAGAAAGGATCGTCCCTCCCCGCAGGCTGTCAAAAGCCACATCGCCATAGACCACCGGCAGGAGCTGATGGTCCAGCGCCCCCTGCAGCGGCGCCAGATTCCACTCCTCCACCTGCCCATCCCGGGCGGTGGCGCCTGCCGAGGGCGGGAAGGCCATGGCAGGCAGCCCAGCCGCGCACAGCGCCTCCATCACCAACCGGTTGAGCAGGGCGGCGTCGCGCCACACCACGCTGAAGCCGCGCCACTGCTCAGGGGTGTTCACCCCGGAGCGCGTGCCATACTTGCGCCCCGAGACATGCCCGTAGGAACCGGAGCCGTGCCCCAGTATCAGCTTGAGCCCGGGATTCTGCCGAAAAGCCGCGGCGATCTCGGATGCCAGGCTCTCCAGCATCTCCAGTCGCGGCGTCTGCGGGCGGGTTTTATCGGTGATCAGCGAGCCGCCCAGTTTTAGGAACTGTAATTGGGATTGGATTGGCGGTGAAGGGTGCATAGTTTCCTTAACAAACTATTGGATGACAGTGATGATAGTACGGACAGCGCCGGCAGCCTCCAACGCCGCGGCAACCTGCGAGGCAGCTCCGGAGTGGACCAGGGCGATCATATTGCCACCCCGCCCACCGCCCGACAACTTGGCTCCCAGCGCCCCGGCAGCCAGCGACGCGGCCACCAGGCGGTCCAGGTCGGATGAAGAAACCCCCATGGATTTCAAGACCTCCTGTGCCTCAACCATCAACAGACCCAGGGCAGTGGGGTCTCCCCTTTCGATCTCACTGCGCGCCTGGCGGCTGATGCGGTCGGCGCGGTCAAAGAGCGCCTCGTACTCAGCCGGCGCCGCCTGCCAGGCGCGGCGCACGTCGCCGACCGCAATGGCGGTTGGGCTGGACACCCCGGTATCCCCGATCACCAGGTGCAGCGGGACAGCCGGCGCAAAGGTCTCCAGCGGCTGGCCGCGCACAAAAAAAACAGGCTGCTCAAAGGCAATTACCGTATTATCAATACCGGACGGCGTGCCGTGATGGATCTTTTCCACTTCGTAAGCCAGGGCCGATAAGCGGGACGGCTCCAGCGGCTGCCCCAGGAAAGTCGACACGGCGCGCAGCAGGCTGACGGTGACTGCAGCGCCGGACCCCAGCCCGGAAGCTACGGGGATGGTCGAGGTGATGCGCAGCGTGCAGGCCGGCAGGCGAGGCGCCCGCAGTTCACCCAGCACCAGGCGCACGGCCAGCGCCAGCGGTTGCCAGGCAGGCAGTTCATCCAGCAATGCATCCAGGTGAATATCCGGCGCCTGCAGGCGTACCTGGCCTGCAGGCAAACGCGGCTCTGCCATCACCGCCGTTGTCGCCCGCACCTGCTGCACCGGCGCGGCAATGGCAGCGCGGCCGTAGACCACGGCATGCTCGCCGAACAAAATGACTTTTCCAGGTGCGTGTGCGCGGACTGCCGGCATATTCTCTCTCGTTTCAAATGGTGCAGATCAAGGCCAGGAAATATAGAAAATAAAGATCACCGCCAGCCCCCACAGCAGGATGGTCAGCTGCAGCGGGCGGTCAGACAGCAGCACTTCCTCAGGCGCCCCGCCTCGGTGCTTGACCTGCAGCAGGTAAAGATAGCGAAACACCCCGTACATGACAAAGGGGATGGTCAGCATCATCTCGTGGTTGGCTGGCAGGTTGGGGGCCGAAAAAGTGTACAGGCTGTATGCAATAATGGTGGTACTGGAGACAATGATAATATACTGGTCGAGCAGGGGGATGGTGTAGCCATCCAATACACGGCGGCGGGCGGTGGCGTCATCGGTCAGCAGCGCCAACTCGGCCCGGCGCTTACCAAAGCCAATATACAGCGCCCCCAGGCTCATCACCAGGTATAACCAGGGGGAGAAGCGCACCACGTCCACCAGCATCACTCCAGCCGCCACGCGCAGCACAAAGCCAGCGGCAATGGCCAGCACATCCAGCAGGGGAATATGCTTGATCCACTTCGAATACAGCAGGTTGAGCGCCAGGTAGGCCAGGGCTACCAGGGCAAAGTCTGGCGACAGCAAATAAGAAAGCGGCGCCAGCACCAGCAGGATCAGCGCCGCAGCTCCTGTGGCAAAACCGACCGGCAGATCTCCAGAGGCGATCGGGCGGCTGCGCTTATCAGGATGCTGGCGGTCCTTCTCGCGATCGGCGATATCATTGATGATATACACTACGCCGGACAGCAAGCAGAAGATGATAAAACCGGCAATCGTCGCCAGCAGGGCCTGGGGGTCAGAAAGCTTGCGGTCAAACACCACCGCCGCAAAAATCACGGCGTTCTTCGGCCACTGCCGCGGGCGCATGGTCTTTAGCAGAAACTTAAACAACCCTGGGTGCATG
>CAIQIV010000128.1 GCA_903871905.1 uncultured Chloroflexota bacterium | reverse complement strand
CTGATGCGCCGGGCGGGCCAGATCTGCGAGGCGGCTTTTGAGCACGCCCTGGCGCGCCTCAAGCTGGGGGTGACCGCCTGGGAGGTGGAGTGCGAGGTGGACTACCAGATGCGGCGCATGGGTGCCGAGTTCAGCTCCTTCCCCACCAACATCACCTTCCTCAACCCACTCAAGGACCCGGAGCGCAGGCTGGGCAAGCCGGAGCGCCGCCTGGAGCCGGGGGATGCGGTGGCCTTCGACTTTGGCTGCGTCTACCAGGGCTGCGTGGCAGACTTCGGGCGCACCGCCTTTGCCGGCGACCTGCCGGACGAGATGCTGCGCATCCACGCCCTGGTCAGCCAGGCGCAGGAGGAGGGGATCAAGGCGCTGCTCCCCGGACGGAGCGCCGGGGATGTGGACCGCTTTGCGCGCCAGGTGATCGCCGAGGGCGGCTACGGCCCGGCTTTCCGCCACCGCCTGGGGCACGGCATCGGCGTCTCGGTGCACGAGCCGCCCTTCCTGGATGGGGTGGATGCCACCCCGCTGCAGGAAAACATGACCTTCACCGTTGAGCCAAGCATCTATGTCCAGGGCGGCTACGGCTGCCGGGTGGAGGACGTGGTGCTGGTCACCGCGCAGGGCGGCGTCCCGCTGTACGGGGCGGACCGCCGGCTGTATCGGGTGGGGTAAAGGCTGCACCCTGAGTGCGGGTTCAGTGTGAGGTGAACTTTTCGGAGGGCATCACATCCAATGTCACGCTGACGGACCGCTGGAGAGCCGCCCTCAATCCCATCTCCAGGTCGCTAAACGCCGGCAGCGCGCCGTGCCCGGTGATTAAGACCGTAACCTGGTCGAGGTTGGCGTCCACACTGCGCACCTCGTAGCCTGTGCCCGCCGTCCAGCGGATCGCGACCGCCTGGGTCGTATTTTCGGTGAGTGCATCCTGGGTGAGGCGCGTCCCGGTGATCGACAGCGGCACCATGACCAGCAGCACGCTGATAATAATTACAATGAAAGCATTGCGCCGGGCGCTGCCGGTGACCTTGACCATTGCTGCCGCGCTCAATCCAAGCAGCGCCAGCACACCGCCGCCCGCCAGCAGGATTGATAGGAAGTTGGTAAGAAACAGCAGAAAGGCGCCCTCTGCTGCAGCCCACTGCCCGGCCTGCAAGCTGATCCCGACCACGCACAGCGGCGGCACCAGCGAGATCGCAATTGCCACGCCCGGCAGGGAATCCGAGATATCCTCGCGCGCCATGCAGAATGCGCCGGCCGCGCCGGACGCCAGGGCGGCGATTAAATCGATCATGCGCGGCGAGATGCGTCCCAGGATTTGCGAATTGCTGCTGAAAGAGACAACCCCGGTGTACAGCATCCCAAGCAGCCACGAAACTCCAATCACCCCCAGCACCCCCACCACGACCAGCAGCAGCGATCGACCCGCGCGCCTCATGTTGCCGGTGACCAGCGCCGTAGCCGTAGCCATGATGGGGGTCATCAGAGGGGCGATGATCATGGCGCCGATCACAGCGGCGGTCGAATCGCCTATAATCCCTGCGCTGGCGATGATGGTGGCCAGCAGCAGCAGCATGCCAAACTGTTCGTAATACCGGCGGCGGCGCGCCCCTTCAAAAAAAAGCTTCGCCTCAAACCGGGGGACATCCTCCGGCGTAAAGCGATTCTCCCGCAGCATGTCGGATAAGGTGCCCATTGTTTTTACTCCTGCCTGGGGTTGGATGTAGGAAGAGAGTTGAGCGGTACCCACTCAAGCAGGTTCATTATATCAAACAGGTTAAAAACCTTCGGAAGTCGCGGTATACGATTATCTCTGGACTCTGGCAGAGCCGCCTTTGGCCAGGGAGCGCACCTGCTCCAGCGTAGCCATGGTTGTATCACCAGGGTAGGTGGTGAGCAGGGCGCCATGCGCCCACCCCAGGTTGACTGCATCTTGCTCTGTTTCGCTGTTCAGCAGGCCGTAAAAGAAGCCTGCAGCAAAACCGTCGCCGCCGCCGACCCGGTCGTAGACATCCAGCTCACAGGTTGGTGAAATCACCGTCTTGCCGTCAAACCAGGCGACTGCCCCCCAGCTGTGCCGGTTGACTGAGTGGACTTCGCGCAGGGTGGTGGCGACAACCTTGATATTGGGGAATACCTTGACCACATTCTCGATCATGCCTAAGAATGTGTCCGGGGAAAGCCTGGAGCGCGCAGCCACTTCGGGCCCTGGAATATCAAGACCGAGCTGTAAATCTTCTTCGTTGCCGACCAGGACATCGACATGCTCGACAATCCGGCGCAGGACCGAGGCCGCCTTTTCCTGCCCGCCCCAAATG
>CAIQIV010000127.1 GCA_903871905.1 uncultured Chloroflexota bacterium | reverse complement strand
CTGGAAAGATGTGCTGCAGGTAGATGGCAGTGGCATCGGGCGAATTCAGAATGCGCCGGGGGGATACCGTGGCGCCCATGCGCTTCAGCTTCTGGGCAATATCCTCCACCGTCATCGTTGCATTGTTGGTCACCAGTGTGTAATCCAGGCCGCGCTGGTCAATGACAGCAAACACTTCAGGCAAACTACCAATGGGTTGGTCATCCCGGTAAACTACGCCGTCCATATCCATGATCAGACCGCGCAGCGTGGGAGAGTGCTGCTGTTTTAATTGAGAGATGGGTTGGTGGGTCATATTGCCAGACGGACCCTCAAGGACTGACGCCTTAAGGGTCCATCTCCTGAAACCGTACTATTTCTCAGCCTGCGCCAGCTGCTTGGCAGCCGGGGTTTCCATGACGTGGTCCACCAGGCCGTAGTCCACCGCGCCCTGAGCATCCAGGTAGAAGTCGCGATTGGTATCGCGATTGATGGTCTCGATAGATTGGCCTGTATGCCTGGACAGGATGTTATTCAGATCATCCTTGAGGCGCAGGATCTCACGTGCCTGGATCTCAATGTCCGATGCCTGGCCCTGGGCGCCACCCAGGGGCTGGTGCATGTGGATGGTGGCATTGGGCAAAGCATAGCGCTGGCCTTTCGTCCCAGCAGTGAGTAACACGGTGCCGAATGAAGCGGTCATTCCCACCGCCAGGGTGCTGATGGGATTGGGGATCATCTGCATGGTGTCATAGATGGCCATACCAGCATAGACCTGCCCGCCAGGGGAGTTGATGTACATCTGGATCGGGGCTTCCGGATCTTCACTGCTCAGGAAAAGCAGCTGAGCAACGGTCAGGTTAGCAACCTGATCGTTGATCGGCGTGCCGAGGAAGACAATGCGGTTTTTAAGCAGCAGCGAAAAGATATCGTAGGCGCGCTCACCGCGCCCGGTGGTCTCGATCACCATAGGGATTAAGGATTGTGGGTTCAACATGGCTTTCCTCCTTGGGACGGTAAGGAGGAGCGTAAAGGGCAGCAGCCCTTCACGCTCCAGGTGGGTTAAAGATTATTCTGTCTGGGTGGGCTGGACGGCCTCGGCTACCGGGGCATCCTCAGCAACGGGAGCAGAAATGTCGGAGGCAGGGGTCTCTTCAACCTGCTCGCCTTCTACCGCGGCTTTGCCAGCTTCGATTTTCCCAGAAGCAATATCGCGCAGGCGCTCCATGGAGCGGCGGCTGAGCATTTCCTCCATGACCGAGCTGGCCAGGCGGCCCATCACGCGGCGGTCATTCAACTGCTGCGCCTCTTTCTTGGACATGGTTTGCAACAGGCTGCTAGTGGTGCGCTGCAGCTCCTGCTGCAGTTCCATACGATCGATCTGGATATTCTCAACCTCTGCAAGCTTGAACAGCAACAGGGTTTGTTTCAAGCGCTCCTCAGCCTGGGGACGCAGCTCCTCCTCAAGCTTCTCCGGAGTCAGCTTGCGAACCTTCAGGTACATCTCCATTTCGATTCCCTGCTGCTCAAGGCGGGCTTCCAGATCGTGCAAGGCAGAGTGGACTTCTTCATCCAGGGTCTGTGGGGCAAACTTGAAGGCAGCGCCCTGTACAGCTTCTTCTATCACGGCCTGGTCATATTCCTGGTTATAGATTTCCATAGACTGCCGTTCCAGCGCTTCGCGCACAGCGCTGCGCAGTGCAGCTACATCCGGGTATTCGGCGCCAATGGAAACGGCAAAATCATCATCCACATCCGGCAGCGTACGGGATTTGACTTCTTCAACGCTGACGTGGAACTCAGCCTCGGTACCGCGCAGAGAGGTAAAGCTGGACTCCTGATCGTACGTGTAGAGAATCGATTTTTCCTCACCCGCGGACATGCCAACCAGGTTTAGGGAAAAGCCAGGGAAGGGCCATTCATCCGGTTCGCCTTCTGCCGGAAGCACGTCGGCTGCCGCTGCCCCCTTGACGGTAATGGGCATGGATCTCTCGTTGATCAAGACCGGGTTCTTGTCCTCCTCAACGGACAGACGATTAGCACTCAGTTTAACTGTTACCACATCGCCAAATCCGACAGGACGCTCAACAGGCTCCAGGACAGCCTGGGAATCGCGCAGCTCTTCAATCGCCCGGTCAACATCGGCTTCTTCAATAGCCTTGGGCTCATATGGGCGGCGGATGGAAGCGTAATCGCCCAGCTCGACCTCAGGCGCCAGGGGAACTTTAAATTCCAACACCAAGGGATCCTTACTGATAATATTCTCCAGGGAGCCAGGACCAGCGGTCTTGATCTCGCTCTCTTCAACTGCCTTGGGGTAAACTTCGTCGACCAGCAGCTCAACAGCCTGTTCAAACACTGCTTCAGGGCCGAATGTGCGCAGGATCACAGAATAGGGGGCTTTCCCGGGGCGGAAACCGGGGATACGGGCGCGCTGGGCGATCTTGCGCGCCGCACGCTGCTGTGCTTCCTGGAGGGTGTTGGCATCAACTTCCACTTTCAGGAGGCTCTGGTGGTCTTCGGTAATCTGGGTCTCGATCTTCAAGATGTAGTTCCTTATTTAATATAAACTGTTCTGCACACCTTCTATATACGAAGTGAGCATTATATCATGCGTTTGTAAGAGAAATATATAAAAAAGGGATGGAACGAATTCCCTCCCCTGCGGCTGGATGCCATAGGAAGCTCAGCGCTTCAGATAGGGAAGGAGGGATTTGAACCCTCACGCCTTTCGGCACGTGATCCTAAGTCACGCCTGTCTGCCCATTCCAGCACTTCCCCATGCATCGAACCAGGCAGGGTGATTATAAGCCAGGGACGGGGGATAGTCAATAAAATCATCGCGTTGTCTGATTACACCAACGACAAGGTGATGGCTGCAATGTCTTGGCGAGTACATTGCAACGTTAGCACAAATCCGACAAGATCTATCTAAGATATTGCAGGAATAACAATGTTTGTCAGACATCTGGAAGAATCCTGTAATCAGCGGCACGAGGGAAGCATGATAAGCTAACTTATCCAAAGTGCAGGGAAGTTTATCTTGTGGGTCAGATAAAAAAATCCTTTGTTTAACAAATATTGCCAACGCAGTTTCTATTACTGTAGAAATTTCTAATAATTTCATAAAATATTTATCGATAATGTAGATTACGTTTGTTGTATAATACCGCCGTTTGTGATTCGTATCCGTTCGGGGCTTGATGACCCTGAAAGCGCGCCGGTTTTATATTTTTATCATTTTTCCCGGCGAGATCGCCTCGTCCCATGTTTTCTTTAGGAGAATTATTTATGCGAATTTCACCTGAAAAACTCAATAAGCTCATTCACTGGCTCGTTTTGAGTTTGTTCCTGGTTTCCCTGCTGCCTGCTGTCACCCCTGTGGCTGCGTTTGGCGAGGCTGCTACCCAGTTTGGAGTTTATGTTCCCCCGAGCGGCGCGACATCGAAAGAGCCTGCGCTGATCGTTACTGCGCTGCAGGATAACACCCTGGTAGATATCATGGATGTCTCCACGGATGACAATGACAGCGATGACTCGCACATGGGATTGGCACTTAATGCCGGGCAGACCCATATCACCTTGATCTCTGAAGGCGCGTTTAATGATAATGCCACTGGAACCGCGGCTAAGAAGGATGGCGACTTCTTCCGGATCACCGCCAACCGCCCGGTGGTGGTGGCGCATCTGACCCTCAACACCGATGGCCAGCACAGCTTTGTTCCCTCAGATAACCACCGCATGGGCGGCACAAGCTTTTTCCTCTACCGCCCCCCTGGTTACAGCGGGAGCTCGAATACGAACGACCTGCTCAACATCTTTGCCTATGACAATAATACCGAGGTGAAGATTATTGATATTACCGCAGCGGCCAAGACCACTTCAGGCTTGACCACGGTTGTCCCGGACTCACAGGGGATCACCAAGCTCTCCTTCACCCTACAGACCGGGCAGGATATGGTGGAATCAGCCGGGCAAAAAACTGCGTTAGATCCTGGCCATACTTACCATATCCTGAGCAGCAAGGACGTCACCGTAATGTTTGGCGCAATCGGGAAGAACATCAGCCCCAGCCGTGACGGCGGGGATTATGTTCCCGGCATGAGCGGTTACACAGCCGATAAAGAATTCTATTTTGCCATTCCCTACGCACATGAAACAGAGCGGGAACTGCGCCTGGTTTCCTATGCCAGGCCGGCCAACGTTACCTTGCGCGGCTGGAACAAAACCAGCCAGACCTGGAGCACCGTGGGCACCTATGCCCTGCCAGTTTACGGGCATGTTACCCTGATCGGCGATGCCCTGGGGAGTGGGAATTATTTATTTGAAGTGTCGTCGGATGCCACGGTTTCGGTATTCGAATCCAACTGGTTGGAGACCGGCACATCTGGCAACGCGGATATGTCTACCTTTATCTCCGCCGAGGACGGCACCCAGGTTGGGAGTTACTTCCAGGCATACCTGGCGCCTCCGACTTCGCAGCCGGATAACACCAAGCAGACCCACCTGGTGGTCTCCGCCTATGATGCCGCTCAGGTCAAAGTGTATGACTCGGACAGCTTTGGGGAATATATCGAACTGTACAACGCCTCCAACCAGACGATCAACCTGGGAGGCTGGACACTGAAAAACGATGATGGATGGGGGTTGACCCTGCCTGCCGGGCTGAGCGTTGGCGTGAACCAGACTTTCCTGCTTCAATACCATGCCAAGACTACCACTGCCAATGCAGGGTTTGTCTATGGATCGGTTTACCCCAAGTTCAAACTGGGAAATGCTCATGATACGCTGGTGTTGAGCAACCCAACCGGAACGTATTCGGATACCCTGTCCTATACGGATGTTGGCTGGTTCAGTCATGGGGTGTACCATTCACTGGAGCGGAAGAATCCCAACCTGCCTTTCGCCCCCGGGAACGCCCAGGACAGCCTGGTAGCGAACCAGAGATCGAATAACAACCTGGGAGACTTCTTCGGTACGCCGGCTGTGCAGCAGGGCAGCGCCGGGAATGGGGCCGGGAACCTGGTTATCAACGAGGTGATGAGTGGGCGCATTTACCGCAGCCTGAGCATCAACCCGGACTACTATGCCCGGATCGACTTCTCCCAGGCTGAATGGGAGGGAATCAATAACGGGGAAGCCGCAGGAACCAATACCAGCAACCCTGAAAACCCTTACCTGATCGTCGAATCGAACGCCCCAATCAGCGTGATGGACTCCAACTGGAAGAACAACTGGAGCACCTATTCTTACGGCACCCTGCAGCCCGACCCGGCGATTAGCTACGCTGCCGACTTCTACCAGCGAGAGCCCGGGCAGACAGTGGTCCTAACCGCCTACGCGCAGAACCACTTTATTGCCTTACAAAATCCGGTGACCAGCATCAGCCTGCCGGCTGGCCTGGTGTATACTCCGGGCAGTTACGTCACCCCGCAGCAGCTGGCTGGTGTCATCCCGACAGAAGTCCAGCAACCCGATGGATCCTGGTTGATCACCTGGACCCACAACCGGTCGATGCCGGTCAATGTTCTCTACCAATTTGAAGTATCCGCCGTGATGGGCAGCGCTCTTCCAGCAGAAACACTGCTGCAAAGCACCACCCGCCTGTCGGGAAGTGACCCGGTGGGAGGGGGTACTTACTCCAGCCAGGACTCCCTGGTAATCACGGTTGGCGCATCCCAACCCACGGCGTTATCCGATGTGGTGCTCAATGAGATCTCGCCTCGCCCGACCTGTGGAGAGGAATGGGTTGAACTGCATAACCATTCCACCAGTGCCATTGACTTGAGCAGCTGGGAGATCTCCAGCGAGACCGGCTTCATTTACCGCTTCCCTGCCCAGACCTTTATCCCGAACAATGGCTACCTGACCCTGCACCTGGGTTCAGGAACAGACACTGCCACCGACCTGTACATTGGGGCAGACAGCGTGGCAAACATGTACACCGGCCAGGATTATGCCGGCGCCCAGGGCGACCTGGAGGGGCGGGTGGCGCTCTATTCCGGCAGCACCCACAATTCCACAACCCTGGTGGACTTCGTCCAATGGGACGACAACGGGCAGTTTGCCTATCCCAATGCCGATACTCTTGCGGCCTCTGCAGGACAGTGGACCAAAGGCGACTATGTTCCCTCCCCAGACCCCGGGGCGACCCTCGGCCGGGATCGCTTTTCCACGGATAACAACACCTCGGGAGATTGGGACAACAGCGGCGGGATCGATGCGGCGGCCCCGACCCTGGGAGCGCTCAACGTGACCTTACCTGGCGTGGACACCATCCCGCCTGGCCCGGTGACCAACCTGACCGCAGTGCCGGTGGCTGGTCAGCAGGGAGCAGTCCAGCTCAATTGGACAAACCCCCCATCCGGCGACTTTGCCGGCGTGCGCGTGATCCGCTCGCAGAGTTCCCTTCCCGCATCCCTGAGTGATGGCCAGGAAGTGTATAACGGCATTGGCCAGTCCTTTACCGACAGCAGCGTGCCCGCAGGATCCCCGGCTTTTTACACCTTATTCCCCTACGATGACAGTGGAAACACGGCCTGTGTGGTGCCTTCATCCCAATCGGCGGCCATGCCGCCCACTCGCAGCCACCTGGTCTTTGAGGATCTGAAAGGGAATGGCTGGGTGGACTGGGACACCAATGACCTGGTGGTCAGCGAGGATGTTGACGTCCTGCTGAGTGGGTCAAATATTGCGCAGATCCTGGTGAGCTTCGAGGCGGAAGCCCGCGGCTCCATGTACAATCACCGCCTGAACCTTTCAATGGGGGTAAGCGGCGGCGCCCAGGTGCAGGTTGAGCGTTATGATACGACAGGCAGCCTGGTGGCAACCGAACCTTCCTCCCAGCAGGATTTTGTGGATGTGGTGGTTTTCGACTCCAGCAAACAGGCCATTCCTGGAAACCATCCAAACGGCAGCGCGAACACCATGGCTGGGACACCCTTCCAGCAAGGGGGCAAGGTGCGTATCACCATCACCCTGGATAACCCATCAGCGAACCCGTTATCCAGCGCTGACCTGCCGCCTTACGATCCGTGGATTGAGGTGGTCGACACAGGCGAGAGAATCCACCTGATGCAAGCCGGAGGCATTGGCAACTCCCAGACGGTGGTGGACACGAACAGCCAGCTTTACGGCCGCGACCTGCCACTGGCTCTCGACTTCAACCAGGCCTGGACCTGGCCGATCGAAACCCACCCGGTTTGGGAAGCCTATCCGCTGTACACCACGTACATCACCAGCGGCGGCACGATGGCCAAGGACTGGTACAACTACCCCAACCCGGGGGCGCTGTGGTTCCCAACCCCGGCAAGCCTTGCCCCGGCGGTGATCACCCCGCGCAATACCTCCAGCCCGGCGCTGTTGGATACCTGGCCGTTGAAAGCCTCCGGGCAGATCGCCAGCTCGCTGTTGATGGCGGATGTCAACCTGGATGGTTCCATCGAGCTGTTGGCAACCTCGATGGACGGGTATCTGAACATCTGGGGCGCAGATGGGCAGCCGCTCCCCGGCTGGCCCCAGCGGGTGGGCCTGTCCTCGCGCAGCTCACCAGCGGTGGGTGACATCGATGGGGATGGACAGCCTGAGATCGTCGCGGGTTCTGACAGCCTGGATCTCTATGCATGGCATGCCAACGGCGCGCTGGCGGCTGGCTTCCCGGTGAGCGTTACCGGCAGCATCAAATCCGCCCCGGTGCTGGCCGAGCTGGATGGGAATCCCGGGCTGGAGATTGTCTTTGCTACAACTGCCTCGCAGGTGTACATCCTGAATGGCAATGGGACGGCCTTCTCCGGTTGGCCGCAGGCTACAGGAGGAGAAGCCGAGAGCTACGGCAGCCAGATCCTGGCCTCCACCCCTGCCGTGGGTGACCTGAATGGGGATGGAACGCCAGAAATTGTGGTCGGCTCAACGGATGGCAAGGTATATGCCTGGCAGCTAAATGGCAGCCCGGTATCCCGCTTCTGGCCGCGGGCGACGCACGACTGGGTGTATGCCTCACCGGTGATCGTTGACCTGAACCGGGATGGCATCCGCGATGTGGTGGCGGCCTCAGGTGATGGGCGGCTGTATGCCTGGGATGGCAACGGCTTTGACCTGCCTGGCTTCCCGGTCAGGGTGAGGGGTGGGCTGTTGGCCTCCCCGGCTGTGATTGACCTGGATGGCAACAGTGACCTGGAAGTCATTTTTGCCTCCCTGGAGGGCAAAGTGTATGCGGTGCACCACGATGGCTCTATGGTAGCAGGTTGGCCGCGCACAACGGGGGCCAATATCTTCTCTTCTCCCTCGGCGGGTGACCTGGATGGGGATGGTGATCCGGAGGTGCTGGTGGGGACGCTGGCAGGGCAGGTCTATGCCTGGCACCACGATGGCATCCCGGTGGTGGACTACCCGCGCCAGGCAAGCGACTGGATCACCGGCGCCCCGGCGTTGGGTGACCTGGACAGCGATGGGCTGGTTGAGGTGGCGGTTGGCTCTTATGATGGGCAAGTGTATATCTGGAAAGAGAGCGGGAATTGGTCGGCGCAGCATTCCCCCTGGCCGGCTTTCCATGGCGGCCCGGAGCACACCGGATTCGTGGAGACGGATGTTCCCATCCAGCCCCTGCCGGCTATCCGCTCCATTTACATGCCTGTCTTGGAAAAGGTGTACCAACCCGCGCAATAAACCCTGGTAATTGTTGTATAATTCCGTGTCGCGGCCGGGCAGCTTATAAGAGCCGCCCGGCTGTTCTTTATCCATCCTCCGGATGGGAAACATTCATGGGCTCGAGCCCACAGGAGAAGCGTTGAGCAGAGTGATTAGCCTAGATTCAGCCGGCAAGCAGCGCAACGTGCTGATGAAAAGCACGGCCCTGGCCTTGCGCGAGCTGTTCCAATGTAAGGAAGTGAATGACCAGGCGCGCGACCTGGCGGCATATATCTCCCTGGCGCTGGCAGGGGTGGCGGAGACCATCGAGCCATCGGTTGCCGCCTGGGAAAAGCGCGATTACTGGGTCAAGGCGGACCGCTTTCGCATGGACTGGGCCTGGGCGGGCAGCCTGTCGGGGAAGATGCGCCAGGCGCTGATGGAGGATGATTGGGCCAGGGTGGCGGACATCGCAGTCCAGGCAGCGGCAAAGGTGCAGAGCATCAAGCTGCCGGCCAAGAACCGGTCGGGCGATCCCTGGACCGGCGCATGGCAGCGCCTGCAGGCTGAACATTTGCCAACCTGACGCCTGCATCCATCGTGGCAATGTCATCGTCTGCTAAATGGCGCTGCCCCCAGCGTAGCAGTTCTTCCCACAACCGGCTTTCGCTGGGGCCCTTGTGATGCACTCGTAGGAGGTATCGCATGCAATCACCCCAACTGCTCATTGTCTTCGGCCTGGCAATCGTTTTGGCGTTGGTTCCGCTGGGTGCCGGGATGACCCACTGGCTGGATAAACCGGTGTCTGGACCTGCAGCACTCGCTTAATGATCGCTTCTTCACTGCCACGGCATTGGGCACTTCAGCCAGTCCTGCCGGGGTGAGCTGCGCTTACAGTGAAACCACCAAACTTTAATGTTTTCGCTGGGATAAGAGGTTCACCGGCGCCAATTGTGTTCGGGATTCCTGTGCCAGGGGGTTGGCCGGGCTGTGTACCTGCCGTTGGTAGAGCGCGTCACTCCCTAACCATCCTGGTGATCGATGGGGATGTTCTTCCCTCCGCAGAAGCCAAGACTTCCGATGTTTTCGGAAACATCGGAAGTCTGATCGGAACCGCCACGATTTCAGGCTGCTCGGCCGCTCCTGTGCGGGATGTGTCAGGGGCAAAGAGACGGCGCCAATACCCCGGGTGGGAGGTCAGGGCCGTCCAATAGAATCACCGGAAAGTAATAATTCTCTCGGCCGGATGTGATAAATTATCCCGCAGCCCATTCGCAGGCTGCCTGGAGCTGGCCTTCGGGGAAGTGTTTTTCCTCGGCGCGGGTGAAGGGGCCGGCCAGCCGGGTAAACCACTCCAGCCATTTTTGATCGCCCACCAGGGCGGCGCGGTGGATGTGCTTATATTCGTTAAAACCAAATTTCATATCCTTTTTAGCGGCCTCGAAATCGCCATAAAACTCGAAGCCGGCCATCTCACACACCAAGCTGACCGGGCTCCCCGTCTTGAAGCGTTCGGTGAGCGCATCCAGGAACTGCTGGTATTCTGCCCCGGTAATCTTCCCGCTGAAGTGCACGACCAGGCAGGTGGCTGTGGATTGGTCAAGAATTTTTATCATGTGTCTCCCTTTCTTTCTCGTTGGTTGGTTTTTCTATTCGACCCGCACACGACAAGCGCCATTGACCCAATTTGTGGTCAATTCCGGGTGCATTGTATCAGGTTTTGCAGCAACAAGGTTCTTAGCTTTGCTTCTCATTTTCTTCGGTGCGGTCACCGATGGGCAGGATGATCTAAACCACAAACAATCGGAGCTGCTGATCGGGCCGACGCCCGTCGAGCAAGATGTAGGGAGCGGCGCGCTCAGATCGGATGCCCAGGCGTCCCAGGTCGGATAAGCTGTGCAGGCG
>CAIQIV010000126.1 GCA_903871905.1 uncultured Chloroflexota bacterium | reverse complement strand
GGTAAACCACAGGAGAAAACTCACGACGATATCCACCGCGTCGAAGGTTTTCTCAGTGCTGAAGGATCGGATGGCCTGCGCCAGCAGGCAGATCAACAGCGCCGGAGCCGTCATGGAGGGGCTGCGGGCAATCTCGCGGTAAGCCTCCCGGTTGAGCAGGACGGCCTGGACGGCCAGGCGCAGCCAGGTCCTGGCCTGGAGCAAGCCCCGGCCCAGGTTTTTCAGCGTCCAGGGGTCCGCGCCAGGGTCGGCCGGGCGCTCGGGCCTGGGGGGCGGAGCGGGCAGCCCGCGGCGCGCATCCAGGATGGCTTTGAGCTCGTAGGCGTTGCGCGTTTCGGGGACCTGCATATCACCGGGGTGGAACAGGAAGGCATCCGTCTGCTCGCCGCCCAGCCCTCCATGGCTGCCGATCAGCTCCTCCAGCGCCGCCACGCTGCCGTCAGGGTATAAGGTGCTGTTGAGGATCAGGTCGCCGGCATTGGGGAAATCTGCGATGCGGCGCACCTGCCAGCCGCGCAGCTCCACATCCCCGTACGGCAGCAGCGGGTCCTCGCCGACCAGGTGGCCGGTGCGCAGGTTACGCGCCCCTTTTTTGCCGAATGCGACCGGGTCGCCATCTTCCTGGTAGGCGACGACAAAGCCGATGCCCGCGTGCTGTACCAGCGCGTCGACCATCCCCGGGTAAGCGGCATCCAGCTCGCTAAGCGCCAGGCGCCGCGGCTGGAGATCGAAATAGACCAGGGCCAGGTTGCCGCTGTAGCACACGGTGACCTGGTCTGGCGCCACCTCCTGGAAGCCGGGCTGCCGGCTCAGGTTGTTGTGCATGGCGCGCTGGGCGCTGCCGAGCGCCATGCGCCCGACCCGCCCGGAGAGCTGGCTGTTTTCGATATTTTCCAGCTCGCGCATCATGGCCGCCACACCCAGGGTGCCGTCATCGCCGCCGCCGGCACCGACCGCCTGGATGCCCTGGGGGAGCTGCTGCTGGATGAACTCCAGGATGTCCAGGCCGTAGCGCTGCTTGAAGGTGGCCCCGCTGGACTGGCCGTGGTCGGAGAGCAGGAGCAGCTCGTAAGGCCGGGGGGCTTGCTCCTCGGCTGCTTTCAGGATGCGGGCGATCACCCGGTCGAACTGGCGCAGGGTCAGCATGGCATCCCGCGTCCAGGGTCCTGAGTGGTGGGCGACCTCGTCGTAGCCGGCGAACAGGGTGTAGATCGCCGGGGCGCCGCGCACGATGTCCAGGATGGTGAAATAGGCACTGATATCGCGGAGGAAGACGTTGGCCGCGGCGCGCAGGAACGGATAGCCCTTGTGCAGGCGGTTCAGGCGCGGCTGGATATCCCTACGCCGCTGCTGCCAGCCCTGCCACAGTTCCAGCAGCACGTCGCCAAAAAACAGGATCAGCACGCGCACAAAGAAGTACGGGTTTCTCATCAGCAGGTACATATCATCCGCCCGTTTCTTTTTATCTGCTTCCGTTTCGGCCTTGATGCGGGAGATGGTCAGGATGGCTTTCTCGGCGTCCCCACTGAACATGTTGGCGATGCTGGCGCCGCCGCGCAGCAGGCCGTTGCCGTCGGACAGCCCTGGCTCGATTTGTGCGGCAGCCTGGGGGCCGGCCAGCAGCCGGCCGCTCGGCTTGTCCAGCCAGCGGAAGGCGGGAATGTTGGCATTGTTCCCCTGCAGGATGCCTGCCTGGCAGGCCGGGGTGGTGGCAGGCAGCCCGCAGTCCACGCGCGAGATTTTATAGCCGTCCTCCAGCATCATTTTTTTTAGCGTTGGCATATACCCCTCTTCGACCGCCTTCTGGATGTGCCAGTAGCTCAGGCCGTCGATCTCCAGCATCACCAGGCCGCGTCCGCCATCCATGCGCGCTCTATCTGCCTGGCGGGACGCAGAGCGGATCACCAGGCTGTGGTAGAAGGATTCGTCGTCATCCACGTTGAGCAGGGTGATCAGCAGGGTGTTGGCCAGCGCCAGCAGCAAGCCGCCGAAGAAGGCGGAAATCCAGCCGCTGACTTCAAAGGCCGGGATCAGGCGGGAGGTGATCATCAGCACGATGGCATTGGTGAAAAAACCGGTCAGGAAGATCGCCATCCAGCCCAGGGGCAGCGCCAGCATCAAGATCAGCGGGCGAAGGAGCAGGTTCACCACGCCCAGGAGCAGGGAGGCTGCCACGGCAATCACGATCTGAGGCCTGTCCTGCTGCGCCTGGATGGTGATCCCGGGCAGCAGCCAGGCGGTGGCGAGCAGGGAAACGGCGTCCACGAACCAGACGATGAAAAAGCGCAGGATGGCGCGCAGTATTCTAAACAGGCCAGACATGGCGATCCCTCCAGAAGTCCCATCATCCCGCCGGGATTATTGATCTACCCGGCGGATCGGCCGAGACGGATGTGCTGCGGTTCATAAAATTGTACTCACTTTCCCGGCTTTACGGCAGATGAATCTAGAATCATGATCGGGTTGCACTCATCGCCCACCTTTGCAGCAGGGGCGGCTGTTTGTTGTATAATCCTTGTGAGCAAGTGAGCTTTCCGGGTTTGATCCCTCACGAACTGGATGGAGGCCAGATGCCTGACGCCCTAAAAACCATTCTCCTGGTTGAAGATGAAGCTTTTATTGCCCTGGCGGAAACGCGGCAGCTCCAAAACGAGGGGTTTGCTGTGGTACATGTCTTCACCGGGGAAGAAGCCATCCAGAAGGTCAGCGCTGAGCCGGGCGCCTTTGACCTGATCCTGATGGATATCAACCTGGGCAGTGGGCTGGACGGTACCCAGGCAGCCCAGGTGATCCTGAAGGACCATGATATTCCCATCCTATTTCTCTCGGCACACACCGATCCGCAGGTGGTGGCAAAGACGGAGAAGATCACCTCCTACGGCTACGTGGTGAAGAACACGGGCAGCACGGTGCTGGCGGCCTCGATCAAGATGGCTTTCAAGCTGCATGCTGCACACCGAACCATCCAACGCGCCAACGAGCGCCTGGGATTGGCTCTGGAGGCCAGCCGCGCCGGCGCCTGGGATTGGGATATTCAGCACAACACCTTCGACTGGTCGCCGGAATTCCTGGAGATCTTCGGTATGCCCCCCGGCACAATCGCTGGATTTGAAACCTGGACGCAGGCGGTGCATCCCGATGATCGGGAGATCGCCGGGCGCAGGATCCAGGATTCCATCGAGCAAAAAACCAACCTGGTCAATGATTATCGTATCATTTTGCCGGGCGGCGAAATCCGCTGGATCCGGGCCACGGGCAGGACTATTTATGCTGGCGACCAGCCGCTGCGCATGATTGGCCTGTGCTGGGACGTTACGGAGCGCAAGCAGGTGGAGGAGGATCTGCGCCTCAGCCAATCTCGCGCCCAGGCGATGCTCACGGCGATCCCCGATCTGATGTTCAGACTGGACAGGGAGGGCGTCTTCCTGGACTACAAGGCAGATATCACAGATTTATACGCCCAATCTGAGCCGACGATCATCGGAAAGCGCAACCGCGATGTTGCACCTCCCGAATTTGCTGATTTAATTGAACGACAAATCTACACTACCCTGGAAACTGGCGGCTTGCAGACTTTTGATTATCAGCTGCCCATTCCAGGCCAGGAAATTCGAGCGTACGAGGCGCGCATGGCAGCCAGTGGTGCGAACGAGGTGGTCGCCATTGTGCGGGATATTACCGAGCGTAAGCGGGCAGAAGATGCGCTGCACCAGGCGCTGGCGGATAAGGAGCTGTTGATGCGCGAGCTCCAGCATCGCGTCAAAAACAGCCTGGCTACTGCAGCCAGCCTGGTCCGCCTGGAACAGGGCCAGCTTGCCGATGACCAGGCGCGTGCCGTTTTTTCCAACATAGTTGTCCGCTTGCAAACAATGGCGCTGCTCTACGAGCAGCTCAGCCAGGAGGGCCGCATCGATCGGGTGGACCTGCGCCGCTACCTCCAGGATCTGGTTGACACCCTGGCCCTTTCCTCCCTGGCCCCGGGCAGCCCGGTGAAGATTGAAACCCGCTTTGACCCGCTGGAGCTTGATCCAAAACGGGCGATGCCGCTGGGGCTGATTGTGAACGAGCTGGTGACCAACGCGCTGAAATATGCCTTTCCTGCCGGGCGGGCGGGGGTGATCCGGGTGGAGTTGGAGCTGGTTCCCGGCGGCGCCAGCCTGTGTGTGGCGGATGATGGTGTGGGCATGCAGCCTGCCTCTCCGCAGAACCTGGGGTTGGGTCTGAAGCTGGTCGAGCTGCTCACCCGGCAGCTGGATGGCAGGCTGACCATCGAGGGGGGGCAGGGGGTGAGGGTGTGCGTGGTGTTTGGTAGATAACAGTGATAGAATCGGCTGCAGAGGAGATTTGAACATGAAACGAACAGGCGTACTTTTATTCCTCATCCTGCTTGTCTCCATTCTGCTGACCGCTGCTGCTCCGGGTTACGAGAAGCTGGCTCGCCTGACGGTGTGGAACCGCACAGGAAGCAAGGTGTATATCAAGCTGACCACGGATAAGGAACATGGGGATCTGATGTATTACTTCGCGGCCGATGACGGTGAGAATGTGTACACCGTGGAGCGCGCACTGTATGAGATCGCCTACCAGACCTGCGGGCAGGCAGTGCTGGGCGTGGCGGATATCCAGACCCAGCTTTCGCTGACTTTTGTGGAGTGTAAAAAACAAAGCCGGTACCTGTATGAGGGCCGGCGCTGGATGCGGCCGATCCTCACCACCCCCTGAAGTTCTTATAAGCTGTGTTGATTGAGCTGAATGCTCTCATCTTATCTGTGCAACAGGTTCTTAATCTGGAGGAGTAGCAATGAAGGATTCAAATGGCTTCCAACCCCGCACCACCAGGATCGCCGCGGTTTTCCTGGTGGCGGGCATGTTGTTTATCCTGGCCTCCGGGTGCGCCCGGGACGATGCCTTTGAAAAGGGGATCCGCCAGACCGAGATTGCCCTGGCAGCTCAGCAAACCAGCCTGGTTCAGAAAAAGGATAACATGGTGATGGAGGCCACGGTTAAGGCCCTGGAGAGCACGGTTTCTGCCCAAAATGCCCAGGGTACAACGGTGGCAGCCATCCCGCCCACGCCGACCCTGGAGCCGGCGCCGCCAACCCCGCTGCCTGTGCCGCCCACCGAGGCGCCGCCTCCGTCCCAGCCCACCCCCACCGCCCCTGTCCCGCCCGCTGACGCGGCGCAGGTCTGCGGGATTAAATCACTGACCGGGAAATGGATGGGCAAGGTCCCGTACCTGGAAGTCACCCACGTGGGCATCTACACCTGGCAGTCGCCGGGTTACAAGCGGGTGGATAAGTCCGTTGCAGGTGAGATCGAGCAGACGGACTGCAGCATCAGCGGCAAGCTGGCGGCCAACGATGGCACGGTGATCACCCTGAAGGGCAGCATCCAGGACGGCAAGCTGGCGCTGCAGTCGATCAGCTTCCTGGAAGCGGTCAACAAAACTGAAATCTGCAGCGTTGCATTGAAGCTGGATAATCCGGATTTGTTGAAGGGCGTCACCTCGAACTGTGACAACCGCACCTTCAATATCCAGAGGGTGTCAGGCACGCCCTCGCCTTAGATGCCCGCATCAGGGGACGATGGGTTTTTATTGGGGATGGGAGAATAAGAATACAGCCAGGACAGGCTTGAAAACCTGCCCTGGCTGTGTTAATCAGGATGAGGGGGAGCTCACCGCCTGGCTCATTTGCCTAAAGATGCAACGGCGCGCAACAGGCCCAGCAGCAGCAGTCCGATTTGAATACCCTCGCCGGGGGTGATATCCGGCGTCCGCCCCTCGCGCTCGGAATTCTTGATCAGGATCAGTGCCCCTCCCAGGCCAACCAGAACCCCTAGCACTCCGCCATAAATCAGGAGCTTTGTCTTCCAGGCGCTGTCGGTGATGGGAATGATGTTTTTCTCAGGCATTGCTTGTTCCTTTCTTTCTTGTTTCCTTTATCGGCGCTGATCCCGGCGCATGTGTTGGATGAGCGTGTGCATGGAGACCCTGGTCTGCTCAACGCGCAGAATAGGCTCAACCGCCTGGTCACTCACCTCACCCACCTTGTAGCGCAGCCCCACCAGCCAATCCTGTGCCAGGCGCGCATACGGCGGCAGGACCCCCAGCAGCCTGGTGACCAGGTAGATCAGCCCGGCCAGGATGATAAAGAACACCAGGCCAAAAAACAGGCTCGGGATAGCCAGCCAGATGATGGAAATGTTGGCCCACTGGCTCTGCTGCCCTGCCGTGGCGGAGACCGCGATGCCTGTCATGCCCAGGATCAGGATGACGACGATGAGCATCGGCAGGGTGATCTGCCAGAAGACCTCTTTCCGGTGCTGCTGGTAAGTGACCGGGTTGCGTTCCGGAAGATCAGAAGGATAATCCCTGTTGTTCATGAGATTATTTTAACATGATTGGCGCCGCCGGTTGGTATGAATTGGGCGCCGATTACACGGCCTGGCGGTTGGTCAGCCGCAGGTAGGTCAGCGTCCAGGCGGCCTGGATATAGGAGTGCAGGATGCCGCCCAGCACGATCGCCACCGGCAGGAAGGCTACCAGGCACACCAGCGAGATGATCAGGCCGGTGTTCATGGCGCGTTCGGCGCCGAACAGCATGCCAAAGAACAGCGGGCCCAGGATCATCATAAACGGCAGGCCGATAATCAATCCGCCCAGCATGCTGACCCCCAGCCCCAGGATCAGCGCCATGATGATGTAGTTCCCGATGTTGGCTTTGAACAGCTCCCAGGCATAGCGCAGGGCATCCATGATCCCCTTATCCTCGACGACCACGGCGATGTTGGCCTGCTGCAGGATCACGCCCACCAGCCAGGAGGCCGGGATGGCCAGGCACAGGCAGGGGATGCCGATGATCGAGACGACCAGGACGATGAAGACCAGGGCAACCGCGACGCCTACCAGCAGGTTCAGCCCGAACACCCGCCAGAAATAGGGGATGGAGCCGCTGAACAAATCGCTGAAGCTCAGGCTGGCGGCGCCCTGGTCAGCCTGCAGCGTCCCCCGGATCATCCCGATGCGCCCGATGGTGCCGACGAAAACGGCGATCAGGGCGAAGATCAAGGCCACCACGATAATGACCGCGATAATCATGATGATCACAGCCGGGTCAATATTGTTCAGCATGCGCTCAAACTGCTGCGGTGTCTGGCCTCTGGAGGTGAAGTTGCTGCCGAAGTTGGTGCCGCCGTTGCCGCTGGCGCAGCTGGCCAGGATGCCAAAGATCCATAATATTTTATGCTGCCAGATAATTTTCCAGGCGCGAGAGAGAATTTCACCGAATTCCATGGGGACGATCTCCTTTCCTTTCTAAAAAGAACAACAAAACCAGAACTGCTGGTTTACTCCCATTCGATAGTGGCGGGAGGCTTACTGGTAATATCGTAAACCACGCGGTTTACGCCCTTCACCTCGTTGACAATGCGGCTGGCGATGCGCGCCAGCAGCTCGTGCGGCAGGCGCGCCCAGTCAGCGGTCATAAAATCCTGGGTGGTGACGGCGCGCAGCGCCACGGTCTCGTGATAGGTGCGTTGGTCGCCCATCACACCCACCGATCGCACCGGCAGCAGGACGGCAAAGGCCTGCGCCGTGCCAGGTTGGGTTGGATCGTCCCCCTGGCGCAGCAGCCCGGCAGCCGCCAGCTCGCCGGTCAGGATGGCGTCGGCTGCGCGCAGACGCTCCACCCGCTCAGGGGTGATCTCCCCCAGGCAGCGCACGCCCAGGCCGGGGCCGGGGAAGGGCTGTCGCCACACCAGCTCAGCCGGCAGGCCCAACGCTTCGCCGACGATGCGCACCTCGTCTTTGAACAGGTAGCGCAGCGGCTCGACCAGCTTGAACTGGATATCCTTGGGCAGCCCGCCCACGTTGTGGTGGGTCTTGATACGGTCAGCGCGCGCGCGGTCTGGGGCGCTGGATTCGACCACGTCCGGGTAGATCGTACCCTGTACGAGGAAGGGCGGCTGGCCCAGCCGGCGCGCCTGCTGCTCAAAGATGCGGATGAACAGCTCGCCGATGATGCGCCGCTTGGCCTCGGGCTCCTCTACGCCGCGCAGGGCGCTCATAAACTGGTCGACGGCGTTAACCGTGACCAGCTCCACCCCCAG
>CAIQIV010000125.1 GCA_903871905.1 uncultured Chloroflexota bacterium | reverse complement strand
TTGTAGCGGGCGTTGGTCACCTCGTATTGATCTATTCTATAGGCGCCCAGGGTCACGGTATGCAGCGGGCTTTCGTCGCTGGCGCACGAGCTATCGCCTGGCGAGCAGCCCATCTGGAAGTCCCCGGCAGGAATGCTGATCAACTTATACGGGTTGAAAGCCCAGGACCCGGTGGTGAAGCTCCACACCGGCCCGGGGGTGGATGCGCCATGCTCATCGGTGGCGACCACCTGCCAGTAATAACGGGTGTTTGCGCTCAAGGCGATGGGTTGATAAGCCAGGCCAGTCTGGGCATGGGATACCAGATTGTCAGGCGTAGCATCCACTGCATCGAAGAATACAGCGTAGATCACCTGGTCTCCATCCGGGTCGCCACCCATCCAGTGGAGCTGCGCATCAGGCGGCAGCCCGGTGGCACCGTCGATGGGAGAAGGACCGGTGGGTACGGATGGAGGAAGATTGGGCACACCGACCGAACGTGCACAGCGGAACCCGAGCCCGGCAAAATTTCCATCAGGAGAGTTAATATATCGTTTGGATATGTGCTCACCTGACCTCTGTGTGAAAAAGGCGCCCCCACGAGCGATCCGAAAGTCACCACTGGCAGGTCCGGTAGGGTTATACCAGGGTGGTTGGTTGGAGTAATAGCCTTGCTGGTACCAATCGCTCACCCACTCCATCACATTCCCGGCCATGTTCAACGCCCCATAGGGACTTGCGCCTTCCTGGTAATCGTAAACTCTATCTGAGTATTGATTCAAACAAGTATAAGGCATGAAAAGATACTCGCAATAGCTCGCCTTCAGAGGATCCCAAAGGTTACCCCAGGGAAAAACGCGCGTGTCACTGCCGCCGCGGGCAGCTTTCTCCCACTCGGCTTCGGTGGGCAGGCGACGGCCCTCCCAGGTGCAAAAAGTATTCGCCTGGTTCCAGTCAACGAAGAAAACCGGCCAATCATCATGACCTGGGTCGTCGTAATAGGGAAATCCCCAACCGTTTTCTGTGGCGTGTGGTGGGCTGCACACCCCGGCGCTCACGCAGCCTTTGTAACGGCCGTTGCTGACCTCATATTTATCGATTTCGTAGGCGCTCAGGTATACCGTGTGCAGCGGGCTCTCGTCGGGATCACAGGCACCATCTGCTGGAGAACAGCCCATCCGGAATCTCCCAGCAGGGACGCGCACCATCTCAGAAGGCACGAAACCCGCGGCGCCAGTCAGGAAGGTCCAAACCGGACTCCTGGCGGTGGCGCCATGTTCGTCCCTGGCGACCACCTGCCAGTAATATTGGGTACCTGGGCTCAAAGTTCCGGTGGTATAGGTGAGGAAGACCTGGTCCGCCGAGACCACCACCGTAGGGGTAGCATCCCCGGCCTCGAGGTATATGGTATAGCTGACGACGTCTCCATCCCTGTCTCTCCCAATCCAGCCAAGCTGTACCTCGGGTAACAGCCCGGCGCTGTCGTCAGGGGGGGTAGGATTAGCGGGTACTGAAGGGAGGAAGTTTGGGAAGGATCGAGCGCAGCGGAAACCGACGCTGTTGCTGGAAAAGTCGGAACCGAATTTGAAGCGGGTGGAGAGGCGCTGATAGATCCAGGGATAATACCACGAGCCGCCCCGCATCACCTTTTCGGTACCGGTTGCCTGGCCGGGGGGGCTGATCCAGCAGGACTGGCTGGCGTAATAGTCGCCCTGGTACCAGTCGCTGACCCACTCCAGCACGTTGCCCGTCATGTCCAATGCACCATACAGGCTGGTCCCTGCCGGGTAACTGCCCACGGGGGTGGTGTCGCCCACGCAGTAGGCGCCAGGGGTAGGGCTGCCAATGTTTGCCAGGGAACAGTCGGCCTGCTGACCGCCCCAGGGGAAAATACGATTATCTGAGGCGCTGCGGGCGGCAAATTCCCACTCGGCTTCGGTGGGCAGGCGCTTGCCCTCCCAGGCGCAGAAATCGCTGGCCTGGTTCCAGTCAACATGGATCACCGGGTAATTGGCGAAAGCCGGGTTATCGAAATATGATGGCCGGGTGCTTGAATCGGTCTGGCGCGGCGGGGAACAGGCACCTTCCCGGACGCAGGCGGCATAGCGGGCATTGGTCACCTCATACTTATCGATCAAGAAGGGGGCCAGGTAGACGTTATGCAGCGGGCTTTCATCGCTGCTGCAAGATGCGTCGGTGGGTGAGCAGCCCATCTCGAAGTCCCCAGAGGGAACACTAACCAGCTCCACGAAGGATGCCACGAGCCACAAGCCGCTGAGTGCGGTCTTCAGCTCGATAAACTTAGAGGCCGGGGTGAAGGTAAAACCTGCATAGACAGGGACGAGTACATAGAAACCCGGTGTGATGCTGGTAAAGGTAAAATACCCGCTTGCGTTTGTGGTGGTGGTGTCGATTGGAGTGACGTTTGAGTTGATGAAATTGGTTTCATCCCCTGCCACCGGAGCTGGAAATCCTGGTTGGGATAAACCAACCTGCTCGATAACCGGTTTATGCTGATTTACCAGGGGGATAAACACGCGGGGCGGGGGCATCAGGATAATGGTTGCTCCGGCGAGCGGATGCCCCGATTCATCAGTCACCTGGCCGGTCAGGGTCAGACCGGATTGGGAAACCGGAGCCCAGCTTTCATACTGGCCTGCCCTTACCATGGAGATGGATGTCATCGTAATGAGCAAAAGCAAGAAACCAGTCAATACGACCAGAAATATGCGTTTGTTGGTCATGGTTCCCTCCCATGTGACCTCGGAA
>CAIQIV010000124.1 GCA_903871905.1 uncultured Chloroflexota bacterium | reverse complement strand
CGTGAGTATGATGGAGCTCCGAGTTGGGCTCCGGACGGGAAATGGCTGGCGTATGAGACTTATGTAGGCGATGGCGAGAATGGCAACCTGGAGATATCCATTCGTTCCATAACCTCGGACCAGGCCCCGATCCGACTGACCGAACACCCGGCAGCAGATTTCTCCCCTTCCTGGTCGCCGGGAGGCCGGCTATTAGCCTTTGTCTCCAGCCGTGAGGGAAAGAATGAAATCTGGCTGGCTGACCTGGATCAGACGGACAGCCGGTTCCAGAAGGCTGGAAAAATGGACGCACAGGAGGAAACTCATCCTGCCTGGTCCCCGGATGGCAGCAGCCTGGCCTGGATAGCAACCACTCAGGATGGATTACAGAACCTGGTAGTGTGGGACCTGACCAAACCAGGCGGTTCCCCAGCGGAGATGGGCAGCGCCGGCTGGCCGGCCTGGACATCGGATGGGCGTACTATTCTGGCAGTATCGTCCAATCCCAATCAAGATTATTTCTCAGCTTATGATGTCCAGAGCACTGGCCTGGCGCTGCCCTCTGTTCCGCTGCCTGGCTCAGTATCCGGGCTTACCTGGGCCGCAGCTGGCCTTCCTCTGCCTCTGGCCCCTCCATTGGGCCAGGCAGCATTGTCAACGCCCACGGCGATATGGGAAGCACAAATCACCCCTCTTTCAGGTGTCCCGGAAGGCCGGCAGAGGCTGGTTCCCCTGCCGGATGTACTGCCGGATGGCTCGGTCTTGCAGGATCTGGTAGATGAATCCTTTAATGCCCTGCGCCGCAGGGTGGCCGCTGTGGTTGGCTGGGATTTTCTCTCCACTTTGGAGAGTTCCTATATTCCTCTCACTGCTCCTGTAGGTCCGGGCGATCCTTATGATTGGCTGTATACTGGCCGGGCATTTGCCTTCAACCGCGCACCCGTAGATGCAGGCTGGCTGGCGGTTGTGCGCCAGGACTATGGCCGCGAGACCTACTGGCGAATATACCTGCGCGCGCGTTTCCAGGATGGAACATCCGGTATGCCGGTGCACGACCTACCCTGGGACCTGAACGCTCGTTCTGGCGGCGATCCGATTGCATATGAACAGGGTGGAGCAATGAAGACCAGGCCGCCGGCAGGTTACTGGGTGGATTTTACCCGCCTGGCCAGGGCATATGGATGGGAGCGCTTGCCTGCTCTAAGCACCTGGCTGACGGATATTACGGCTGCGCGCTTCAACCAATATGTGCTGCGAGATAACCACAGCTGGCTGGCCGCCATGGAAGAACTCTATCCGCGGCAGGCATTGGATACAGCTACCCCATTCCCCACTTCCACCTGGACGACCACACCAACCATAACCCCCTCCCCAACAGCAACTTTTACCCGTACCCCGCGCCCCACGCGTACCAGTTCCATTCATCGGTCAACCTCAACCCCCTCACCCACCGCGCAATCCACAGCTCCTCCAGGTGGATAATGATAATCTGGCGCAAGTACGCTCAGGTTCTGCAAATACTGGCTGCCATGTGGCTTTTGGGTTCGTGTACCTTATCGTCTCCAACGTCTGCCCCTGCAGGAGAACTCCAGGCTCAAGCCCAGGAGGCTGCCTCCCCAACGGTCACGGCGTCCCTGGCTCCTGAAACCCCTGCCCCAAGCCCCAGTGAAACACCAATTCAAACCGTCACAGTCGCGCCTGAGCCGCTGCACTTTATTTTTCCCAGCGCGGCTCCGCCTCCTATCTCTGCCTGGCGCCCACCGTTATATCCCACGCCCTGGGTGCCCACTGCCTTTGATCATTTCTATTTTGGCCGTCCGATTGGCGCTGACCAGGTCAACTGGCCGTTAGCTGATTATCGCTACGGCGGCGTATTCTTTAAAGACACTGTTCATTCAGGGGTGGATATTGATGCTCCGAAAGGCACCCCGGTCATGGCTGCTGGACCAGGAAAAGTGACCTGGGTTGGATATGGTCTGAATACTGGCAGCGAGAACCTGCGCGATCCTTATGGGCTGGCTGTTTCCATTCGTCATGATTTTGGCTACCTGGGAGACATGTTGTATACCGTGTATGGCCACATGGACCAGGTCTTTGTTTACAAAGATCAGCATGTTGATGGGGGGGATGTCATTGGTCTGGTAGGGGAAACGGGGAATGTTACCGGACCACACCTGCATTTTGAGGTGCGCGTGGGGTTGAATAACGCGGTTCGCTCGTATAATCCTGAGTTATGGATGTCCCCTCCCCAGGGCTGGGGGGTGCTGGCGGCGCGCATTCTTGACTCGAATGGTTCGCCGGTGGCCAGGCAGACGATAAAAATCTATGCCACGGACTCGGATCGCACCTGGGAGGTCAAGACTTATGGCCGGACGCAAATTGGTATCAACAAGGACCCTTATTATCAGGAGAATATGGTGATTGGCGATCTGCCGGCGGGTGATTATGTCGTCCGGGTGGAATTTGGACAAACTGCGGCCCGTACACGAGTGCACATTGATGGCGGGCAGGTGAGTTATTTTACCTTCCACCCCAAAGATGGCTTCGTGGTAGGACCGCCGCCGACACCGCAGGCGCATTTCACCCCGCCGGTCAGTACGGATACGCCAACTCCAACACCTTAGCAATAAGGCAAACCCGCAGCTGCCCGTCTCGGTCCCGCCCTTGACAAACAGAACACTTGTGCTAAACTTGTTCTCGTACAAGCCAGATGATTTTTAAGGAGAGTTGATCATGGTAAAAAAGACTCCTGTTCCAACAGAAACCCCCGGGACTGCCCGGCAGGTGGCGCTGGATAAGGCGCTGGGTGATATTACCAAGCGATTTGGTGAAGGGGCAATTATGCGTCTGGGAGAGGCGCAGCACATGGTGGTTGAGGCGATCCCTACCGGGGCGCTGTCACTCGACATTGCTCTGGGAGTTGGCGGTGTGCCGCGTGGGCGCATTACCGAAATCTATGGACCGGAATCCTCCGGCAAGACGACCATCTGCCAGCACATCGTTGCCGAAGCGCAGCGCATGGGGGGAACCTGCGCCTTTGTGGACATGGAGCACGCCCTGGATCCTGCTTACGCCGAGCGCTGCGGGGTGGATGTGGAGCATCTGCTGATCTCTCAACCGGATACCGGTGAGCAGGCATTGGAGATCGCCGAGACCCTGGTGCGTTCTGGCGCGGTGGATGTGCTGGTGATCGATTCGGTGGCAGCGCTGGTGCCACGGGCTGAGATTGAAGGGGACATGGGCGACTCGCCGATGGGTATGCAGGCGCGCCTGATGTCACAGGCGCTGCGCAAGCTGTCGGGTTTCATTAAGCAAACGAATACGGCGGTCATCTTTACCAATCAGCTGCGCCAGAAGATAGGTGTGATGTTTGGCAACCCGGAAACGACCACGGGCGGCATGGCGCTCAAGTTCTATGCCTCGGTGCGCCTGGATGTGCGGCGCATCCAGGCGATCAAGCTGGGTTCGGAGGTTATCGGCAGCCGCACGCGGGTGCGCGTGGTTAAGAACAAAGTGGCTGCGCCGTTCCGCAGCGCCGAGTTCGATATTATGTACAATGAAGGTATCTCCAAGGCCGGTGATCTGATCGACCTGGCAACTGGCCTGGATATCATCACCAAACGCGGTTCGTTCTACTCTTACGGGGATATTCGCCTGGGCCAGGGGCGGGAAAACTCAAAGGAGTTCCTCAAGGCCAACCCAGACCTGGCAGACGAGATCGAATTGGCTGTGCGCCAGCAGGCATTGAGTGGTGAGGTTCCACTGCCTGTGTCTGGTGATGAGGATGAGGGCGGGATGGGGGATGATGAAATGTAAACCGGTTGGTTGGTTATTCCAGCCAGTCCCTTTCCTGCTTTGCCTGGCATGCGCAGCCTGGCTGCTGGCTGCCTGTTCTGCCCTGGGGGGGGCCCGGTCTGACCCGGCGCAGGGGCTCTTCCGCGCCCCGTCTGGCGCGGATTTGCCAGCATCTACGCAGGCCGAGGCTGCTGTGGTGGTTCAAAGACAAAATGTTCCCCCCGCGGTTCTCCTGGCCGAACAGACGCCCCATCCCAGCCCAACGGCTCCCTGTTCCGATAACCTGAAGTTCTTGAAGGATCTGACGATTCCGGATGGGACGCACGTAGCACCCGGCGATATGGTGGACAAGCGTTGGCAGGTTGAAAACCAGGGCACTTGCACCTGGAACCAGGAATACCGCTTGCGGCGCACAACCGGACCAGAGCTGGGCCTGCCAGCCGAGATAGCCCTGTACCCGGCGCGCAGCGGCAGCCAGGTGTTGATCCGCATCCAGATGCAGGCTCCAGCCCAGGCAGGTAAGGTGCGCATTGCCTGGCAGGCGGTTAACCCACAGGGTGCCCTATTTGGCGACCTGATCTATGTTGATTTCTCAGTCGTTAAGCCAACTGAAACACCGCCTGCGGACGATGGATCCAACTCTCAGTGAGCTGTTAGGGTCTTTGAATAATAAAAAAGAAGGCGCTAGGCCATGCAGGCCAGGCGCCTTCTTTTTTCCCTTGTTCTCAGTGTGATTTTAAGTGCCTTCTTCCCAGGAGTTCAGATAGGCCACCTGTTCGGGGGTCAGGGTATCGATGGCAATCCCCATGCCCTCCAGTTTGAGCACGGCAATCTGGCGGTCGATCTCAGCCGGAACGCTGTAGACTTTCTTTTCCAGTTTTTCAGCATTGCGGGCCATGTACTCCAGGCTGAGCGCCTGGTTTGCGAAGGACATATCCATCACGCTGGCGGGATGCCCCTCGGCGGAAGCCAGGTTAATCAGCCGGCCTTCGCCTAGCAGGTTGATCCGCCGCCCATCGGCCAACTGGTACTGGTCAACGAAGGGGCGAACCAGGCGCTTTTCGCTGGCCATTTCTTCCAGCACGGGGATATTGATCTCCACATTGAAGTGCCCGGAGTTACAAACGATTGCGCCATCTTTCATCACTTCGAAATGGGGGCGGTCGATGACATTCAGGTCACCGGTAACAGTGACAAAGATGTCGCCCTGGCGGGCTGCTTCGGCCATGGGCATCACGCGGAATCCATCCATCACCGCTTCCAGGGCGGGCAGTGGATCAATTTCGGTGACGATGACATTGGCCCCCATGCCGCGGGCGCGCATGGCCAGTCCGCGGCCACACCAGCCGTAACCGGCGACAACAAAGGTGCGCCCTGCCAGCAGGACATTGGTGGCCCGCACAATGCCGTCGATGGTGGACTGTCCGGTGCCATAGCGGTTATCGAAGAAATGCTTGGTCATGGCATCGTTGACGGCGATGACCGGAAAATTCAGCTTGCCATCTGCGGCCATGGCGCGCAGGCGGATCACGCCGGTGGTGGTCTCTTCTGTGCCACCGACTACCCCGGGCAGCAAGTCGCGGCGGTCTTTGTGCAGGGTGCCAACCAGGTCTGCGCCGTCATCCATGGTGAAATGCGGCTTGTGGTCCAGGGCGGCATGGATATGCTTGTAGTACGTTACATTCGTTTCACCCTTGATGGCGAAGGTTGGGATCTCGGACTGGGCGACCAGCGCCGCGGCGACGTCGTCCTGGGTGGACAGCGGGTTCGAGGCGGTCAGGACTACATCCGCACCGCCGTCATGCAGCGTTTGCATCAGGTTGGCGGTTTCGGTGGTCACATGCAAACAGGCAGCCACGCGCAGCCCCTGCAGCGGCCGTTCCTTGGCAAAGCGTTCGCGGATCAGGCGCAGCACCGGCATATCTCGCTCGGCCCATTCGATGCGTCTCCGGCCGCCCTCAGCCAGTTTCATATCTTTAACATCGTAATTTTCCATCTTATTCTCCATAAACAAAAATCTTTGGATTGCAGCAGGGATCCAGGCTGACGCCGCAGTGTCCTTCCTTATCCCTTGATCATGACATCCAATTTACCCTGGTCATCGAAATGCAGGCGGAAACGGGCTACGAACTCCGCCGGGGTATATGCATGCCCCTGCGGCCCGCGTTGTTCCAGGCAGTAGGTTGCTGCCAGCACACCCATACGCCCACAGGTCTCCCAATCCAGGTGATGGTCATAACCGGTCAGGAAGCCGCCGCGGAAGGCATCTCCAACCCCGGTGGGGTCGACGATACGCGTGGGCGGAACAACCGGTACGCTGAAAGTCCCTTCTGCTGTGTAGATAATTACCCCGTCTTTTCCCTGGGTGACCGCCAGGAAGGCGCGCGGGTCAGCGCCAGGTTGGCATGCTTTTTCAGCGGGGTCGATGCCAGTGGCCTTCTGGATCAGGGCGTATTCATAATCATTTACCAGGATGCCCAGCGCGCCTTCAATCCCGTTGTGCAGATCTTCCGCCGTTAACCGCACAATCTGCTGGCTGGGGTCGTAAACGTAGGGCAGCCCCATGTTCTGGCACTCGACCACGTAACGGTTCATGGCATATGGATCGTTGGGTGAAATCATCACCAGATCAGGGCGCGCCTGCCCTTCACCATCCAAAGCGCTGAGTGAGAGCTGCCCGGCATGAGCCATGGCGCCGGGGTAAAAGCTGGCAATTTGGGCATTGGAGCGGTCCGTGTTGGCAAAGAAGGAAGCTGTGTATTCACCCGGGATTACCTGCGCTCCACTGGTATCTACTCCCTTCTCATCCAGCCAGCGGCGGTAATCCTCAAAATCCTCGCCAACGGTGGCCCACAAGCGCGGCCGTCCCCCCAACAGCGCCAGCGTATAGGCAATGTTGGGAGCCACACCGCCGCGCAGCCGCACCATCGAATCCACCAGGAAGGACAGGCTGATCTTGTCCAGGTGATCGGGCAGGATGTGGTCCCGGAAGTAACCCGGGAAGGTCATCAAATAATCGAAGGCGACAGAACCGGTGAGCAGAATGTTCATATTTTATTGACCACGAGAGGAAGATTGCGATCGTAAGGTGGATAAACCACTCCGTTTTCGGTAATAATGGCGCTCAACAGACGATGTGGAGTGACATCGAAGGCCGGATTGCGGGCAGAGGCACCCACTGGTGTCACCCGCTGTCCAGCGGCCTGGATATCCAGGACTTCGCTGGCATCGCGCTCCTCGATGGGGATCAACCCGCCATGAGCCAGCGCCAGGTCTATGGTGGAAGTAGGCACCACACTGTAAGTGGGGACGCCGTTATCGAACGCTGCCAGGGATAACATATATGTGCCAATCTTGTTGGCAACATCACCATTGGCGGCCATGCGGTCACCGCCAAACAGCACTTTCTGTACTTTCCCGGAGCGCAGGAAAAAACCGGCGGCATTATCACTGATGATGTCAAAGGGGATCCCGTACTGCTGCAGTTCCCAGGCGGTCAGCCGCGCTCCTTGCAAGCGCGGTCGGGTTTCATCCACCAGCACATGAAGGCGTTTGCCCTGTTCAAAGGCCATGCGGATCACCCCTAAGGCGGTACCCCAGTCCACGGTAGCCAGGGACCCTGTATTGCAGTGATGGATCACGGTGTCGCCATCGTCGAGCAGGGCGGCGCCGTGACGCGCCATGCGCTGGTTAATCTCAACATCCTCATCTGCAATATATTGAGCCAGATCCAACACCTGCTGGCGCAGATCATCTACCTGCCCCAGGGCATTATCCACCAGGCGCAGCATGCGTTCCAACGCCCAGGCCAGATTGACTGCAGTGGGGCGGGCTGCTCGCAGCTGAGCGGCTGCCTGGTGCAGATCGGCCTGCAGATCAGCCAGGCTGGCGGCATTGGACTGCCTGGCAGCCAGGGCCAGGCCAAAGGCTGCCGCTGCGCCAATCGCTGGTGCGCCACGCACCACCATCTCGCGTATGGCGTGTATTACCTGGGAGTAGTCCGAATATGATACGACTTTGAATTCCCCCGGCAGCAGTCGCTGGTCGATCATCAGCAGTTGCCCGCGCTCTTTATCCCATTCAACAGTTCGCATGGTTTGGTTAACCTTATCGTATGCTTGAAGCGTAAAAAAACGCTCTCGCTGGAGAGCGTTGGCTTCCTGGACTGAGTTTAACATGGGAGTGCCGCTTTGTCAAAGCATTGACAGGTCTTCTTGCCTGGGTTATAGTGGCATGAATGCAACACTGTGCCGTGATACATTGGTCGCTGCGCCGCTGCATAACCGGTTTGCGGGCGCTACTTATCCTGTTTATCTGGTCTGCTGCAGTCCTGGCCTGCACGCGCACCTACCGCGGCGTACCGGCAACGCCGGTCAGCACGTCGCTCCCGGCTGCTGTCCCACAGTCCACACCCACCCCGCTTCCAATTCCTACAGCCACGGCTACCCCAACGGCTGCTCCTGCGGCGCAAATTGAAAAGGGGGGGCATGCCCTGCGCAACGGTGACTGGGACCAGGCTCTGGCAATGTATGGGGAAGTGCTCAAATCAGCCAGCGACCCGCAGATCCAGTCTGCTGCACTGCTTGGAGCGGGAAAAGCATACCTGGCTGCCGGAAAATATCCTGAAGCGATCCAGACCCTGGGCACGCTGATCAGTCAGTATCCCCAGGCCAGGGAAGTAGCCTGGGCACATTTTTACCAGGCTCAGGCTTATTCTGTCAGTAAGGATGATCTCAGTGCTGCCCAAAAATACCTGGATTATTTGACCATTCGTCCTGGTGTGATAGACAGCTATGTTCTCGGCCTGCGGGCAGATGCCCTGTTTGCAGCCGGCGATTATGCCGGCGCGGCCAATGATTACCGCGCAGCACTGCAGGCTCCCAGCCTGGCTGATGGCACATTGCTGGAGATGAAGGTTGCCCGCTCAGTTGCACTGTCGGGGGATCTGCCTGGCGCCATTGCTCTATATGATGACCTGTATACACGAACGGAAAACGAAAACACCCGGGCGCTGATCGACCTGCGTAAAGGCCAGGCTTACACCAACCTGGGGCAGGTGCAGGATGCTTATGCAGCTTACCTGGATGCGGTGAATAATTACCCGACTGCTTACGAGTCCTATTCGGCGCTGCAGGCATTGGTGGAAGCCGGTGTTACAGTAGATGAGCTGAACCGTGGTATTGTAGATTATTACGCCGGGCAGTATGGCCTGGCTGCTGCAGCCCTGGATCGTTACTTGCAAAAATCACCCCCTGACCCGGCAACGGCGCTGTATTATTATGGCCTGATCCTGCAGGCGCAGGGCGGTTACGCGGGGGCAATCGCTCAGTGGGATAAGTTGATCCAGAATTACCCGGACCACCGGTATTGGGATGACGCCTGGGAGCAGAAGGGTTACACGCAGTGGGCATACCTGGATCAATACGCTGAAGGGGTCAAGACGCTGTTGGATTTTGTGGAGCGAGCGCCGCGTCACCCACGGGCGGGCGAATTCGTATTTGATGCCGCAGCCGCGGCCGAACGCGGCGGTGACCTGGACCAGGCGGCCAAGTTGTGGGAACGGGTGGGGGTTGAATACCCGAATGATACGCGCGCCCAACGGGCCCTGTTCCTGGCTGGAATTTCCCGTTACCGCCGCCAGGATTATCAAGGGGCGTTTCTTTCCTTCCAAAGGGCGCTTTCAGTGGCGGATAACTTGAATGACCGGGCTGCCGCCATGCTGTGGTCAGCCAAAAGCCTGCAGGGGATGGGGCAGGAAGGTGAAATGCGCGCCACGCTGGAACAGGCATCTACCGTAGATCCAACCGGTTATTACAGTGTGCGCGCTCGTGACCTGCTCAATGGGCGCGAACCCTTCAAGCTGCCGTTGGCTTATGACCTGGCGGTTGATTCTGCGGCAGAGCAGTTAAAAGCGGACGAATGGGTGAGAACCACCTTTAACCTCCCAGCGGACAAGGACCTGTCTGGCTTGGGCAACCTGGCGCAGGACCCATACCTGGCGCGCGGCGCCGAGCTGTGGGAGCTGGGATTGTACAGCGAAGCGCGTGGGGAATTTGAGCAGCTGCGTTCCTCACTCCAGCAGGATGCTGAAAACAGTTACCGCCTGACAAATTACCTGGATGAGCTGGGTTTGCACCGGCAGGCGACGCTGGCTGCACGCCAGGTACTGGCGCTGGCGGGAATGAATGATGCGACCTCGCTGGGCGCGCCAGCTTATTTCAATCATCTGCGGTTTGGCACGCATTACAATGATCTGATCCTGCCCCTGGCGCAGAAGTACGGTTTTCATCCGCTTTTCCTGTTCAGCGTGGTGCGCCAGGAAAGCCTGTTCGAGAGTTTTGTGCGTTCTTCTGCGGAAGCAAGCGG
>CAIQIV010000123.1 GCA_903871905.1 uncultured Chloroflexota bacterium | reverse complement strand
GGCCGGCATTATTCATGGGGTTATATGCTTTGGCGTGAGCCTCGGCTGCAAATAGATAAGAAC
This sequence comes from uncultured Chloroflexota bacterium, assembly GCA_903871905.1. Lineage (GTDB taxonomy): Bacteria > Chloroflexota > Anaerolineae > Anaerolineales > UBA4823 > CAIQIV01. The sequence continues at coordinate 2,255 of CAIQIV010000123.1, read as the reverse complement.
GCGCCTTTTCCAGATCCATCCCCTCGATCGCGTAGGTTGTGCCGAGCAGTTGTTCCGCCTCCGCCTGGATGTGGCCAGGACCACATCCTGCCAGGACATCTTCCAATAGACTGATAACTTCTGAGAACCTGGCTTGCGGCAGCAGTGATTTTGCCAGGGCGAGTGACAGCTCAGCCCGGGTTTCAGGATGTTCGGTTTTAGGAAGCAGGCGAATCGCCTCCCTGTACATTTCAACGCTGCGCACATACTGGCCTGATTTCGATAGGAGATGTCCAAACTCAATCAAGGTGTCAAATTTTCGCTGGCCAGGGTTCCCGGAGAGAGCCATCTCATAGAAGCGGATCGATTCACTCCAGGCGGCCAGGCTGGCTGCATTTCGTGCCGCGATCAACGCGAACTGCGCAGACTTATCCGGCATCTTGCCCTCCCAATAATGAGCAGCAAGCTGACCAGCGATCGTATCGATCTGTTCGTCATAGGTCTTTTCGATGGTTTCTGCAATGTGCCGGTGCAAGTTTTGCGTGCGGTAGGCGCTCATCGAAGCGCGGACCACATCGCTGATCAGAACATGGCGGAATCTCAGCCTTTCATCAGAAACCCCTGGGTCGAGTAACCCGGCAGTGATTAATTCGTCCAGGGCGTCATAGGCGGCCGCCTGTGAAAAGGCACTGGCGCGAACCACAACCTTGACATCGAACTCATGTCCGGTGATGGCAGCAATTTCCATCATTCTCCTGGCAGGTTCGCTCAGATCATCGAGCCGTGATTGGATTAGAGAGTTGAGCGAGGATGGCACATTCCAGCCCTGATCCTGGACTGGAGACTGAAAAACCCCATCGCCAGAAATATAATCCATTTGCTTTAGCTGCTGGATCAGCTCAGTCAGGAAATACGGATTCCCTTCTGAGTTCAGATACAACCATTCGGATAACGACCGGGTTTCCCGGGAAGATACGCTGCGGGCAAATTCATAAACGTCCGCTGCTTTCAGGCCTGCGAGAGGCACCCGCTGCAGGATATCCATTCTCTGTAGACTTTGCAGCAATGATTTCAACTGCTTATGACTGCTACCGGTTCGAGAAGTAGCAAGGAAGGAGATGTGTTCCTGCCTGCTCCGGCGCACCAGGAAACCTAATAGACCTAGTGAAGCTTCATCCGCCCACTGCAGGTCATCGATAAATACAGCCACTGGGACCCGGTTGGCCAGGGACAGAAGGAATTGGAGCATACCCTCCCACAGCCTGGCCTCGCCGGACTGCACTGGCTGCGTTTCCGTGCGCAGCTGGTCGTCCAGGAATTCAGGCAGCAGCCGGCCGATCTCCAGGCGCCAGATGCGCGGCAGGCTGTCGAGCGCGGGGGATACTGCTGGCCAACCTGGCTGCCTGACCAGGCTGCGTAAGGCGTCCATAAACGGTTGGTAAGGAAGGGGCTGTTCAAGCTCATGTGCTGCACCTTCAAGGACCAGGAGATTGGATGCTCTTAACACTTCCTGGACAAGCCTGGTTTTTCCGATGCCAGCTTCCCCCTCAACCAGGACAAATTTATGCCTGGCAATGCCATCCTGGACCAGTGATGATTCATCGCTGCGTCCAATGAAACGCTGCTGTCTTTCCACAGGCGTAGTGCGAACTTTGCGAGCCTCCTGGACCGGCGCAGGTTGTGGTGTATTCTTATCCAGAACGATGTCGTCGCGCACAATCGCATCGTAGAGCCGGCGTGTCTCTAACATCGGAGGCACCCCCAGCTGCTCATCCAGCAATTTCCGGTAGACATCATACCGGCGGATGGCTCCCGCCCTATCCCCCGCCAGGTGTTGGATGCGGATGCTTTCTCTCTGGATATCTTCCTGCAGCGGATCAACCTGGAGGGCTTTGTCCAGGTATTCCAGAGCCTGGGAGTAATTCTGGGCGGCTTGCTTCAGGCTGCTCAATTTCGAATAACAGGCGATGATCAGCCTGCGGTATCGCTCCTGTTCGATGGTGATCCAATGCAGAAATTCATCCAGATCTGGAAGTGTTATGCCGGTCAAGAAAACCCCCCGGTAAAGTGCTGCCGCGGCCTCCAAATGTTCCACCCCTGGATCCGCCTCCGCCAGCAGGTGCTCAAAACTGAGCACATCGACAAATACCCGCTCATCCAGGTGAATATTGTCTCCGTCGGAGTGCAGCATCTCCCCTAGCTGTCTCTTGAGATCAGACAAGGTAGTCCTTAAGACCTGCCTGGCGCTGACCTCCGGGAGGTCAGGCCAGAACAAG
>CAIQIV010000122.1 GCA_903871905.1 uncultured Chloroflexota bacterium | reverse complement strand
GACGCAAAATTTGTGGCACAGAATCGTCAATATATCACCTATACGGGTACTTACCAGGGTGTGAAAGTCTCCGTGACTTCCGTTGGTGTAGGCTGCCCGGCATTGGCGATCGCCATGGAAGAACTTATTAAAGTCGGTGCCAAGAACTTCATCCGCATTGGAACAGGCGGCATGCTGCAGAAATGGCTCCCCATTCCCTGCCTGATCGTTGGAACCGGCTCCGTGCGCGGTGATGGTACAAGCCGTGAGTATTTCCCGTTGGAATACCCGGCTGTTGCTGATTTTTATATGCTGGAAGCTCTGCTTGCTTCTGCCAAAACTCGCGGCTACGAAGTTTTCACAGGGTTTATCAGGGCACATGATGCCTTCTATGCTGAATCTTCCTTCGCCAAGATTGACTACCTGGCACGTGAGAAGGATTGGATCGATTCCGGTGTCCTGGTCACTGAAAATGAATCATCTCTTCTCTTCACCCTTGCAACCGTTCGCGGCTGCCGCGGTGGAACGATCATTGCGTCGGGTGGCTGCCACCATCGTGTGGACCAGCATGCCACCCCTGAGCAAATGAAAGAAAAACTGTCCCAGGCGACCATGATGGGTCTGGATGCAGCTGTAACTCTCTCAAAAATAAAGTAAGAGGTGATCATGAGGACCCTGATCCGAAATGGCATTGGTTTTTATCCACCCGATTACCGGGTGGAACCTCTAAATATCATGATCGACGGTGATACGATTGTACAGGTAAGTAAATCCGAGATTGCTCCAGAACCTGATATGGCTATATATGATGTGGGGGGAAGGCTGCTCATTCCCGGATTTGTGGATGCCCATACTCACCTCCCGCAATCTTTTGGGCGGGGGATTTATGATAACCTTCACCTCACCCAATGGTTACTCACGATGATCCGTCATTTTGACCTTAGTGAGGATGAAGCCTATATGGCCACCATGATCGGGTGCATTGAAGCCATTAAGAGCGGTACCACAACCGTGGCGGAGATGACCAATATAGGCCCAACGGGTGAAGCGGTCATCCGGGCTATTGCGGACAGCGGCCTGCGTGCCGTGGTATGCACGACCATGTCTGATTATAAGGAGGGGGACGGTCCCCCTCCTGAAAGAAATGCTGATCAGAACCTGCAGGCAGCCCGTGAAAGCTACAAGCGCTGGCATGGTGCTGCGAATGGGCGGATCTCAGTGCGTGTCTCACCAGTCGGCCTCCCTGCTTGCACGGAAGAATTAATGCGCGGTACCAGGGATCTGGCGAATGAGCTTGGAGTGGGTATTCATGCTCACTTATGCGAAGGAGAGACTGAGACCGCTGATGCGTATACCCGTTTCGGCATCAGTGAAGTGGAATCTATTTACCGTTGCGGCGTGATGGGTCCGGATGCACAGCTGGTCCATTGTGTCTGGCTGACAGAACGGGATAAGAAGTTGATCGCCGAAACTGGCAGCCGCGTGGTTCACTGCCCTTCCACAAACACCAAGATCACGGACGGGATCCCGCCCATGTTCGATCTTTTTAAACTGGGTGTACCGATCAGCCTTGGCTGTGATGGCGAGTCCAGCAGCGGAAGCTACGATATGCTGCAGGAAGCGCGCCTGGCATCCCTGCTTGCTAAAGGTGTTACTGGTGATGCAAGCATGTTTCCGGCTGAAGAAGTGTTCAAGATGATGGCACTTAACGGGTCGCAGACCGTCGGGTTGGGCGATTCCGTGGGCGCCATCGAACCAGGCCGTAAAGGTGACATTACCGTGATCGATTATCCCAAGGTTCATTTGATCGATGAGCGCCGGCTGCTATCGAACCTGGTCTATTCTGCGACGGGCGGAGATGTTGATTCCGTGTTTGTAGGCGGCACACCCCTGGTCTGGCATAAACAGATGACCCAGCTGGATGAGGAACGTATCACAAGGCAGGCACTG
>CAIQIV010000121.1 GCA_903871905.1 uncultured Chloroflexota bacterium | reverse complement strand
CGCGCAGGTCATGGGCCAGATTCTGTACGGCCTGAATGACCAGCAGAAAGATTACCTAGCCGGCATGGTGGGGAAGGGGATGACCGCCTGGCCAACGGTGCCTGAGCCGGCGGAATTACGCCCGCTGACCGAGGACGAGAAAATTGCGGTGATGACCTATTCGGGCGATCTCTTTGCCTGGTATGCCGGCTCGCTGGAAGCGGATGTCTACTTCTGCCCCGAGCGCCAGGGCACCTACTTCGGCTCCTTCTACATGAAGGACGCCCCGGCGGTGGGCAACCCCGGCTACAGCATCCCGGTCACCCTGACGGCTGACATGGGGGCGACTTTCTTGCAGACCATCACGCCAGCCAACGCCCAGGTCATCACCGACCTGGTCAGCGCACAGAAACCGGCGCTGTATGAGATCGTCGAGCGGCGGCAGGATGTTTCGCTGCTGCTGCGCCAGTTTATCAGCGGCACGACGCCGTCCGAGGCAGACGTGCTCAGCCTGATGGAACGCTACGGCGAACTGGACGGCGATATTGTCTACCGCTATGCCACGGCCTTCGACCAGGTCAACCAGAACCTGGACGAGACCCAGCAGGCCGAGCTGGCGGCGCTGCGCATCAAGATCCTGGGGAACCTGTCCGTGCCCTCCGGCGCCTTCTCTTATGCAGAGCCTATCAGCCTGCCCGTCGTCGCCGATACGGATTTCCTGTTCGCCAGCGCCAGCGTCACAGACGGGGTCTCCCTCGTGGTGGACACCGGGCAGGGCAGCTGCTATGACAACAGCGGGGAGATCACCTGCCCAGATTCTGGCAGCGCCTTTTACGGGCAGGACGCTCAGCACAGCGGGCATGCCCCATCTTATACCGCCAACGGCGATGGGACAGTCAGCGACAACGTCGCCAGCCTGGTATGGCAGCAGAGCCCGGACACGGACGGCGACGGGGACATCGACGCTGCAGACAAGATGACCTCCTCCCAGTCCAGCACCTACTGCCAGGACCTGGAGCTGGGCAGCTACAGCGACTGGCGCCTGCCGGATATCAAACAGCTTTACTCGCTGATCGACTTCAGCGGGCTCGACCCCAGCGGCTATGAAGGCACGGATACTTCTGGCCTGACCCCTTTCATCAACACAAGTTACTTTGACTTCGCTTACGGCGATACCAGTGCCGGGGAGCGCATCATCGACGCCCAGTACGCTTCCAGCAGCGCGTACGCCGCCTCCAGCAGCAAGGTGTTCGGCGTGACTTTCGCCGACGGGCGCAGCATGGGCTACGACCTGACCATGCCCGGCGGATCTGAGAAGACCTTCTACGTCAAGTGCGTGCGCGGCAACACCGATTATGGGACCAACAGCTTCGTTAATAACAGTGACGGCACCCTCACCGACCAGGCCAGCGGCCTGATGTGGGCGCAGGCGGACAGCGGCAGCGGCATGAATTGGCAGGCAGCGCTGGCCTGGGTGCAGGCCAGAAACGCTGAAAACTACCTGGGCTACAAGGACTGGCGCCTGCCGGATGCCAAGGAGCTGCAGAGCATCCTGGACTACTCCCGCTCGCCGGACACCAGCGGTTCAGCCGCTATCGACCCGCTGTTCAGCGCCACCTCGTTTACCAACGAGGACGGGGTGACCGACTGGCCGTGGTACTGGTCATCCACCACCCACGCCGCCTATAACGGCACGGGCGGCAGCGCCGCATACCTGGCCTTCGGGCGGGCTGGCGGCTGGATGAAAGTCCCGCCAACGGCTTCCTGCTACACGCTGGTGGATGTGCACGGCGCCGGCGCCCAGCGCAGCGACCCCAAGACCAGCGCCGGCCTGGTGCTGATGGGCACCGCCTGCAGCGGCAGCACGGCTTACGGACTGGGCCCCCAGGGAGACGTGCAGCGCGCCGCCAATTATGTGCGCCTGGTGCGGAATGCAGACATCTCTCCCACACCCACCCAGACACCCACTCCTACGTACACACCTACCCCAACAGCGGCGCCATCTTCCACGCCTGTCTCATCGATCACGCCCACCCCGACCAACACCCCCACGCCTACCGGCACGCTCACCCCTATCGCCAATACAGAAAACCACGACGTCTACCTGCCGCTGGTGGTCAAGAAGAAACCCGGTCGCTGACCCCTTCAGCGGCTTGCTTCAGCCCAAAGAACACGCACATCCCCTCACTGTCTTGTGCGTGTTCTTCGATCCGATGTTTTCCCCCGTTCTATGCAGCCATCTGCACCACCCCTGCTGATAGTCACGGTTTACCTTGCAGGACCATGACACGTGTCATGTTGAATGAGGAGCGCATTCATACTTTCCCACGCCAGAAAGTGACACCCAACTCTCCTGATTTTCTTGCAGGATAGATAAACTTATCATCACAGAATGAATTGTTTGCAGGCCTACCAGCCTGAATAGAGAAAATTGGAGATCCGATGCAAAAGAAATTCTTCCCCATCTATGTCATCCTGCTGTTCCTGGCCACTGGTCTGGCAGCCTGCGGCCGCCTCCACATCAACACCAGCCAGTCCGCCTCCGCTTCAGCGGCTACCGCTTCGTCCCTGGCATCCCAGGCCACGCCCGTCGCCGGGACGCTGAGCGCCGGCGCCTGCCTCAACCAGACCTCCGGCGAGCCCGAGTGCAAGGACTGCTGCGACAGCCTGGAAGGCGATGCTGGGTCGCGCAAAACCTGCCGGGACGCCTGCCCCGGGCATGACTTCTCGCAGAATACCGGACTGATCCATATCCAGGTCACCTCGGTCCTGGGGCCAGGCGGCGACTATTCCGCCTGCACCGCCTCCGGCAGCCAGGGGCCGTGCAAAGACTGCTGCGATGGATCCAGCACCCTGGCCAGCGGAGACCGCCGCTTCTGCCGGGATGCCTGCAACCAGATGCCAGACCTCCAGGGCGCCGGGCAGGGTCCCGCCAAGGGAACACCCCCGCCCTCGCAGTCGTTTGCGCCGCTGGCGATGGTCTCGCAGGCAGAAGCATCGCCCATCTCCGGAACATACCTGTTCACTGAAGGCCCGGCAACAGACACCCTGGGGAACGTGTACTTCTCGGATATCAACGCCGGCCGCATCTACAAATGGTCTTCGGACGGCAGCGTCAGCCTCTTCCTGGAAGGGCTGGACGCGCCCAACGGCCTAGCCTTCACCAAAGATGGCGCGCTCATCGCCTGCGAGGGCGGCCGCGGGCGCCTGGTCTCCATCGACGCCGCCGGCAAGATCACCCCGCTGGTCGAGCAGTACAACGGCCTGCGCTTCAACGAGCCCAACGACCTGTGGATCGACTCCCTGGGCGGGATCTACTTCACCGACCCCGTTTACCAGCAGCAGCAGGTTCAGGACAGCCAGGCCGTCTACTACCTCAAGCCCGACCGCAGCCAGGTGCTGCGCGTGATCAACGACCTGGCCCGCCCCAACGGCATCGTAGGTACCCAGGATGGCAAGACCCTTTTCGTGGCTGACCATGGCGCCGGGCAGACTTTTGCCTACTCCATTCAATCCGATGGCGCCCTGACCGGCAAACGCCTGTTCGTCTCCCAGGGCTCGGATGGCATGGAGCTTGACCCGACCGGCAGCCTGTACCTGACCAGCGGCAGCGCGGTACAGGTGGTGGACAGCACCGGGAAGCTGGTGCGGGAGATCCCACTGCCCCAGCCGCCCACCAACGTGGCCTTTGCCGGATCGGACCACTCCACCCTGTTCATCACTGCCAGAACCCAGGCCTACACCCTGCAGATGAGCAGCATGGCAGCAGCCCCAGCCAGCACACCCAACACGGCAGCCCCGACCAGCTCCAGCAGCTTCCGCCTGACCAGCCCGGAGGTCAGCGAGGCAGGGCTGCTGCCGGTGGAATATACCTGCGATGGCAACAGTTCCACCCCGGCACTCTCCTGGAGCGGCGCGCCGGCCGGAACCGTCAGCTATGCGGTGGTGATGCACCATGTGGCCGGCCAGGATGACACTCACGTGTACTGGGTCCTGTATGATATCCCGGCCAGCGTGACCAGCCTGGAGAAAAATACCAGCGGAGTAGGCACGCTGGGGATCAACACCGTCAACGGCAGGACGGAATACTCCCCGCCCTGTTCCAAAGGGCCAGGCCCTAAGGCCTATACCTATACCGTCTACGCCCTTTTTGCCCGGCCGCAGATTTCCATACCCGCCCCCCAGGTCACGCGGGACATTCTCCTGCAGGCCATCCAGAGCCTCACCCTGTGCAGCGCCGAGCTGAATGTAACCTACACGCGGAAATAAATCACTGGCATTTGCTGCTTACCGCAGCCAGTTTCAATAAAATTCACTCAGTCCAGGTCAGACCGTGATTTGTATGATTGACATGATTTGCATAATTTACAAGATTACATGAAGGAAAGGATTAGAAAACTTATGAAACACAACCGTTTATCCACTGTCTGCAAAGCCTTCTTCTCAGTCCTGGCCCTGCTGCTGGCCGTATCGCCGCTTGCCGTCCAGGCGCACCCTCTCTCCACCCAGGACGAAGGACAGGCCCCCGGGCGCACTTCTGGCCGGACTTCCGGCAGAACCGGCGCCTCAATCCAACCCCAATCCTCCACGCCCGCTTCACCACAGGATCAAGGGCCCCTGCCGCCCCCATCGATGACCATTTCGCTGACCCTCTCCGATGAGGCCCAGCGCAATACCATCGCTTTCGACGGGCTGGCCTTCCTCACCGGCTCATTGGGCGCTGACTCCTTCTTTCCTCCTGGCAAGGTCGCCGATTTCTGGGGATTCCAGTACCTGCGGGATAATGATCCCAGCCAGATGGGCCACAATCCTCTGTTCCTGACCAGCGCATCTTTCAACATGTGGAACATCCTGACCCTTGCCCAGCGCCAGCAGCTCAAGGACCTGGCCAACGTCCAGGTCAGCCAGATCGACGAATACGCCAATAATCGCTTTGTCCTGATGAAGGCCTTCCGCCGCCAGCTGGAGGGCGACATTCCCACCGGCAGCGCAGGCCTGGACCTGGATGCAGTGAAAGCCTACTCAGCCGAGCTGTACCGGTTGGACGGCCAGATGAGCTACGACCGGGCGCAGGTCATGGGTGGCATCCTGGCCTCCCTCTCCCAGACCCAGACCACTTTTCTCAATACCAACATGGTCGGCAAGGGCATGCTCGAATGGCCGGCGGTGACCGACCCGTCGGACATGGACGGGCTGAGCAAGCCGGTGAAAGAGGCGCTGATGACCTATGCTGGTGACATGTACAGCTGGTATGCCGGCTCGATCGAAGCGGATGTGTATTTCTGCCCCGAGCGCCAGGGGACCTACTTTGGCTCCTTCTACCTCAAGGACACCCCGGTGATGTCTGCCGGCGGTACCATCGACGCCAACCTGACCGCCACCGCCGGGATCACCTTCCTGCTCACCTTGACCCCCACCCAGGCATCCCTGGTGACGGACCTGGTCGATATCCAGCGCACCGACCTGTATGAGATTGTCGACCGCCGCACAGACATCTCCACCCTGCTGCGCGGCTTCATCGCCGGCCAGGCGGTCAGCAGCACCCAGGTGCTTGACCTGGCAGAGCGCTACGGCGAGCTGGACGGCGAGATCGTCTATCATATCGCCACCAATTTCGCCACCCTCAACCAGACTTTGACCGACGCCCAGCAAACCGAACTGAATGCACTGCGCCAGAAACTGCTGGGAGAATTCCCGCTTATCCCTGACCCCTATGCCTACCGCTACTCAGACCGCGTCGATATGCCGGCCATCCCCAACACGGATTTCCTGTTCTTGCCCGGAACGACGACGCTGTCAAACATCTTCTTGCCGCTCATCTCCCGGCAGCCGAACCAGTCCACCCTGGATTTCACCCTGACCAGCCCGGATGTGGTAGAGGGAGGGAATCTGCCGGCTGAATACACCTGCGATGGCATCAGTTCCACCTTGCCGCTGAATTGGAGCAGTGCGCCGGTCGATACCGCCAGCTATGCGGTGGTGATGCACCACGTGGACCCGGAAGGATTGATCAAGGTTTATTGGGTGGTGTACGACATCCCGGCTGACATCACCAGCCTGGCGAAAAACACCAGCGGGATTGGCACCCTGGGGCTGAACACTCTCAATGACCAGCAGGCCTATGCCGCCCCGTGTTCACAAGGTCCTGGGGACAAGACTTACACTTATACTGTCTACGCCCTCTCAGCCGAGCCGCAGTTCTCCGTGCCCGCCTCTCAAGTTACACGGGATGTGCTGCTGGCAGCCATGCAGGGAATCACCCTGGATACTGCGCAGCTGAACGTGGTCTACTCCAGGCCGTGAAGTGCGCAATCCATGCCTGACAAGACAAACTGGCCAGATTGGCCAATGAACAAGGAGAAAAAATGAAAAATAGGATTCTCTACCTGATCGTTATCCTGTCCATCCTGCTGGCAGCCTGTGCACAAAGCATCGTTCTCGCCAAGCAGCCGCCAGCCAAGATCAACGTCAAAACCACCCGGCAGGCAGGCCCCCAGGGGACACCGGCGCCAAACCAGGGCTCCGGGCAGCAGCCCCAGGGCACACCGGGCCAGGGTCCAGCCTCCGGGCAGCAGCCGCAGGGAAAAGGCGGCGGTGGCACCCCACCCACGGAAGCCATAGCTGCCTGCACGGATAAAAAAGAGCAGGACGCCTGTGAATTTACCTGGAGCAAGGGGACTGAAACCGGCGTATGCGAGACAGTGGAAAGCCAGCTCGCCTGCTCCCCCAAGCGCGGCCCCAACGACGGGCAGCAGCAGGGGAACCCGGGAGACCAGCCAGAGGGCAGCGGTTATAATATCGAGCAAGCCATTTCAGATAAGGCGCAGGGGATGACCATCGCCTATGATGCCCTGGCTTTTCTGACCGGCGACCTGGGTTCGGATTCCTTCTTCCCCCCTGGCAAGGTAGCCGATTTCTGGGGCTTTCAGTACCTGCGGGACAACGATACCAGCCAGATGGGTCACGCCGGCGATTTCCTGACCCGCGCATCTTTCAATATGCTCACTATCCTGACCAGCGAGCAGCGCCTCAAGCTGATTTCGCTGGCTCAAAGCCAGGTCAGCTCCATCAACGAGTATGCTTACAAGCGTTTTGTGCTGATGGATGCCTTCCGACGTCTTCAGACTGGCAAGCTGCCAGCCGGGACTACCAGGCTGAACGAGCAAGCCGTCCAGGCCTACTCGGCTGAGCTGTACCAGCTGGACGGTGAGATCAGCTTTGCCAGGGCGCAGATGATGGGTGGTATACTCAGCTCGCTGGACGCCACGCAGCGCGCCTCCCTGGACAGCATGGTTGGCAAAGGCATGAAGGAGTGGCCGGATGCCCAGGAGCCGTCCGAGCTGCGCGGGCTGGACCGGGATGTCAAGGTGGCGGTGATGACCTACGCCAGCGACATGTTCAGCTGGTACGCCGGCTCGGTGGATGCCGATGTATACTTCTGCCCGGAGCGCCATGGAACTTACTTTGGCTCATTCTACCTCAAGGACCGCCCGGCAATGGACGACTCCTCCTACGCCATCCCTACCGACCTGACCGGGAACATGGGTGACGCCCTGCTGACTGCCCTCACCCCTGACCAGGCCAAGCTGATCACCGGGCTGGTGGACACCCAGAGACCATACCTGCAAGGAATTGTCGAGACCCGCAAGCAGGTTTCCACCGAACTGCGCAAGTTCCTGGCTGGCGGATCCGCCGACAGCGCCACCGTGGCATCCCTGATGAAAAAATACGGTGAGCTGGACGGCTCCATTATCTACAACCTGGCGGTCAATTTCGTCCAGGTAAACCAGAGCTTGAGCGATGCTCAAAAGACCCAGCTCATGGCGCTGCGCAAACAGCTTCTGGGCGATTTACTTTACCCAACCGGCGCCTACCTGTATTCGCAGCCGATCGATATGCCCACCATCCCGAGCAGCGATTTCCTGTTTGGGAAATAGCATCCCCAGCGAGGCGCAGCGGAGCGGCAGACCGCGCTCCGCTGCGCCCCGCCCCAAACCGAGGTCCGTATGCAGCGATTTCGCCTGACCCTGGCCCGCCTGGGCCTGATCGTTTTTTTGGCCTGGCTGTGCGCCTGCAGCGCCGGCAGTCCTTTCACCTCCCCGGCAGCCAGCGGCCCAAACCCTGCTTCCGGGGAAGCTCCGCCGGCCAGCAAGCCGGCAGCAGCAAAGCCCACCCGCCCGGCCGGGAAGAAGACTCCCCGGGCTACCCGCCAGGGCACACCCGCGCCTCCAGCCAGCGCCAGCCTGGGCCTCAGCACGACCGTGATCCTCGGCCGCCCTCAGGATACCAGCATCACGGCCAACCTGGTCCCCGCCCAGCCTATGGAGTTCTATTACGAGTACGGCACGACCAGCGGCGCCTATTCCGCCCGCACCCCGGAGCAGAGCGCCGCAGCCAGCCAGGCGGTCGAGACACTGCTGGGCGGACTGCAGCCTGGCACGCGCTATGTCTACCGCCTGCGCTACCGCAGCGCCAGTGGGGATTTCAGCGCCGGGGAGGAGCACAGCTTTGTCACCCAGCGCCCCCCTGGCAGCAGCTTCACCTTCGACCTGCAGGGAGACTCGCACCCCGAGCGCCTCGGGAAGCAGTTTGACCCCGCCCTGTATACCCGCACCCTGCTTGGCGCCGCCGCCGACCAGCCCGATTTCTACTTCACCATTGGCGACGACTTCAGCGTGGACACGCTCAAGACAGTCAATGCCGAAATCGTGCGCTCGCTATATCTCAACCAGCGGCAGTGGCTGGGGTTGGTGGGGGCGCCGCTGTTCCTGGTGAATGGCAACCACGAGCAGGCAGCGCTGGCCAACCTGGACGGTACAGCGGACAACGTGGCAGTCTGGGCGCAGACGGCGCGCAACAGCCTCTTCCCCCAGCCTGCCCCGGACGCTTTCTACACCGGCGACCCGCAGCAGGTGGAGCATATCGGCCTGCTGCGCGACTATTACGCCTTCACCTGGGGCGACGCCCTGTTCGTGGTCATCGACCCCTACTGGCACTCCCCGCAGGCGGTGGACAACCTGTTTGGCGGCGGGCACAGCGATCAGAAGAAGCGCGACCTGTGGAACGTCACCCTGGGCGAAGACCAGTACCGCTGGCTGCAGCAGACGCTGGAGAACAGCCCGGCGAAGTATAAATTTGTCTTCACCCACCACGTCAGCGGTACCGGGCGCGGCGGGGTCGAGCTGGCCGGGCTTTACGAGTGGGGCGGCAAAGACCGCAGCGGCAGCGACCTGTTCGCCCAGAAGCGCCCTGGTTGGGAGAAGCCCATCCACCAGCTCATGGTTGATAACCATGTGACCATCTTCTTCCAGGGGCATGACCATATCTTCGTGCGCCAGGAGCTGGACGGCGTGGTTTACCAGACCCTGCCTGAGCCGGCCAATCCGAATTACACTTATGAAAATGACCAGGCTTACCGCAGCGGCGATAAATTTCCTAACAGCGGGCGCCTGCGCGTCGACGTTTCGCCGCAGGGGGTGACGGTGACCTATATCCGTTCCTACCTGGAGAAGGCGGATGAGAACGCCTTCTCCTACACAATCCCATAGCAAACCACCCATCAATCCCTGGAGAGAGTATGCCATTTTTCCGCCTGCGGTGTGTGATTTCCCTGCTTGTGGTCCTGTCCCTGGGCGCCGCCTGCACCCCGGCGGCAGCGCTGAGCCAGCTTCCCCTGCAAGCTTTTCTGCCGGCTCAGACAAGAGCCTTTCCAGCCGCCCTAAAAGCTGCGGCGGCGCCTGGCGCCACCGGTTTCAACCTGATCCTGGGTCGCCCGACCGCCAACACCATCACCGCTTCCCTGTATTCCCTGGCGGAAGTGCAGGTCTCCCTGAACTACGGCACGCAGCCCGGCAGTTACACCGACCAGGCCGGCCCGCTGACCCTGCAAGCCGGGGTCCCGCAGAACCTGGAGATCAGCGGACTGGAGCCGGATACGACTTACTATTACACCATCCTGAGCGACGGTGCGCCATCAGCCGAGCACAGCTTTCACACTCAGCGCCCGACCGGCAGCACCTTCACCTTCACCGTCGACGCCGACCCGCACAACCGCGACCCGCGCTTCAATGGCGAGCTGTACACCCTTGCCCTGGCCAATGCCCTCAATGACCACCCCGACTTCCATATCAATCTGGGCGATACCTTCATGTCCGAAAAGGTGCTCACCCCGACCTACACCGAAACCCAAAACACCCTGGCCGAGATGCGCCCCTATTTTGGCGTCCTGGGAGCAGACGCGCCCCTCTTCCTGGTCAACGGCAACCACGAGGGCGAGCTTGGCTGGCTGTTGAGCAGCAAGACCCTGAAGGACCTGCCGCTGTGGGCGACCCACCTGCGCCAGCTTTACTATCCTAACCCCACTCCCGGTGGATTTTACAGCGGCAGCAGCAGCCTGGACCCGGCGCTGGGCAGCGTGCGGGATGGATACTACGCCTGGACCTGGGGCGACGCCCTGTTCATCGTGCTCGACCCCTATTGGTACACGACCAAGAAACCCCAGCCTGGCGACCTCAACAACAACTGGAACTGGACCCTGGGCAAAGAGCAGTACGATTGGCTCAAGTCCACGCTGGAGAGCAGCAGCGCACATGCCAAATTCATCTTCATCCACAACCTGGTCGGCGGCAGCACCGAGGCGCGCGGCGGCATCGAGTTTGCCAGGTTCTTTGAATGGGGTGGGGACAACGCCGACGGAACGTATGGCTTCGACACCCAGCGGCCCGGTTGGGACAAGCCGATCCACCAACTGCTGGTGGAGAACCAGGTCAGCGCCGTCTTTCACGGGCACGACCACGTGTATGTCAAACAGGTGCTGAACGGCATCGTTTACCAGGAAGTCCCCCAGCCCAGCAATACCGAGTACAACAAGACCAGCCTGGCTGCCGAATATGGCTACGTCAACGGCGATGTGCTGGGAAGTTCTGGGCATCTGCGCGTCACCGTCTCGCCGCAACAGGTCACAGTGGCTTACGTGCGCGCCTACCTGCCGCAGGATGAAAAGCCCGGCCAGATAAACGGGCAGGTGGACAATCCTTATCTCATCTTTTCAACAACCCAATACACCTTCCTGCCGGTGGTGCACACCCTTCCCGCCAACGCCGTCCCCGGATTCGCCGCCGCCGAGATCTTGGGCCGGCCTACGGATACCAGCATCACGGTGAACGCACTTCCCGCCCAGGAGCTGGAGCTGTATTATGAATTTGGTACCGCCAGCGGGGATTATTTCACCAAGACTGCGGCCCAGATCGTCCCAGCAAACCAACCCGTTGAAACGCTCTTGGATGGACTGCAACCAAACACGCGCTACTTCTACCGCCCGGTGTACCGCAGCCCAGATGGGGCATTCTTCGCTGGGGAGGAAGGCAGCTTTATCACCCAGCGCGCCCCTGGGAACAGCTTTACCTTTGCCATCCAGGGTGATTCGCACCCCGAACGCGTCAATAACCAGTTCAACGCCACCCTCTACTCCCGCACCCTGCTGAGCGCCGCCGCAGACCAGCCCGACTTCTACATCACTATCGGTGACGACTTCAGCGTGGACGCCCTGCAGACGGTGAGCGCCAGCATCGTGCGCGCCCTGTATGTCACCCAGCGGGATTGGCTTGGGCTGGTCGGTGCGCCGCTTTTCCTGGTCAACGGCAACCACGAGCAGGCGGCGCTGGCCAACCTGAACGGCGCAGCAGACAACGTAGCCGTGTGGGCGCAGACTGCCCGCAACGCCAATTATCCTCAACCCGCGCCGGATGCGTTTTACTCAGGAGACGCCATGTCGCTGGATTTCATTGGCCTGCTGCGCGATTACTACGCCTGGACCTGGGGCGACGCCCTGTTCGTGGTCATCGACCCCTACTGGCACTCCCCGGTGGTGGTGGATAACCCGTTTGGCGGCGACCCCGGCGGGGACACACCGCGCGACCTGTGGGGGATCACCCTGGGTGAGACGCAGTACCAGTGGTTCAAGAACACCCTGGAAGGCTCCCCAGCAAAATACAAGTTCGTCTTCGCCCACCATGTCAGCGGCACCGGGCGCGGCGGGGTCGAGCTGACCGGGCTTTACGAGTGGGGCGGCAAAGACCGCAACGGCAGCGACCTGTTCGCAGTGAAACGTCCCGGTTGGGAAAAGCCCATCCACCAGCTCATGGCTGATAACCATGTGAACATCTTCTTCCAGGGCCACGACCACATCTTTGTGCGCCAGGAATTGGACGGGGTGGTCTACCAGACCCTGCCCGAGCCGGCCAATCCCTATTACACTTACGAAAACGCAGACGCCTACCTGAGCGGGGACAAATATCCCAACAGCGGACATCTGCGCGTCACGGTGGCGCCAGATGGGGTGACGGTGGTGTATGTGCGCTCGTTCCTGAAGAAGGCGGATGAGATCGCTTTCTCGTACACAATAAAATAAAGAACATCAATGGATAGAATGTTTGACCTGTCGCGGCGAGGAACGAAGCCGCCCCCACCTGGAGGGGGGATTGCTTCGTGCCTCGCAATGACAGCTGTTGTGTCGGGGCGAGGAACAAAGCCGCCCCCACCTGGAGGGAGGATTGCTTCGTGCCTCGCAATGACAGCTGTTGTGTCGGGGCGAGGAACAAAGCCGCCCCCACCTGGAGGGAGAATTGCTTCGTGCCTCGCAATGACAGCCGGCGCTCTTATCCTGATCATCCTACCAATCGATGTTAAATTCTCTTCATTGCCCTGATTCCCACAGGTATTTCCATGAACCAACCCCTGCTGCATAAAATTCCTGCCCTGATCCTGCTGCTCACCCTGGTCATCTCCTGCGCCCCACGGCGCCCCAGGTCCCAGCCGCCCGGAATGGGGGAGGCGCCTGCCCCGACCGGCAAAGCACCGGCGCCCAAGAAAACCCGTCCACCCCAGGCGCTGCCAGCTTCCACGCAGCCCGCTGCCCCCCCTGCCGCCCCAACCGGCCTCCCCACGGGGTTCAGCCTGGTCCTGGGACGCCCCAGCGCCAGCTCGATCACCGCCTCCCTGCTGGCTGCCAGCGATCTGCAAGTTGTGCTCGCATACGGCACCCAGCCCGGGAATTACCCGCAGCAGACCGGCTCCATCGCCCTGCAGGCCAATGTCACGCAGAACGTCGAGCTGACCGGTCTGACGGCGGACACCGCCTATTACTACCGCATCCTGGCGGACGGCGCGCCCTCCGCCGAGCACACCTTCCACACCCAGCGCCCCCCTGGCAGCACTTTTACCTTCACCCTGGACGCCGACCCGCATCATAGCGACCCGCGCTTCAGCGGCGCGCTGTACGCCATCGCCCTGAATAATATCCTGCAGGAACAGCCTGACTTCCATATCGACCTGGGCGACACCTTTATGACCGAGAAAGCCCGTCCGCAAAGCTACGCCGAGGCCGAGCGCACCTTCGCTGACCTGCGCCCCTACTTCGGGCTGATCGGGCCGTCCGTCCCGCTGTTCCTGGTCAACGGCAACCACGAGGGCGAGCTGGGCTGGCTCTTGAACGGCGGCAGCCAGCAGGAGCTGCCTGCCTGGTCAGCCCGGCTGCGCCAGGCTTACTACCCCGGCCCGCTCCCGGGCGGCTTCTACACCGGCAGCGCATCAATCGATCCGCTGCTGGGCGCCCCGCGCGATGGCTACTACGCCTGGACCTGGGGCGACGCCCTGTTCATCGT
>CAIQIV010000120.1 GCA_903871905.1 uncultured Chloroflexota bacterium | reverse complement strand
CTCATCATGCCCATCTTTTACAAATTCAAGCCGCTCGAAGACGCCGAACTCGTTCGCCGATTAACGGCATTGGGGCTCTCTTCGAACTCGGCGTCTGTTTCGCCAGGGAAGCCGGTGATGATATCGGTGGTGATGGCCGCGCCAGGGATCGCTTTGCGGGCTGCTGCCACCAGGGCGGCAAACTCATCTGGGCTGGTATGCCGGGCCATGCGGCGCAGCGTGGCGGCGCAGCCGGACTGCAGCGGCAGGTGCAGGTGGCGGCACAGGCGGGGATCCTGCCACAGGGCAAAGAAGTCCTCGTCCAGGTCCCAGGGCTCCAGGGAGGACAGGCGCAGGCGGGACGCCGACATTTCTTGCAGCACTGCCTGCACCAGGTGTGAGATCCGCAGGGAGGGCGACAGGTCAGCGCCCCAGGAACCCAGGTGGACACCGGTCAGGACAATTTCGCGGGCGGCAGTCCCTCCAGCCTGGCTCTCTAACTGGGCCAGGCGGACGTCAGACAGCACCTGTTCGATGCTGCGGCTGTGTCCTGCGCCGCGCGCCAGGCGGGTGATGCAGAAGGTGCAGTGATTATCGCAGCCATCCTGGGCCTTGATGAAGGCCCGCGTGCGCAGGCGCGCTCCAGGGATGGGCCGGCGTTCCAGCGGTTCCTGTTCGAAGATTTCCGCCGGGACCTGCAGCAGGCCGGATACCAGCTGGTCCTTTTGAGAATTGGGAAAGATTTCGGCTACGCCGGGCAGGGCGGCGGCCTCTTCCGGGTGCAGCGTGGCCCAGCAGCCGGTCAGGACAACGCGGGCCTGGCTGCTGCGGTGTGCCTGGCGCGCCTTCTGGCGCGAGTCAGAGGCTGCCGCCGAGGTCACCGCACAGGTATTGAGCACCACGATCTCTGCCTGTTCGGGGGTATCTACCAGTGTGTGACCCAGCACCCGAAACTGGCGGGCGTACTGCTCAATCTCCGCCTGGTTCAAACGGCAGCCAACGGTATCCAGGTAAATGTTCACGGCTGAAGAACACGGAAATTGCTGAAACGGATATCTGTTCCCGGGTTGGTGTAGGTTCCGGCGATCAGGCCCACATCGCCGGAGGTGAACTCGCTGTCTTGTACCTCAGCCACCTTCTTGCCGTTGATATACAGCGACAGGTGGTCTTTTACACAATCCGCGCGGATATGGTTGGTCATTGAGCCCTGATTGATGAGCTCACTGGGCTGCAGTGCATCCATGCCAATCAGCTGGTAAGCGTCTCCCTTGACTTTGCCGATACCATAGTAGCCGTCACTGCTGATCATAAATGCATAGAAATTATTGGCGTTCGTCAGCCGGCAGATCACCCCATAGCGGTTATTGCGATCCCCGCCGACCTTAAGACTGTCTACCTCGATGCGAACATCCTCAAAATTCAGGTTCGGGCGCGCCCAGATGTCCATATCCGGTACATTGACCAGAATGCGGTAGACACCGTCTGCATAATTGGTCTCGCCGTTGGTTTCGGTTACCCGGTTCCAACCGCTGTTGGGATCGGTGAAATTATCCTGAAAGAGTACTCGGCCAGGGGCTGGCTGCCCCAGGTGAAAAGGCAGAGTTTTACAGGCCAGTGAAAGCAGAACAAGTACGGAGAGACCCAGGCGGATACGCATAACCATGCCTCTAGGAATGACGCAGGCGGCTGATCAGTTCTTTTCGGGTGACCTCGGCTTTATCGTTCGGGACCTGGCAGGTGCCAGCGGCCTCATGCCCTCCACCACCATATTCCAGCATCAGATCACCGACATCGATCTGTGAAGAGCGGTTAAAGATCGATTTCCCGACGGCAAAAACGGTGTTTTGTTTGTTTAATCCCCACAATAAGTGGATGGAGACGGAGCACTCGGGGTATAAAGCGTAAATCATGAAGCGGTTGCCGGCGTAGATGATAGGCTCATTCCGCAGGTCCAGGACAACCAGGTGGTCATAGACATTAGAGCAGCGCTTGATCTGGTCGCAGAACTGGTCCTGGTGGGCAAAAAAGAGGTCCACACGCTCCTTGACATCCGGCAGGGCGAGGATCTCCTCGATGGAATGCTGCTGGCAGTAATCGATCAGCTTCATCATCAGGTTGTAGTTGGAGATAGTGAAATCCTTAAACAGTCCCAGGCCAGTGCGGGCGTCCATCAAAAAGCTCAGCAGCTCCCAGCCCTGGGGATGCAGCACGTCCTCCAGGGTATATTGGGCAGAATCCGCCTTGTCAACGGCCTTCAGCATCTCTTCCGAAATGTTTGAAAAACGAGCCTTACCGCCAAAGTAATTGTAAACTACCCTGGCGGTGGATGGCGCGTGAGGATCGTTAACCTGGTTGCTGCGGCCAGAGCCCACGCGCAGCATTTCGCTGGAGTGGTGGTCAAAGGAAAGATAGACTTCGGGAGAAAACGGCAGGTTGGTGGTGATATCATTGATCGACAGGTCGATCTTACCGTCCTGGACATCTTTGGGGTGGACGAATTTGATCTCTGTGAGCATGTCCATCTGCTTCAGTAAAATTGCGCATACCAAACCGTCCATGTCGCTGCGTGTCACCAGACGGTATTTTGCTGTTTCGCTCATGCTTGGCCTCCAACTGGATTGTTTCCTTGGATTATACAATGAATTATACAATCGGTTGTGAACTGTGTGTGGAACACGGCAGTCGTCTAAGGCGCTGTGGTGGGTCCACTTTTTAAATACTGGCGCGCCTGGGCCGCAGAAACACTGCCTGGATCCAGGGCGATTACCTGGTTAAAAGTGCGGTAAGCCGCCTGGGTATCCCCGCGCAGCAGGGATATGATCCCCAGGTGCAGGAGAGCTGGCGGGTAATCAGTGTTTGAGCCTAACGCCTGTGCCAGGAAGCGTTCGGCGCCGGCCAGGTCGCCCATCTGGATCAGTACCTGGGCCATGACATCCTGGCTGGCAGCACCCTGACCATCCAGGAGAACTGCCTGGCGTGCGGCTG
Source organism: uncultured Chloroflexota bacterium (assembly GCA_903871905.1). GTDB lineage: Bacteria > Chloroflexota > Anaerolineae > Anaerolineales > UBA4823 > CAIQIV01. Next base: position 537 of record CAIQIV010000120.1, on the reverse strand, counting down.
GCAGGGCGATATCAGTCACATAATAATTCTGCTGGAGTGAGAACTCCGCCAGCAGGCGGTAATAAGCAGCATCCTGCGGCGCCAGGGCGACCGCCTGCTGGTAGGCATGCAGAGCGCTTTCTAATTCACCCGCGGCTGCCAGGATATTTCCCAATTCGACCTGCAGCAGTGGGTTCAGTGGAGCTCGTCCTGCCGCTTGCTGCAAGATGCTGCGTGCCTGGGAAATGTCCCCAACCTGCTGCCAGTAATTGGCCAGAAAAATGGCTGCCGGGATAGAGGCTGGATCCAGCGCATAGGCTTTTCGCAGCTCCGTCCGTCCCAGGTCCTCGGGAATATCCATTCCCTGGCTGGGCGCCTGCCGCATGGCAGCCTGGCGGCGGGCCATGCCCAGGTATGCCCAGGCCTCGGCATATGCAGGGCGCGCCTGGACCGCCTGGGCTAACGCCACAACCGCCAATTCCCATTCGCCTGCCGAGGCTAGCGCCCTGCCGCTTTCCAGCAGCAGATAAGCGGGATCGCGGCTGGCCTGCCCGGCGG
>CAIQIV010000119.1 GCA_903871905.1 uncultured Chloroflexota bacterium | reverse complement strand
CGGGCGCCGCGCCGCCAGGTGATGATCCCGGCTGCCCATACTCCCCCCAGGGACACCAGGGCCAATAGGAGTGCCTGGCGCAGCACAAATGTGTAGTTGACAAATGTAATTTCTGCGACCGTGATCCCCAGGCTGGCGCAGATCAGCAGGTTGGCCTTGTGAAGCCAGGGGATCTTGGCCCGGATATCCAGGAAGGCATCGCTGAACAGCAGCATGGAGGCAATCATCAGCGCAAAAAACAGCCCGATAGTGAACTGCTTGATCGCATACAGGCCAGGGGCAAGGTAGATTTCGCTGTAGCCCAGGTAGGTTGCCTGGTGTAAGATAGCGCAGGCAAGCATGGTAACAAAGTAAAGGTAGCTTTTCTCGCGCATTGAAAGCAGTAAAAACAGGTTATAGGCCAGCAGGCCAAACAGAATGCCGAAAAATATCCCGACCAGCCACTGCTCCAGGATGGTCTTGTCGGCAAATGCATTGCGTGTCCACAGGGTCATTCCCAGGGTCATCGAGGTACTGCTTTGGAAGCGCAGGTAATAGAGCTGCTGGCCTCCAGGCGGGATGGTCAGGTCAAAAACGATGCGAGGATGCTGGATGTCGCGGGTGGAGGGGGGGCGCAGGGTGCCGGTTTGCTTGACCTCGAACCCTCCGCTGTCTTGCAGCGGGGTGTACAGGTCAACGTAATGCATGTTGGCAAAATTGACCTCCAACAGCCACTTGTTGGTCTGGCGGGTCCGGTTATCCAGGTGCAGGCGCACCCAGTAGGTGCTGTCGGAGGGGGGGTAGCTGGGTGTTTCCACCCGGCTGGGGGTGAAGCGGGCGGCGTAGGCTGGGGAGGAAGCCTGCTCGATGGACAGGCTGGCGCTGGGGTCTTCGAACAGACTCATGTATAAACCCAGGGGGTACTGCCCCTGGGCGTCGGTCAGGGTGAGCGTGGGCGAGATGGCTGGGCCGCTGCTTTGCGCAAAAGCCGGGGTGTACAGATTCAAATCCGTGTTGTACAATCCTGCCGTTCGCAGGATTGCCAGCATCAGCAGCATGATGGATGCAAGGGCAGAGAGACGCAGTTTAATCTGGGTGTTCATACCTGAGCAGAAGTCATTATAATATCAATCTATAGTCTTTCTAACGCGATCTTATGGATGTGAGCCTGGACAGAATTTCACAAGAAACGAGGTAAAGAAAGATGGCGCTGACCTTATCAGATGTGCTGGGTTTACTGCTGCGTTTGATAGTCGTGGGGTATGTTTTGGGGGTGCTGGTCATTATTCTCCTGGATAACCGCACTCCGCAGGCCACCTTTGCCTGGTTGTTCTTGATCCTGGCTTTTCCGGTGATCGGCTTGCTGTTTTACCTTTTCACCGGGCGCGGCTATAAGGCTTTCAGCCGGGAGAATGCCCTGGCTCGTATTGAGATGGGCGGCACGCTGTTTGAAAACCTGCGCACCCTGGTCCTGTCGCAGAAGGGGTATGTACAGAAGATCGCTGCCGAAAAACCGGCCTCCTACCGCCACCAGCTGCTCAACCTGGTGCAGCACAATTCCGCCTCAATGATCACAGCATACAACCAGGTTGAGATTCTGCAGAACGCCACCGAAAAATATCCCCGCCTGATGGAGGATATCCGCGCCGCCCAGCACTCGATCCACCTGCTGTATTACATCTGGACGGAGGATGAGTTCACCCTGCAGGTCAAGGATGCCTTAATCGAGCGCGCCAAGGCCGGGGTGAAGGTGCGCGCCCTGGTGGACGAGTCCAATTTCGTGGTCAGCAAGGCATACCAGGATGATCTGCGCGCCGCGGGGGTAGAGATCCACCCTTACCTGGCGTTCAAGAACCTGAAGTCGCTGCACACGGCAAACTACCGCAGCCACCGCAAAGTGGTCGTTGTGGATGGCAGGGTTGGCTTTGTGGGCGGCATGAACCTGGACAAAGAGCAGCTTCCCGGGTTTCATGCCCTGGGCAACTGGCGCGACACCCACCTGCGCCTGGTGGGAGAGGCGGCCCTGGCTCTCCAGGCGGCCTTTGCCGTAAGCTGGTTTAACACCACCGGGGAAAAGATCGTCGATCCGGCTTATTATCCCCCGGTCGATCCGGTCGTGCTGCCTTTCACCCCGGTGCAGCTCACCCAGGGCGGGCCGGACTCGCAGTGGAAGGCCATGCAGCAGTTATATTTCTTTATGATCATGTCTGCCAAGGAGAAATGCTACATCCAGTCACCGTTTTTCATTCCTGACGAAAGCCTGCTGGAGGCGCTCAAGGCCGCGGCTCTCTCCGGGGTGGACGTGCGCATCATGTGCACCCCGCGCGGCGGGACTTACCAGATG
>CAIQIV010000118.1 GCA_903871905.1 uncultured Chloroflexota bacterium | reverse complement strand
CAACGTGCTTCACCCGGCGGTGAGCAGCACGCTCCAGGCGCCGGTCACGCAGTTGATCGCCGGTGAGAAGCTGAGCGGGGCGTTCATCGCCGATCCAGCGCTCAACCGGGCGGTGCTGTTCTCGGCGGCGGTGGACGGGGGCGCCCCGGCGGGTGTGCTGGAATACAGCTACACGCCGCTGACCCAGACGCTGAACATCGTGTTTGACCTGGCGCCGGGCAGCCGGTATGCGTTGGAGGCGAGCCGCCTGGGGGCGGTGCTGCAGGTGGAGCTGACACCCGATGCGGCAGGGCTGGTGCAGGCAAGCAGCCAGGGCGTGCTGTCCTTCCTGCTGGATCCCTCGGGGATCCCCCAGGTCGGGCGCCAGGTCTTTTTACCGCAGGTGAGCCGGGAGTAAAGCTCAGGGACGGATGAAGGGCAGGTAAACCCAGCTGCTCTCAGCCAGGGCGGCATACACCCCGTCCTGGCTGAGGGTGGCGCGCAGGGTGTTCTGGCTGGCATTCACCTCGCTGGGGAGCGGGGTCCAGGCGGCCCCATCCTGGCGGTAGAGCTGGAGGGTGGATTCCTGCCCGGCGCCCAGCTCCAGGTCAGAGTATTTCAGGGTGACCACCACCGGGGCGCCGAAGTCAGTGGCGGGGGCGCGGCTGGAGAGCAGGGCGACGATCAGCGAGAAGCAGCGGATGTTGCGGTGATACTCGAGATTGATGTAAGGGAGAATCTCGGTATAGGTGACCTGGCTGGTGGCGGAGACCGCGCCGGGGAAAAAATCCAGGCGCGCTTTTTCCTTGGGAGTGGTGAGGCTGCCGCCCATGGACCCAACCGTCCAGATGGATTGGACGGGTGGGAGAGGGGCGGGTGGGGCGCCGGCCAGCACCTGCACCGCCACCACCTGGTCGTTGATGGCCAGGAACAGGCGGCGGGAGTAAGGGTCGAAGGCCATGTCCCGGATGGGACGCGTGGGGTCGTAGCTGTCCATCAATTTGAGGCTGTCGATTACCGTGCTGTCGTAAAGCAGGTGGAGATACAAAGCATGGGTTGGGTCGTTTCCATACTGATCGTATGTAACGACGAAAGTGCGGTGTGGGTCGTACCAATCGGTGACCATAAAACTCTCATCACCGTAGGTCAGCCAGGTGGTGGAGGGAGCTGCGGTAGGGGTGTCCACGTAGTCCAGGTAACCCTGGCTGAAGCGCTGGTCGCCGCTGGCGATCCACAGGCGGTCGAGAGGCTCGGCGAGGGCCAGGCCTTTGCAGCCGCCGATGCCGCAGCGATTGGGGTTGGACAGGTTGATGGGGGCCAGCACCTGGGGATTGAGGTCCTGGAGGGGGTGGGCGAGCTGGATGGCTCGCAGCGTATAGCCATTGGAGTTGTTCTGGTCGGAGATGTAGAGCACATCCGTGGTGGAGAGATCGTCCACGGGCAGGGTCTGGTGGTTGGTCTCCAGGGCCAGGGAATTTCCCGCCATGCGGTAAACAATATCCTCCGTGATAGGGGAGCGGTAGGTATAGCGCTGCAGGCGCTGGGCTGAGGTTCCGCCGGGGTCCAGGTCAACCACGTCCAGTACCCCGCCGGCGGTATCGTCGAGGATGATGCGCCCGTTTTCTGCACCCTCCACGCCTGGAGAGCGGATCGCCATGCCGTTGACCGTGTAGAGCCTGTCTGCCAGGGAGGCCGGATTGGTGTTGTAGGCGGCGTTTACCGGGATGGTGCCGATTTTGACGCGCTGGCGCAGCACGGCAAGCTGAGCCCTGGTCCAGTAGTGCTCCAGGTCGGCCCATTGGGTATCCAGGCTGAGGGCGTAAACCTGGGCGGTGAGGCGGTCATAAGCCAGCCAGGAATGGCTGCCCTCGTTGGGCAGCAGGACCTGGTCGGGCTGCAGGGAAAGCTCATCGCCGTCGATGAAGCCAATTTTGCCATTCTGGTCCATGAAGAGGACATCGCTGGCCCCGCCGCCGCGGTCGATGGCCAGGGCATCCGGGGCGCCGCCGGTAGTCACCTGGCCGAGGAGCACCAGGTAAGCCGCTGTGCCGTGGGTGGTTGAGGCTGCCTGGGGCGCAGCCGGTGGGAACAGCAGGGGGAAGGAAAGGATGATGAACAAAGGCAATCTTTTCATCAGGACAGCCTCCATTGCAAGGCAAAAAATGGGATGAAACCTGGATTTGCTTATCTTTATTGTACAGACAACACGGGGGGATTTCAAGCCCCTACCTATCTGTTTTGACTTTGTGAATACCCTGAGTTCATGCCAGGCCGCGAATGCGTGGCGGTGCATGGGGTGATAGAATTGTGGACATCCGACATTTTCCAGGCAAAGCCTGGTGGCAGTGTGGAGGCTGAATGGCTGAGCAAATCACAATCCGCGGGGCACGGCTGCACAACCTGAAGAATATCAGCCTGTCCATCCCCAAGAACCGGCTGGTGGTGTTCAGCGGGCTTTCCGGCTCGGGCAAATCCAGCCTGGCGTTTGACATCCTGTTCCAGGAGGGCCAGCGGCGCTACCTGGAGTCCCTGGGTTTGGTAACCTTTGGCATGGCAAAGCCGCCGGTGGACTCGATCAGCGGGCTTTCCCCGTCGATCAGCGTGGACCAGCACCTGAGCAGCAGCAGCCCGCGCTCGACGGTGGGGACGATGACCGAAGTATACACCTATATGCGGGTGCTGTATGCGCGCCTGGGACGCCGCCCGTGCCCGGGCTGCGGGCAGGAGGTCCCGCCGTCCTTTGACATGACCGGCACGCCATGGCAGGGTGGGAGCCGCGCCGACGATGACGAAGCGGCGCCGGAGACCTTTTTCCCCTGCCCGCACTGCGGGGCGCCGGTCCCCGAAATCGGCATGGCGCACTTCTCGTTCAACAAGCCGGATGGCGCCTGCCCCACCTGCACCGGGCTGGGCAGCGTGCACCAGGCGAACCTCGAGCGGCTGGCGGACCGAGAGAAGAGCATCCTGGAGGGAGCGGTCGCCGGCTGGGACACCCAGTACATCCGGTACAGCTTATCCTGCCTGGAGGCGGCAGCTGGCTATTACGGGATTGATTTTGACCCATCGCGGGCCATCCGGGACTATACACCAGCGCAGCATGACCTGCTTTTTTATGGGGTGCACAGCCCGCAGTTCCGCCGCCATTTCCCCGGGATTGAGCCGCCGGATGCGGTGAGCAGGGGGCGCTATGAAGGATTGGCCACCGCCGTGCTGCGGCGTTATGCCGAGCGCATCCTGGATGCGGATTACCGGGAGAAAATGGAGGAGCTGCTGGTCACCGAGACCTGCCCGGACTGCCTGGGGAGTCGCCTGCGCTCGGAAAGCCGGGCGGTGCGCCTGGATGGGTGGAGCATCGTGGAGACTGCGAGACTGCCGCTCAGCGAGCTGTGGGCCTGGCTGGAAAGTTGCGCCAGGGGATTGAGCGGCAGGGAGATCGAGATCGCCCGGCCAATCCTGGATGACCTGCAAGAGCGCATTGCCCGGCTGGTGGAGGTGGGGGTGGGGTACTTGAGCATGGAACGTGCCTCCCCGACGCTGTCGGCAGGAGAGGCGCACCGCCTGCGCCTGGCGTCGATGCTGGGCTCGGGGCTGAGCGGGGTGCTGTACGTTTTCGATGAGCCGACCATCGGGCTGCACCAGCGGGATACGCAACGCATGATCGCCTTGCTGCGCCGGCTGCGCGACCTGGGCAACACGGTGCTGGTGGTGGAGCATGACCTGGAGGTGATTGCCGCGGCGGATCACCTGGTCGATTTTGGCCCTGGGGGAGGGAAGCACGGCGGGCGGGTGGTGGCGCAGGGCACTCCAGCGGAGGTGATGGATCACAGCGAATCGCTCACCGGGGACTACCTGGCCCGGCGGGTAGAGATCCCGATGCCGGGGCAGCGGCGCGCCGCGGATGGCAGGGCAATCACCATCCGCGGCGCCCGGCATCATAACCTGCAGGACATCACGGTCAGCCTGCCTTTGAGACTGCTGGTGGCGGTGACAGGCGTATCCGGGTCGGGCAAGTCATCGCTGATATTTGATATCCTGGACCCGGCGGTGCGCCAGCGCCTGTACGCAGCGGGAACCGTCCCGGGCGAGCATGAACGGATCGAGGGTCTTGAGCAGGTGGCTCGGATCATCAGCATCGACCAGGCGCACATTGGGCGCATCCCGCGCTCGAATGCCGCGACCTATGCGGACATCTTCACCCCGATCCGCGAGGCTTTTGCCGCCAGCCCGGAGGCGCGCCGCCGCGGGCTGACAGCCCGCACCTTTTCCTTCAACGTGCCCGGCGGGCGCTGCGAGCGCTGCGAAGGAGCGGGGGTGCTGAGCGTCAAGATGCACTTTCTGCCGGATGTGGAAGTGCGCTGCCCGGCCTGCCAGGGGCGGCGCTTCACCAGCGAGACGCTGGCGGTGCGGTACCAGGGATTGGATATTGCCCAGGTGCTGGAACTGACGGTGGAGGAGGCGCTGGAATTGTTTGCCGGGGTGCGGGCGGCGCGCAGCCGGCTGCAGGTGCTGGCGGATGTGGGGTTGGGCTACCTGCAGCTTGGGCAGCCAGCCACCACGCTGTCCGGGGGCGAGGCGCAGCGGGTGAAGCTGGCAAAAGAGCTGGGGCGGCGGTCCGCCGGCAGCACCCTGTACCTGCTGGATGAGCCGACCACCGGCCTGCACCTGGCGGACGCGGCCCGGCTGCTGGGGCTGCTGCAGCGCCTGGTGGAGGCGGGTAACACCGTGGTGGTGGTGGAGCACAACCTGGAGCTGGTGAAATGCGCAGACTGGATCATCGACCTGGGACCGGAAGGCGGGGCAGCCGGCGGACGGCTGGTCGCCCAGGGTGCCCCGGAAGGGGTGGCCCAGGTTGAGGCGTCCTACACCGGGCAGTTTTTGAAGCGGATCCTGGGCCAGGAAAATTAACCTTTCTATTTCTTAATCTTTATCTTGCATTAATCTCACTTATGGGCTAAAATACCCAATGATGGGTGCGTGTTACCGTTTGTATTGGGTAAGTGTTCAGTGCATCCGGAAATTCCAGGTGAGAGGAGGTGCAGGAAGGGTCGTACTGGCGATGATCTGGTGAACTGCTCCTCGATGGATGGAACAGTGGAGCCCGGCCAGAGAAGAGAGACATGAAAAGCTGCTGTTGAAGTTGTCTTGGGAAAGAATGAATTTTTGGATGGAGAGTGCAAAGTTATGAAAGAAAAGAGAGTTCTCCTGTTTGTAGGAATCGTGGCGGTGATGTTCGCGGTGATGTTTGTGCTGACACCGTTTGCGGTTGTGGCGCAAACCGGCGGCACCGCCACCCCGGCGGCTCCCGCAGCCACGGCGACACCGGTCCCCTTCACTGCCAAGATTGAACCGGTCCCGATGTATCCTGCGATGGGTCCGGTCAACCCGGACACCGGGCGCCCGACGGGCATCCAGGTGCCGCGCGGCGATGACCCGAAGAAGACCTATGCCGTCTTTGGCCCGGGTCATGCGAATGTCCCGCCCGGCGTGCCGGTGTACGTCGAGGCTGGCGCCATCAGCCTGGCGCAAGGGGCAAAACTGGCGGATTTCACCTGGAAACTGACCCCCCCCAGCGGCTCCAAGGCTGTCATTGCCAAGGTGGATAAAGAAGTCCCTGGTCTGACCCTGAGCATGGCCACCTTCACCCCGGACAAGGAAGGTGAATACGTGGTCGAGCTGGTGGTGAAGGACGACAAGGGCGCCACCAGCGAAGCCGGCACACTCAAGATGGTGGCCGCCAAGTACGTGGGCAGCGATGCCTGCTCGGGCTGCCACAAGGACCAGGCTGAGGGCTGGGCAAAGACCAAGCACGGCAACGCCTTCAAAGATTTTATCAATGAGAATGTTGAAGGTGAATATTTCTCGGTTGGGTTTACCTGCGCTCGCTGCCATAACGTGGGCTACTACCCGGTCAAGGAAGTCACCAATGGCTGGTGGGACGTCTTTACCAACGTCCTGAAGATGGATTGGGACAAAGACATGAAGGAGAAGATTGCCCTGAATGCCTTCAACGAAGAAGAGGGCAAGGACACCTTCTCCGGATTGGACCCCAAGCTGAAGACGGTGAGCAACATCGGCTGTGAAGCCTGCCACGGACCGGGCGGCGCCCACGTGGCCAAGCCGGGTCCGGACACCGCGCCAGTGGCCCGCGCCGACTCCTCGAGCTGCGAGCAGTGCCACAACGCCAGCGGCCATCACACCCGCGGCGGCGCCATGGAAGCCTCGCTTCACTCGCATAACGGCTCTCTGAACGTTGGCCAGCGCACCCCGTGTAATGCCTGCCACTCCCCAGAAGGGGCAGTCGCGGTGTGGGAAGGCACGCCTGCCGCCGATGCGCCAAAGAAGAACGGCGACCTGGGCTGTGCAGTGTGCCATGACCCGCATGAGGACAACAACCCCTTCCAACTGCGCGTGGTGGGCACAGCCAAACTGCCAACGGCTGAAATCACCGACGCCGGTTTCTCGGCAGCCTGCATGAACTGCCACAACAACCGCACCGATCCGAAGAACATCGAGTCGGACAAGCCCGCCTCCTACCCGCACTACAGCTCGGCGGCTGAGATGCTCAATGGCATCGGCGGCTACGATTGGGGCGCCAAGCTGCAGAACTCGTTCCATGTCAACCTGGGCAAGGGTGTGATCAATGATGAACACACCAATGAACCGGGCAACATGGAAATGACCCAGGTGAACTGGGGCCAGGCCCCCGGGGCGTGCGTGCTGTGCCATATGTACCGCACACCAGGCGGGACATGGGACACCAAGGACAGCCTGGCGATCCCTGGCCACAACAAGGTCGGCGGCCACACCTTCAACATGAAGGCTGAGGTGGACGGCAAGGTGGTAGAGCACACCGAAGTCTGCCAGCAGTGCCACCCAGGCCTGACCGATTTCAATGTCCCGGTTAAGGCAGATTACGATGGCAATGGCAAGCCTGCCGGTGCGCAGGATGAGGTTAAGGCCCTGCTGGAAATGGTGAAGAAAGCTATCCTGGCCCAGGCGGTCAAAGAAAAGATTGACCTGAAAACCCAGGACAATCACCCGTACTTTGTCTTCCCCCAGGATGCCAAGCCCAGCCCGCTGTTGAAGGCTGCGATTTATAACTATCGCTACGTCATCGGCGTGATGTGGATTGGCGAGGGCGAGGCGGCGGCGGTGCACAACTTCGCCCGCTCGGTTGGCATCCTGCAGCTCACCATGGAGAAGCTGACCGGCAAGCCGCTGGCCAAGGCGACCCTGCTTTACAGCTTGAAGTAAGGGAGCATCCGGCAGCGCAGATCAACAACCAGGTTTATAACCCCGGAGTTGACCTCGGATAAAATAAAAGAAGGACTTCCGGTGGACCATGCATCGGAAGTCCTTACCTTGTAATGGGTTGAATATCCCAGACCATTTTGTTCCTGCTCTTTGGTAGAGAATTTGGATACAGGTAATCGGCTGAATGGATGGATAAAGGGCAAACGGATATGGCGATCCGGATCATGGTAGTGGATGGGCAGGCATATGTGCGTTCGTGGCTCAAGGGGGTCCTTGAGGAGCAGACGGATTTCCAGGTGGTTGGTGAAGCCTGCGACGGGCAAAGCGCATTGAAATGCGCTGCAGAGTGCACCCCGGAGGTGATTATTATGGACATCACCACGCCGGAGATGGATGGCCTGCGGGTCACGCGCCTGCTGAGGGAACATCACCCGGGGGCCAGCGTGCTGGCGGTGAGCGCACATGCCGACCAGAGCTATTTCCTGGCCATGCTGCTGGCGGGCGCTTCGGGGTATATGACCAAAGCAGCTGTTCCAGGGGAGGTGGTGGATGCGGTACGCTCGGTGGCTACGGGATTTGTCTACCTGCAGCCGGCTTGCGCCCAGTGGCTGCTGGAGGAATACCGGCGCCTATCCGCCCAGGCTACCGTACTGGAAGCGGATGAAAGCGATGCGGATGAGCTCTATCCGGGGGTGGAGCTGCTGAGCGAGCGTGAGCTGCAGGTGATCCGCGGGGTGGCTTTGGGGCTGGCCAGCCCGGAGATCGGGGAAAAGCTGGGGATCAGCCGCAAGACGGTTTCCAGGCATCGCGAAAGGATTATGAGCAAGCTGAATATCCACTCATCGGCGGAGCTGGT
>CAIQIV010000117.1 GCA_903871905.1 uncultured Chloroflexota bacterium | reverse complement strand
TGTGGCCCAGGCATGAAATCGGGATCTGACCTTCGGGCAGTTGACTGCGAATATGACGGTCAAGCTTCTTGCTGCTGCCCTGCCAGAGACGCCAAAGATTGGTATGAGTCCTGAGAAACTCCCATTCCGGGTAAAAAGCAGTGGGAATGGCATGCTGGAGATCGCAGCAAACCGGTACCCCTCTATCATTATACGGCGCACACCGGTTTCCGCAATCTATCAATGATAGGGGGGCAGTAAAACCCAGGTAATTTTCACAAAAATCATAAACTCTGAGAGCTGTCATTCGAATGAGGATACCACAAAACACTGTCTACGGTATAATTTCCCTGTTATGGCTCGCTCACGCTACCGGAGAATTGTCCTATTCTTTGCTCGCATTATCGTGAGCATTATTTTTTGGGACTTGTTTCTTCCACGAATTGGCTTGCGTTCTCTAGCATCAAAAACTCGGGCAAAAAGATTAAGGGAAAGTGCAATTTCCTTTCGAGCTTTAGCCATTCAGATGGGAGGTGTTCTGATCAAGGTTGGTCAGTTCCTTTCCACCCGAGTGGATGTCTTACCTCGTGAAATTACGTCCGAGCTGTCTGGCCTGCAAGATGAGGTGCCGCCCGTTGACTTTGCTGCCATCAAAGAGGTTGCGGAATCAGAATTTGGAATGGCCCTGAGTAAGAAATTTGCCAGGTTTGAGGAAACACCGCTGGCTGCAGCCTCGTTGGGCCAGGCTCATAGAGCTTGGATTATCATGCCTGTTGACCCTGATGTGCCTTCAAAGGGGAAACTACGCCGGGCTGTGGTGGTCAAGATCCAGAGGCCGAATATTCAACAATTAATCGATATAGACCTGGCGGCCCTCCAAACAGTGGGCAGATGGCTGCAAAAATACCACCCCATCCAGCGACGTGCTAATGTTCCAGCTTTGCTGGATGAGTTCACCAAAATCCTATATGAAGAAATAGATTACATTGCAGAAGGGCACAATTCCGAGAAATTCGCCGAGAACTTCAAGGGTGACGCCAGGCTGCGTATTCCTCAGGTCATCTGGAGCCATACCACGAAACGCGTTCTGACTCTGGAGAATGTCTGGGCGATCAAGATCACAGATTATGAAGCGATTACAGCAGCTGGGATCAACCGGGCGGAAGTTGCATCCCGCCTGCTCGATACATATCTCAAACAGATCTTCATTGATGGGTTCTTCCATGCTGATCCTCATCCCGGAAATTTATTCGTAAAACCCCTGGGCGATCCGGTACCCGGCGAGCAGTACCGCCCCTGGCAGCTCACTTATATAGATTTTGGAATGGTGGGTCAGGTCGATCCTGAACTTTCCCGTGGGCTGCGCCAGCTCATGATTGGGGTTGGTACCCAAAACCCCAAACAGGTCATCCTTGCCTACCAGACCATGGATATGCTCTTACCAGACGCAGACCTGGAGATGCTGGAACGCGCTGAGGCACGCATTTTTGAGCGCTTTTGGGGCAAAAATATGAACGAACTGCGCGAGATCAGCAGTGAAGACATCCAGGAGTTCACTCACGAATTTCGCGACCTGGTTTACCAGATGCCCTTCCAGGTTCCACAAAACATCATTTTCCTGGCGAGGACAGTCAGCATTCTTTCTGGAATGTGCACGGGGTTGGATCCGGAGTTTAACGTTTGGGATCATCTTGCGCCTTTTGCTCGGAAGCTGATGGCCGAAGATTCCCAAAAGAACCTCGATGCCTGGCTTGAGGAGACTTTCCGATTCGGGAAAGTGATTCTTTCCCTTCCTGATAAAATCGATTCCGTGATCAGCCGTGTCGAAAGTGGGCAGATCAGCGTCCGCACCCCCGATTCGGCCAATCAAACCGCCCGTCTGGAGCGCGCAATCCGGCAAGTTGCCCTGGGCATCATATTCGCTGCAATGCTATTAGGGGGGATCCAATTACTCCTGGCAGCTCAATACTTTTTCGGGCAAATCCTGTTGGGAGGCGCTGGATTTTTCCTTCTCTGGTTTCTGGTTTCATACCGCCACTCCAGGTGAAACTGATCTAAAATGGCTCAAGGGGTGATCTTCATCACTTGCCAGAAACGCAAAAATAAAATATCGTTGCCCGATGATAACTAACAAATTCGCTCAGGAGAGTGCAATAAATGACAACTGAATTACGCATTGATTCACTGCTGCCAGCCGAAATGGCACAGCGCGCGG
>CAIQIV010000116.1 GCA_903871905.1 uncultured Chloroflexota bacterium | reverse complement strand
GTATCACTGACCTCAATGAAGACAAAATTCCCGGCTGGCGGACGCTCGGCCAGGCAACTGTGAGCCAGGTCAGCCTCGCTGCAAGCCTGGGCGCCGGTTGAGATACGGATCATCCCGGGCCGTTCGCCGATGGCGTCCGCGGCGTTGGTGATCAGGTTCATCACCACCTGCCGCACCTGGGCTGCATCTGCTTGAACCAGCGGCAGGTCGCCCTGCAGGCGCACGTTCAGGCTGGTATTCCTGGAGATAGCCGCCCGGAAGAGATGGGCGTTTTCCTCCACCAGTTGGTTAATATCCAGGGGTTCCACCACAAAGCGCCCGCGGCCGGAATAGGCGAGCATCTGGCGGGTCAGGTCAGCGGCGTGGTTGGCGGCGGTCACCGCCTGCTCCACGCTGCCGCGCGCCGGGGAGGAGGCGGGCAGCTTTTCCAACGCCAGTTCCAGATTGCCCAGCATGGCCAGCAGCAGGTTGTTAAAATCATGGGCGATCCCGCCCGCCAGCACCCCCAGGCTCTCCAATTTCTGGGCGTGCAGCAGGCGCCGCTCCAGCTCCAGGCGCTTCTCCTCCGCCTGTTTCAGTTCGCTGATATCCCGGATGACGGAGAGCACGTGCGGGACGCCCTGGATCAGGATCGGGCGGGCAGAGATCAGGGCCGGGAAGCGCGCCCCATCCCGGCTGCGAAAGACCGTCTCCAGGTTCTCGCAGGCGCCGGTATCCCGCAAGCGGCGCAGAACTTCCTGGCGATCGTCCGGGATCGTCCAGAAACCCAATCCCAACGTCGTCTCTCCGATCAGTTCCTCTCGGGAATACCCGCTGATGCGGCAGAACACATCGTTGACATCCGCAATGCAACCGTCTGGGCGGGTGAGACTGATAGCGTCCGGGCTGGTCTGGAAGATCAGGCGGAAGCGCTCCTCGCTCTCGCGCAGCGCCTGCTCGGCCTGGTAGCGGTCGCTGATATCCCGGGCGATGGCGATGAGATGTTCCACCCCCTGCAGGCGGATCACCCGGGCAGAGAGCAGGCCGTGCATCCGCGTGCCATTTTTACGGCGGAAGAGCGCCTCCATGTTATCCAGGTAACCCTGCTGCAAGAGGGCGCTGACCAGCGCCTGACGGTCCTGCGGATCGCTCCAGATATTTATATCGAATGAGGTCTTTCCAACCGTCTCCTCCCGGGTATAGCCAGTGAGGCGGGTAAAACCAACATTGACATCGATATACAGCCCATCCTCCATGCGGGTGAGGGTGAGAGCATCCGGGCTGGCCTGGAATATCTGGCGAAAACGCTCCTCGCTCTCGCGCAGCGCCTGCTCTGCCAGCTTACGCTGGGTGATGTCTGTGCCAATCCCCAGCATGCCAACCGGCTGCCCCTGTTCATTCTTCAACAGGGTGGTGCGGGTATCCATAAAGAGCCTGGCACCATCCGCGGCGAAATTCACCACCTCGCCGCGCCAGACGCCCTGCTCCAGCGTGCAGTTGACGATCTCCTGCTGGGTAGCGCCCTGGGCCGGATCCTCGCCGTAGGAATGTACCCTGGAGCCGATCAGTTCTTCCCTGCTGCGCTTCAAGGTTTGCACTTCTGCCCGGTTGACGTAAGTGATCACCCCTTGCAGATCGGTGGCTGTCACCTGGTCGCTGATCTGGTCGAGCAGCATGGAATGAAAACGCAGTTCATCCTCCAGGCATCTCTGTGCAGTGATGTCTGTGATCACCGCCACGGCGCCCTGGTAGCGCCCCTGCAGATCAATGAACGGGGCTGTGGCAAGCCGGGTGATTACCAGGCGGCCGCTCTTGTGGATGAACACGAATTCGTGCTGTTCGCTAATGCCCTGGCTGCGGCGCTCGAGATTGCGGCTGGCTTCTTCCTGGGCAGTTTTGTCCATAAAATCGAATAAATGCCTGCCAAGCATCTCCTCCACGTCATAGCCGAGAATCTGAGCCATGCGCGGGTTGACGTAGTCGGTGCGAGCCTGCGCATCAATGGACCAGATGCCTTCTTGCGCCAACTCCACCAATTGGCGGTAGCGTCTCTCGCTGTCAGCCAGATCCCGCTGCGCCTGGGCAAGCTGGCGCTCAATCTGGACCTGGTCCAGTACGCGGCGGATCACCTGCGGCAGGATATCCAGGAAATTGGCATCCTTGATCAGGTAATCGCGGGCGCCGGCTTTCATAAACTGCACTGCCAGGCGCTCGTCGCCCATACCGGTGGTGATCACAAACGGCGGCAGGGGGGCGGCCTTCTCCAGGAACTCCAGAGCCGACATATCCGGCAGGATATGGTCTAAGATCACCAGATCCACATGGATGGAGGAGAGCTGATCCACTCCCTGCCCCCCGTGCTGGCAATGACGGGCCGGCTCCCCAGGTCCTGGACCAGGCCCTTGATCAGCTCAGCCAGTCCCTGATCATCTTCAACAATCAGGATCACGCCAGGTTTCGGTATCTCTTCTTCAGGCATGCCAATCTCCCTGTCTCCTTATGATTTGGAATCTGGAACTTTGATGATCAAGATGAATTTTCCCAGGCGGCGCAGCGCTTCAGAAAAGGCAATAAAATCCACCGGCTTGACAATGTAACTGTTGCAGCCCAGGGTATAGCAGCGCTCCACTTCGCGCGGGTCGTCTGAGGTGGTCAGCACGATCACCGGCAGCGTATGGAAAGGAGGAGTTCTCCTGAGCGTTTCCAGCACTTCCACCCCGCTCAAGCGGGGCATGCGGATATCCAGCAGCAGCAGGTATGGGCAGCCTGCCTGGTAGACTGACGATCCGTAACTTCCGTTGAGAAAGAAATCAAGCGTCGCCTGGCCATCTGGGAAACGCAGGATCTCATTGCGCACGCCGGCTTCCCTCAGGTTCTCCATGGTTAGCAGGGCATGCCCGTCGTCATCTTCAGCTAAAATCAGGATCACATCCTTTGAAAAAGGAAAGTCCGCCATCAGGAACTCCTGTCCGGTGAAATGCTGGTAAAGACCCGCTCCATGAAGGGGCGCTGGGGCAGGGAAATAAAGAAACGGCTCCCCTGGCCGGGGACTGACTCCAGCCAAACCCGCCCGGAATGGCGGTGAACGATACGGCGCACCAGGGTCAGCCCCAACCCTTCTCCGGGAGGGGGGCCTGCCTCCTCGAGGCGGGAAAAGATCCCCCATACCTTAGGTTGACTGCGCTCGTCGATTCCCAATCCATTGTCCGCCACGCAGTACACGGCCTGCGCACCGTCGACAAAACCGGAGATCTGCACCCGCAGCGGCCGTTCAAGGGAGCGGTACTTGATGGTATTATCCACCAGGTTGGTAAACACCTGGCCGATTTGCAGCGCATCCCCCCAACAGCCCGGCAGCGGTTCGCGGATAATCTCCGCCCCGGCCTGCTGCGCCTGGTGCTGCTGCGCCGCCAGGACGCTGTCCACCAGAATGTCCATATCCAGGAAGACCGGGTTGAGCGGAGTGCGCCCCAGGCGTGACAGGCGCAGCAGACCGTTGATCAGCAGATCCATTCGCTGGGCGCTGGTATGGATGAACTTCAGCGAGCCGGAAAAACGCTCGGCAAGCAAAGGCAGCGCCTGCTGGCGCAGTGTCTCCAGGTCCTGCGCCTGGGTGAACAGCGCCTGCAGCGCGGTGTTGGCGCTCTCCAGCCGCTGGCTGAAACCCAGGATATTGATCAGGGGCGAGCGCAGATCGTGGGAAGCGGCGTACAGCAGGCTCTCCATTTCTTCCGTTTTCTCCTGCAGCGCTTGCAGCAGGGCTGCCTGAGCTGCCTCAGCCTGCCTGCGTTCGCGGATATCACGGCTGACACCCAGCACCTGCACCGGCGCCCCCCGGGCATCCAGGATTAGATTGCTGACCACTTCGGTCGGGACGATCGATCCATCCTTGCACGGCTGGTCCAGGAACTCCACGGTCACCAGGTGCGAGCGGTCGCCGGACAGGGCTGCCTGGATGTGCACTGGCAGCTTTTGCGAGATGATCTCCAGCGACTCGGGGGTCAAGGCTGCCTCCAATGGCCGGGAAAGCACTTCATCAGGGGTGTAGCCACGCAGCCGCTGCACCGAGGGGCTGACGTATGTGAAGCGCCCGCTGTCCAGGTCCAGCAGCCAGATCACATCCACCATGTTGTCCGCCAGCAGGCGGTAGCGGCTTTCGCTGGCCTGCAGCGCGGCTGTCGATCGTTCCCAGTAACGCCCCACCAGGTAGACAATGACGCAGATCCCGGCTACCAGCACCACCGCCAGCAAGGAGACCAGGTCAAATTCTATCTGGAGGGCGGTGGAAAGGCGCTGGTACCTGGCATCGGTCAAACGGTCGATTTCATCCGCGCCCTGTTCAACCTCATGAAATGCAATGCGCAGGCGGGTAAGCAGGCGGGCATCGGGCTGGGGATTGGCGTTGTACTGTTCGAGGATCCCCAGGAAGGCGTCAACCGATTTGCGAAAGGCGGTTACGCTGGCGGCCTCGGAGGGGCTCAATTCTCCAGACTGTTCACTGCTCAATTGCAAGGTCGATTCAAGGGTGGTAGCTGCCTGGCCCAGCCAGACCACTCCCTGGGCACGGTTATAAGGAGAGGAGGGCTCATCCGCCAGACTGACATACAGAAAACCGCGCGCCAGGTCGACCCGCGCCAGGCGAAAAGCCTGCTGGAGCGCCAGGGAACGCGCCAGGGTCTGGCGCTGCCAATTCTGCAGCCAGAGCAGGGAACCTGCCACCAGGATCGCCAGCAGCGCCGCCACCCACATCCAGGTCACAGGCCGAGACAGCCAGCCTCGCAGCAAACCTTGCCCGGGCTCAGCCATAGTACAGGGAACTCCTTTCAGGGAACATCCGGCGGAAGCTCCTCTGAGGTGAAACCAAAGCGCTGGATCAACGCCAGGTGTTCCGGACTGCCAATAAATTGACCCAATTGTACGTTCCAGGCTTTTATCAGCTTCTGGTCAGATTTGCGGAAAGCAAACCCCCCAATCCCCAACGGATGGGAACCCATCGGCGGTTGGTCAAACGGCTCTGCCAGCTCCAGGCGCTCCAGGGACTGGCTTATCACCATCCAGCGTAAGGTGGGGGCAGAAAGGGCCAGCCCATCGGCCAACCCGGTCTCAACCGCCATCTTCCCGGTATTGGCATCTGGGACGATTAACAACCGCTCAGCAGAGAACCCCAGATCTTGCAGCAGCTTCTCTTCCACCGACCCGGAAAGGACGGCGATGCTCACCTCTTTCAAGGTAAATGCCTGCTGGTAAGAGTGAAGCTGGCGCGGGTTGCCGCGCAGCACCAGCAGGCCCTGCTGCACCCGAAAGGTTGGCAGCGAGAAGTTGACCTGCTGCTCGCGCTCCGGGGTGATGAACATCCCGGCAGCAATGACATCGATGCGCCCTGCTTCCAGCTCAGGGATCAGATCAGAAAACTCCACCTGCCGCCACTCCACCCTGGCGATGCCCAGGCGGGATGCCATGCGGCTGGCCACCTCCGGCGACTCGCCGGTCACCTGGCCCTCCAGGGTCAGAAAGGCATAGGGCGCCTCGACCGCATACCCGATGATAATCTTCCCGCGTTGGCGGATGAGGGACAGGGATTTATCCACGGGGAAATAAAACACTACCACCTGGACCACAAGGGCAAAGAGTATCGCAACCCCAACGCCTATGAACAAACCACGCTGCATGTTACGGACTGCTCCCAAAGAGCTCGCTCACCAGGGATTTATCAACTTCCTAACTATAACGTAATTTTAACAGAAAATCAGGGACATTTAGCGATTCGATCATTATTAAACAAAAAGGACTTCCAGGGTACCGCACACCTGGAAGTCTTTTTTTCATGAACAGGTTAAGATGAAATTACGATGAAATGCAAGCCGCTTTGCCGGCGCGCGGGTCGCCCGGCGGGAAGGGCGCATAGGACACCTGCTGGCCCACCCACACACCCTGGCCGTTCGGGTAGAACTGGGTGTATCCCATGTTAAAATAATGCACCAGGCCGTCATACCCCCGGATCTGGCCGTAATATCCACCGCCGCTGGATTTTTCTACGACGCCGTAGGCCCATTGGCTTGGGCAGGATTGTCCTGCTCGCAGTTGTGTTTTTGTCTCCATAGTGAATTCACCTCCAAATTATGCAAATGCCTGGATCATGGTCAAAACCATCGCTGGCTCAAACGTCGTTTTCACCAGCCTGGCTGGATTATAGCATCAAAAAACCAGCACTAAAATGAGACATTTGTAGTATCTTTTCGTAGGTAAAGTATAATCGGTGAAACATGGCAAACTCGCGTTCACTTCCTTGGGTTATATCATTCCTGGCAGCGGTAACCCTGGTTGGCTGCAGCCAGCCGGCAGCCGCGCCCGCCGCGCCTCCCAGCCCTACGCCGGCGCCCACACCCAGCCCGGCTCCGCCCACCCCGGCGCCAGCCGGCAGCCCAATCGATTACCTGGGAATGGTGATCACCCCAGGACAGGCAGCCTTCTCGACCGGGTATACCAGCCGCTACGGCTCGCCGCGCACCCCGGCCAGCGGGCGTAAGTTTGCCTGGGTGTACATCAAAGTGAGCAACAAATCCCTGGGTGACATTATCCTGCCGCTGGCGTCGCGCTTCAGCCTGCTCTACCTGGAGGATGAATTCAAAGCAAGCTACGGAAACCCGGCGGATTTCCAGGACCTGTTTGACCTGACCGGGACACGACTGGCTCCCGGTACCAGCATAGATACCGGGCTGCGCTTTGACCTCCCTGAAAATGCCCCGCTGGAACTGTTGTTCCTGGCGTTCATGCCAGAAGGGCGCAGCGTATCCCTGCCTGCCGCCAGCTCCGGGCAGGACTGGGCGCGGCGGCCGCTCTACTTGTGGCGCCTGGCCTCCACATCCGATTAGACCTCACTGCGCCCCAGGGCGAGCCTGGGGTGCGGGTCAGAACAGGACACAACTATGTCACATTTTTCCCGCATCCAAACGCGGCTTTTCGAGGCAGACTTCCTGATCCAGGCGCTGCAGGACCTGGGCTATGAGCCCCAATCCGGTGAGCTGACCGTGCGAGGCTTTGGCGGCCAGCAGGCAGCAGTGCACATCCGCATTGCCAGCCCCAACCCGGGCTATGATATCGGGTTCGCCCGCGGAGAGCAGGGTTATACCCTGGTCGCCGACTGGTATGGGCTGCCCGGCTTTGACCGCGATGCCTTCCAAAAACAGGTCAGCGGGCGCTATGCATACCATGCCGCCCGTGCCCGCCTGGAAGCCCAGGGATTTACCCTGGTCAGTGAGAGCCAGGAGCAGGGACAGGTGCACCTGGTGCTGCGGAGGGTCAGCGCATGAACATCGAGCAGATTGACGTGATCATTGAGGCCGACGGGCAGGTGCGCATCGAGGTGCGCGGCGTGGCCGGGGAGGCCTGCCTGGAACTGACCCGCCAGCTTGAGCACAGCCTGGGAGGGCAGGTGGTAGTGCGCCAGATGACCCCCGAGGCGCTGCAAGCCCGCCAGGAGGCCAGCCAGCAGCTATCCAACGGGCAGGCAGCCAGCCCTTCCAGCTCATAACCGGATGCACCCCACCCCCTCTGCTTCCGCGGGCAGCACCCCATCTCTGCGTCTGCATGCCCTGCAGCCGGCCAGCCGCGCCAACGGCCCAGGCCTGCGCTGCACCCTGTGGCTGCAGGGCTGCACCCTGGGCTGCCCGGGATGTTTCAACCCGGAGACGCATACCGCGGACAGCGGCCAATGGGTGGAGGTCGAAGCCCTGGCAGGGCGCATCCTGGCCCTGGCCGGGCCAGCTGCCGGAAGCGAAGCAGCACACAGAATCGAAGGGCTGACCATCAGCGGCGGGGAGCCGCTGCAGCAGCTGCCCGCCCTGCTGCACCTGCTGCGGGCGGTGCGCCTGAACAGCCGCCTGGGCATCCTGCTCTTCAGCGGTTACACCTGGGACGAGATCCAGCGCATGCCGGCAGCCGGCGAGCTGTTGGGCCTGCTGGATGTGCTGATTGCCGGGCGCTACCAGGCCAACCGGCGGTTCGGACAAGGACTGCTCGGCTCAACCAACCAGAGCCTTCACCTGCTAACCGGCCGCTACACCCTGGCTGAACTGCAGTCCGTACCCGAAGCAGAGGTTTTCATCACCCCAGATGGACAGGTGATCTTCAGCGGGATTGGCTGCACCGCCTGAGGTGGAGATGCAGGGAGCAGCGCCCTGACAGAACCCGGAGGATCTTCTCCCTGTGATCCCGCAGATTGGTTTATAATCTCTCTTAATTATTCCGAAACGCAATCCAATCCAGGAACAGGATCGGCAAGACGCTTGAATAAACGAGGAATCTTCTCCTTCCTATTCATCACCTTTGGCATTACTTACGGCGTAGAGACGGTCATGCTGCTGCTGGGGATGCGCCTGGATGGGATCCCCATGCCGGCTGCCCAGCTTATGGTCGCCGGCCTGATGTGGTCGCCAGCGTTGGCGACCGTGATCGTCACCCGCTGGATCTCCCCCGAGCCGCTCAAGAACAGCACCCTTCTGCGCCTGGGATCGTGGCGGCCTTACCTGTACAGCGCCATCTATATCCCGCTGTTGTTTTTTGTCGTTTATCTGCTGACCTGGCTGCTGGGGCTGGGCCAGCCGGATTGGCAGTTGGAGCACCTGATGGGGCAGATGGCCGAATGGGGCGCGCCGGCGCAGGAAGTCCCGCCGCCGGCGGTGATCCTATCCCTGCTGCTGGTCACCTCCCTGCTCCCCGGTCCCTTTATTAACGGCCTGGCCGCTTTTGGCGAGGAGTGGGGCTGGCGCGGCTACCTGCTGCCGCGTTTGATGCCGCTGGGCAAGCGGCGCGCCTACCTGCTGGTAGGCGTGATCTGGGGAATGTGGCACGCCCCGCTGGTGCTGATGGGTTTTAACTACCCCGGCTACCCGCTGCTGGGGGTGATCTTCATGTGCGCCCTGACCACATCCATCGGTCTGCTGATCAACGAGGCCGCCTTGAGCCATTCCAGCTCACCGCTGGCTGGATGGATGCACGGCGTCTTTAACAGCCAGGCCTACGGCGTGTGGCGCATCCTTTTCCCGCAGGTCAACCCGCTGCTGGGAGGCATGACCGGGCTGGTGGGCATCGGGGTGTGGGCGGCCGCCGGCTGGTGGGCGATACGACGCAACGCCGGCAAGGGGTTCACTGGAAATGGAGGCTGGTCCCTTGGCTGATGAAAAGAAGCGCGTCCTGATTGTTGAGGATGACGGCATCGTCAGCATGATGCTGCAGCGCAGCCTGCTGCGCCTGGGTTACCAGCCCGAAGGCCCGGTCCCCAGCGGGGAGGAAGCCATCGAATTCTGCCGCCAGCACAGGCTTGATCTGCTGGTGATGGACATCGGGTTGAGCGGAACGGTGGACGGCATTGAAGCGGTGAAACAGATCCACCAGGAGCAGGACATCCCCGTGATCTACCTGACCGCCCTGACCGATACCCGCACCATGACCCGCGCCCAACAGACCAACCCGCAGGCCTACCTGGCCAAGCCGTTTGATTCCTCAGGGCTGAAAGCCTGCGTGGAGCTGGCGTTGTACAAGCACCAGGTAGAATGCCAGCTGCGGGAAAGCGAGGCCCGCTACCGCCTGCTTTTTGAAAACACTCCCATCGCCACGGGCATTTTTAGCCTGGACGGGACGCCCATCGCCATTAACCCGGCAGCAGAAAGGCTGTACGGGTATACACTTGAAGAGCTGCGGCAGGCTGATGGAGCGCGAGTGGGTTACGCCCACCCGGAAGAACGCAGCAAGCTGGTGGAACACTTGCTGCAGAAAGGGCAGCTGCGCGACCTGCCGGTTGAGATGCGTCGCAAAGACGGCAGCACATTTCATGTGCTGGTCAACATTGACCTGATGCAGTCGGGGGAGCAGAAGGTGATGCTGACCACGGTGCGAGAAATCCCGGCGCAGGGAGAAGCTGCATCTTTTACCCACCCATGGCAGGAAATGGTCGAAGCATCCCGAGATATCTTTGTCCTGGTCAGCCTGCAGCCCACCCTACGCCTGGAGTATGTCAGCCCGGCGATCGAGGCTCTCAGCGGGTACTCTGTGCAGGAGATGCTCGGGAATCCTCTGCGGCCAGGTTATTTCTTTGACCCGGCAGACCTGGAACGGAACCTGTCGTTGCTCGTGCAGGCCGCGGAAAACCCAGAGCCGGTGATCTTGAAGATGATACACAAAAATGGTCACCCGGTGTGGATTGAGATCCGCGGCACGCTGCAGCGCGACCCGGCGGGCGAGGCGGTCGCTTTCCAGGGTATTGTGCAGGATGTGACCCGGCGGGTGCAAGCGGAGCAGTCCCTACGCCAGAGCGAAGCCATGTTCAAGAACCTGCTGGAGCAGTCGGGGGAAGCGATCTCCCTGGTATCCCCCGAGGAGGGGCGCATCCTGCTGGCTAACCGCTGCGCGCGGGAGATGCTGGGGTACACCCTGGAAGAGCTGCAGGATATCACGGCATTCGACATCGATCCGACCCCGAGAGACCCTGTGCTGCGCCAGCAGCAGCTGGAGCGCCTCAGAAAAGAAAGACAATATCACATCGAGACGACAATGAAGCGCAAGGATGGCAGTATGGTAATGGTCGATCTGGGCTTCACGCTGGTCGAGCACCTGGGCCAGCCGGCGATCCTCAGCATTGCCCATGACATGACTGAACACAAGAAAAATGAGCAGCGCCTGCAAGAAGCCCTGGCAGAGCGGGAGGCGCTGCTGCACGAGATCCACCACCGGGTAAACACCAACCTGGCGATGATCGCCGGCCTGCTGGAGCTGCAGGCGGAAGCCGTGGACGACCCGGCGGCTGCGCATGCTTTTGAGGCCAGCAGCCACCGCATGCACGCAATCGCCCAGGTGCATGAAGAGTTGTACGCATCTCCCTTGCTGACGCGCATCAATTTTCGCCTGTACCTGGACCACATGGCCAAGCGGCTGATCGGCGCCGTCCCCCACCTGCCACCCATCCAGGTCAACGTGAACGCCGAGGAGGTTTTCCTGGGACTGGAGACAGCCGTCCCGCTGGGGCTGGTCGCCAACGAGCTGGTGTTCAACGCCCTGGAATACGCTTACCCGGAAAACCAGGGGGGTGAGGTGTGGCTGGGCTTCAAACGCATGCCACAACAGGCGGGCAGTCCCCCTTCCCTGGAGCTGGAGGTGCGGGACCGCGGCGCCGGGTCGGTGCCGGGCGCCAATCCATTGGACGGGCGCTCTGCGGGGCTGCAGCTGGTGCAGCTGCTGGCGCGCCAGGTCCAGGGTAAGCTGCAGATCAGCCAGGAAGACGGCGTGCGCGTCAGCCTGATTTTTCCGGAGGCAGGCTGATGGCTGCCGGTGAAAAAAAGCTGTGGGTGCGCCACATCGCCCTACCCACCGACCACGGCTCGTGGGTCTTCCTGCTCAGCCCTCTGGTCATCGGCCTGTTCGCCGGCGGCGCCCTGCGCCCGGCCAGCCTGTTCCTGGTGCTGGCCTCCCTGGCGGCCTTCCTGGTGCGCCAGCCGGTGACTATCGTGGTCAAGGCCTACAGCGGGCGCCGGCGGAAGGATGAGGCCGAGATTGCCTATTACTGGATCGCCTTGTACGCTGTGCTGGGCCTGGCCGGGGTGATCGGCATGCTGCTGAGCGGCTCAGGGTTTGTGATCCTGCTGTCACTGCCCGCCCTGCCCGTGCTGGCCTGGCACCTGTGGCTGGTCAGCCGGCGCGAGGAGCGGCACGCCATAGGGATAGAGGTGGTCGCCGCCGGCACGCTGGCCCTGGCAGCCCCCGCCGCCTACTGGGCAGGCCTGGGCTTCTATGCTCCTTTCGGTTGGTGGCTGTGGGGGCTGTGCTGGCTGCAATCAGCCGCCTCAATTGTCTACGCCTATTTGCGCCTGGCGCAGCGCCGCCTGGAGGCGGTCCCGCCGCGCGTTGAACGCTTGCACATGGCGCGGCGCGCCCTGCTGTACACCACATTCAATCTGCTGCTGGCGGTGGTCCTGAGCGCCCTGCACATTTTCCCGCCCTGGATGCCGCTGGCATTTAGCGTGCAGTGGTTGGAGACACTGTGGGGGACCGAACACCCGGCGGTGGGCGCAAAACCGACCGCCATCGGCATGCGCCAGTTGGCGGTTAGCGTTATCTTTACCCTGGTATTTATCCTGACCGCAGTCTAGGCGGCTGGTGATCCTGTTATTCGACCAAACAATGAGATCGTTTTGACGAAGGAGTTATGCAATGACCGCAGATACAGAGCCATCCAGCGAGAAGAAGGTCAAAATCACGATCCTGGAGGACCGCGGGTTCCGGGTAGAGGGAGGGCTGCCCCTGGTGCGCAAGCGCCAGATCTCATCGGAATACGGCGAGCCGCTGGCCTGGGAAAAGGGGAAAACGTTCAAGACCGGTGAATCTTATGAGCTGTGCCGCTGCGGTCATTCAAAAGAGAAGCCCTTCTGTGACGGATCACACTACGAGGTCGGGTTTGACGGCACCGAAACCGCCGATACCAACACCTTCAAGGACCGGCAGTTTGTCCTGCCGGGCGGAAAGCAGGTGACGGTGCGGCGCGATTATTCCCTGTGCGCCTCTGCCGGCTTCTGCGGCACCCGCTTTACCAATATCGAGAAGATGCTCAAAGAGGCAGACGACACCCAGCTCCGTTCGCTGCTGATGGCGATGGTGGAGCGCTGCCCGTCCGGGTCCTACACCTACTCCCTGGCGGGTGAGGAGACAGATATCGAGCCGGACCTGCCGGTGCAGATCGCCGTGCTGACCGAGATGACAGACGAAGGCCCAATCCTGGGACCGCTGTGGGTCACCGGGAACGTGCCCATCGAGCGCTCAGACGGGCAGCCCATGGAGGCGCGCAACCGGGTCACCCTGTGCCGCTGCGGCCTGTCGCGCATCAAGCCGCTGTGCGACGGCACGCACCGGCGCAAGCACGTCACGGAGTGATGGCGCCTGCCGCTCAGGTATAAAAGGCCGGGGTATCCGGCTGGCCCACCGCTTCCGGCAGACCGCTGCGCAGGGAGCGGATGCAGGCGGCGGTGATCAGCAGGGCCAGGTAACCGTCCCAGGCGGAGGCGCCGGGGAAGCGCTCCCCGGCCTGGAGCGAGGTCACCCAGGCGCACAGTTCGGCGACGTACGCCTGCTGGAAGCGCTCCAGCCACTCGCCTGGGATGGGATGGCTGCGCTGCCCGGCGCGGCGCAGCAGGGCGAAATCCGGCTGGAGCGTGGCAGCGCTGCCCTGCTCGCCGACCAGTTCCGCTGACACCTCATAACCGTACTGCGCCGCCACGAACACCTCGATTGCCGCCAGGCAGCCGCCGCTGAGCGCTAATTGGATCAGCAGCAGGTCGCGCGTGTTTTCGCTGAAGGCGGCTCGCGAGCGCACCCCGCGCACATATACTTCCTGCACCTGCTGCCCCAGCAGCCAGCGGGCGGCGTCGATATCATGGCCCGCCGAGTTGGTCAGGATCACTTCCCCGGAGACATCATAAGGGATCGAAGCGTTGCGGTGCACACCCTTGTACAGCAGCGGACGGCCGATCTGCCCGCTGCGCGCCGCCTGGTAGACCGCCGCATGCTGCGGGTCGAAGCGGCGCATAAAGCCCAAGGAGATCAGGCGCTTCCCGGACGAGATCTCGGCGGAGATCACCCGCTCGGCATCGGCAACGCTGGTCGCCAGCGGCTTCTCGCACAGCACCGGCTTGCCCAGGCGCAGGCATTCCAGCACGTACTCGACATGGGTGTCATCCGGCGAGGCGATCACCACCGCCTGGATGCCCGGATCCTGAACCAGGCGCTGCGGGTCGTCATACAGCGTAACGCCGCCGCACAACGCCGCCGCCTGGTGCAGGCGTCCGGCGTCGGCGTCATACAGCCCGGCGACCTGCACCCCGCCTACCAGGCGGCGCAGGTTGACGGCATGGCGCGTCCCCATGCCGCCCGTTCCGATGATCCCGACGGTGAGAGGTTGTGAGGGTGACATCTTAGAAAATCTTCTCCGGGTTCAGGATATGGTTGGGATCAAAAGCGTCACGGATGCGGCGCATCACGTCGATCTGCGCCTGTTCCAGAGCCAGGGGCAGGTACTGCCGGCGGATGGCCCCGATACCGTGCTCTCCGGTGATGGTTCCGCCCAGGGAGATGGCCAGGCGGTAGACCTGGTCGGCGATAGCCGGGATGAGCTGCGCCCACTGTTCAAGCGGCATGTCATCCTTGAGCACGTTGACATGGACGTTGCCATCCCCGGCATGGCCAAAGCTCATGATACGCAGCCCGTGCTCGGCGGAAATGGCGTCGATCGCCTTCAGCAGGTCAGGGATGCGGGCGCGCGGAACAACCACATCCTCCATATGGTTCACCGGGCTGGCATGCTTGAGCGCATCGATAATCTTGCGCCGCGCTTCCCACAGCCGGTCGCGCGTGGCGCGGTCCCTGGCAACCAACAGGTCGATCGCCCCCCCCTCCACGCACAGGTCGCCCACGATCTCCATGTCCGCTTCCACGGACGGCAGGTGATTGCCATCCAGCTGGATCAGCAGGTGAGCCGCGGCGTCGCGGAAGGGCACTTCCCTGCCCAACAGCTTCTCCACCGCCAGCAGGCTGTCGCGCTCCATGAACTCGATGGTCGTGGGCAGGACGCGGTTGGCGATGATCCTGCTCACCGTGTCCGCCGCCGCCTGGAAGCTGTCAAACGGCGCCAGCAGGTCGACCTGGTAGCGAGGCAGCGGCACCAGCTTGAGGATGATCTGGGTGACCACTGCCAGGGTGCCCTCGGATCCGGTGAGCAGCTGCGCCAGGTTGTAACCGGTGACGTTTTTCACCAGCTTGCCCCCGCAGTGGATGATCTCCCCATCCGGCAGCACCGCCTGCAGCCCACAAACGTAGTGCATGGTCACGCCGTATTTCACAGCCCGCGGGCCGCCGGCGCATTCGGCGATGTTGCCGCCAATGCTGCACGAATCCAGGCTGGCGGGGTCAGGCGGGTAGAACAGCCCCTCGGCCTCCACGGCGCGGTGGATGTCGCCGGTGATCACCCCCGGCTCCACCACCACCATCAGGTTCTCCTTGTCGATCTCCAGGATGTGGTTCATCTTCTCCAGGGTGAGCACAATCCCCCCACAGGACGGAACCGCCCCGCCGCTCAGACCGTACCCGGCGCCGCGCGGCGTCACCGG
The DNA here is from genome assembly GCA_903871905.1 of uncultured Chloroflexota bacterium. Classification (GTDB taxonomy): domain Bacteria; phylum Chloroflexota; class Anaerolineae; order Anaerolineales; family UBA4823; genus CAIQIV01. The sequence goes on along the minus strand of CAIQIV010000116.1, from coordinate 8,601 downwards.
GATGCGCCGCCGCTGTGCCAGCTGAAATACCTGGGACACCTGCTGCGCCGAGGTGGCGCGCACCACCACTTCCGGCTCAGCATACACGCCGACCGTCTCATCATGTGCATACATCTGCAGGGCCTCCCGGGAAACCAGCACATTCTCATCTCCAGCAATCTGCCGGAGGCAGGCAACGTCATCCGCGGTCACCGACTGGTACATGAGTTCCTCCTGTTGAAATAAATCCAGATCGAATTGGACAAAGTATGGCGATTATACTCCGAAAGAGCGCTCAGGCTAAGGGAGGGGCTCGCCCGCCACGCAGACCTGGTTGCGCCCCTGGCTCTTTGCCTGGTACATGGCCAGGTCCGCCAGGTGGATCAGCTCCTGCACCTGCTCGCCATGCTGCGGGTAGGTGGCAACCCCCACGGAGATGGTCACATTCACCGCGCCGGATTGAATGGAGATGGGTTTAACGGCAACCGTTATGCGCATTTGCTCGGCGCGGCGCACTGCCGCCGGCAGAGGGGTGTCCACCATGACCGCCAGGAATTCCTCCCCTCCAAAGCGGCATACGGTGTCTCCCTGGCGCATTGACTGGTCCAACAGCATAGCCAGATCCTTGAGCACCAGGTCTCCGCTGGCATGGCCATAGGTATCGTTGATCTGCTTGAAGAAATCAATATCGATCATCAGCAGGCTCACCTGGCCTTCGTCTCGGGAGGCGCGCGCCAGGTCCTTGGGCAGGGATTCATCCAGGTAGCGCCGGTTGAACAACCCGGTCAGCGGGTCGCGGATCACCTGCTCCTGCAGCGACTGCTGAAGCTGGGCAATTTGCTCAAGCTGCAAGGTCAGGACGGTATTGATGCGCCGCAGCTCGCCCTCCACGGCCTTGATGTGGGTGATATCCCGCAGGGTGATCAGCGTGCCCCGGTAGCCGCCGCGTCTCCCGATCAGCGGGTGGACCTGGATCTCCAGGTCCATGGGGGTGGGGACGGTGAGATGGACCTGGCTGCGGTGGAGCTGAGTCACCAATTCCCCTTTCAAATCAGGAAGGACATTTCCAAAAACATCCAACGGCTTACCCACCAGCTCATTGCGCCGGCTGTTAACCAACCCTGCCGCCGACCGGTTCACCTCGATGATCTTATTTTCCGAGTTGATCACCAGAACGCCATCCTGCATCTGGTCAATCACCGCATCCAACGACACGGGAATGACTTTCAGCATCTGGAAACCCACCAGGCTCGATAATAGGAAAGGGCTGATCAAGGTGAACGTGATAGGGGTCAGGTCTAATCCCGGCAGGAAGATAAATCCCCTCAATTCCAGAACCAGGACCACCATGCCGATCAGCATGCCTGTCAACACGGTGGCGATCTGCCAGCGATAAATCGTCCCGCGCAGGCGAAAAAACCCAATCACAGCCAGCCCGTAAGCCGCCAACACCAGGAGATAGCTGTAGACGATGCTCATCCAGAACAACGGTCCGCCGCTGAGAAAATTACTGGCCTCAGCGCCTGGCTGGCGGCCGGAGAACAAGGAATGCAGCGGGTCAGTCCACATGGCCAGCAGCGTAATACCGGGCACAATCCAAAGCAGGTAGAAATTTCGCCCGCGCAGCCAGCCGTCCTGGCGGGTGATCTGGGCGACAAAGACAAGCAAAAAAATGGGAAAACTGACCGCGCCGAAATAGGTGGCATTGAGCCAGAAGAAACGGGCCGAATGAGAACCAGACAGCCAATGCAGGGCATAGGTCCAGCACCAGACCATGATTGCGACCATCATCCAGATCAAGGGCTGGCCGCCCGGCGCCAGGCGCCGGGGCCAGGCCAACACCAGGATCAGCAGCGCCAGGCTGCCAGAAATCAGCAGCGCGACCGCATAGGGGATCACAGGGTAAACCAGCTTTTCAAGCATCCACAATAATTATATATGATATTTCCATCAATCCAATCTGCACATAAAAACTTGATAATCAATGGGGTACCTGAACATTTTAATTTTTCACTTATCTATGCTATAATCGATCCCGATCGGTCCTGCTCCTCACAACGTAACCAAATCCGGGTTCAGGGTTATTACAGCAAACAGCGTTTTGTTAGTGTGTAAACGATGAACTGCCAAGGAACTTTTTTGCCCTGTGCACAGCGCAGCAGAACTGCAGCAGGTGGTTCGGGTAGGTGACAGTCGCCGCCGGGTCCGGGTGTGACCCGCGCGGCGTGTTTTTTTTTTAAACCGTTCAAGCCTGGAAGGAGGTCCCCTGATGAACACGTTTTGGATCGTGGTCGTGGCGGCAATCGTCATCTACCTGGCATATAACTACTATGCGCGGCGGGTGGATAAGAACGTCATCCAGACCGATGCCAAGCGCGCCACGCCGGCGCGCATGTACATGGATGGGGTGGACTTTATGCCCACCAGCAAGAACATTCTTTATGGCTATCATTTTAAATCAATTGCAGCCGCTGGCCCAATCGTGGGGGTGATCACCGCCGCCAACCTGTGGGGCTGGCTGCCCGCCCTGCTGTGGCTGGTGCTGGGCGTATCCCTGATTGGCTGGGTCAGCGACTACAGCGCCATCATGGTCTCGGTACGCAACGACGGCAACAGCCTGAGCGCCATCAGCCACCGGCTGATCGCCCCGCGCACCCGCTCTATTCTGTTTGTTTTCATCTTCTTCTATCTGCTGCTGGTGGCAGGCGCTTTCATGGGCATCATGGCCGCCCTGCTGGCAGCCCGCCCGGACGTGGTCTTCGGCGTGGTGATGCTGGCGGTGATGGGCCTGCTGGCCGGGCAAATGCTCTACCGCTGGAAGATGGACCTGATCGTGGTCACCCTGATCGCCGTAGGCGTAACCCTGCTGGCCATGGTAGTGGGTCCAATTGGGGCCACCAAGGACGATAAAGGCAACACCGTGTGGAGCGGCCCGGTCAACGGGGTGGTGATGGTGATCAACCAGGGATTCAACCAGCTGAGCGGCGGGAATGCGTTGATGGTGGTGGTAGACCCCACGGCGGCCGACCCGCGCATCCCTGCCCCCGGTGCGGATGGCAAGCGCCCCTCCACCGCTGTGTACAACGCTGACACCGGTGAGATCAAGACCATGCCCTCCTACCTGTTGTGGGCGTTATTCTTGTTAGTCTTTGCCTACCTGGCATCTACCCTGCCCATCTGGAGATTCGCCCAACCGGTCAACTACATCGGGTTCTGGATTACGCTGATCGTGATCGGGCTGGCCACGCTCGGCGCCATCCTGGCCCCATTCACCGGCGCGGCGGTCAAGATGGGTGAGGCCATGACTCCCATCGGGCAGTTCGCCCTGCCGGCGATCAAGGATCCCACCCTGGGCTACCTGTATGACCCGGCCAAAGCCTGGCAGCCGATGTGGCCGATGCTGTTTGTGACCATCGCCTGCGGCGCCATCTCGGGCTGGCACGCCCTGTTCGGCTCGGTGGGCACCGCCCGCCAGCTTGAATATGAGACCGACGCCCTGCCCGTGGGCGGCGGCGCCATGTTCACCGAGTTTACCCTGGCGTTGCTCTCGCTGGTGGCGGTCTCCATCGCCGGCGCCGGCGGCGGGGCAGGGCGCTTTGCCCAGGGGGTGGGCAACTTGCTTTACGCAGCCACCTTTACCCTGCTGCCGCTCTCCCTGGGCACCGCCCTGGGTTTCGGCACCTTCATGGTCATCGTGCTCACGGTGACCCAGCTGATCTTCCGCGTGATGCGCGTCACGCTTTCCGAGTGGATCGGGGAATCGCTGCCAGTGCTGAAGAACATCCACGTCTCGACCATCGTGTCGATGGTCCTGACCATGGGGCTGGTGCTCACCGGCACCTGGGTTTACCTGTGGCAGATGTTCGGCGCGGCCAACCAGTTGATGGCCGGCCTCAGCCTGCTGATCGTCACCATCTGGCTCAAGTCGGTTAAGCGCAACCCGGCGTTTGCCATGTGGCCGATGATCTTCATGTACATCACCACCCTGGCCGCTACCCTCGTCACAGCGCGCAACCTGTACGTGACCATTGCCGCCAATCCCAAGATGAGCGGGCTGCCAGTAGCCGGCGCCTGGGCGATGATCATCATCGCCGCACTGCTGTTTGTGGCAGCCATCCTGATCGCCTGGGACGGTTACCAGGCCTACCAACGCTACAGCCGGGGCGAAAAGCCGAAAACAGCCCGGGCTGCGACCGGAGATTGAGCGGAGGGCTCAATCGGATTGGTTGGCCTTGCGCGCCAGCGCCTGCAGGGCGGTGAAGAACTCATCCGCCCTGCTGCCCGGCGTATCCGGGAATGGCAGGTGCAGCTCCAGGTGGGGCGTCTCGCGGCGCAGGCTGATGCGCGCGAAGCGCGGCGACAGGCGAGCCAGCGGCTCGTGCAGACGCTCCAACTGGCTGGCAGCCAGCTTGTGGTGACCGGAGGCGGCGGCCAGCTCCTGGCCCTGGTACTCTTGAATCTGCCACTCGCGGCCCCGGGCATCCTGCAGGATCATGCGCCCGGTCCATGTCTGCGGGTCGGCCAGGTCGAACGCCAGGCGCGGCGGACCGGCCAGGTCCAGGCGCAGGATCAGGATATCCTTGCGCCCGCGCAGGAAAGCGATGACCCAGTTCCATACCAGGTCGCGCGGCGCCAGCACCACCAGCAGCTCCAGTCGGCGGATTGCGCCTTTGCCCTGGGCAATGACCAGTTCAGCCACCGACGAGCCCAGCCAGCGGAAGGTGGTGCGCTCGCCAACCAGCGGCAGCCCGCCCTGCGCCCAACGCAGCAGGCGCTCCCCGCGGCGGATGTTGTAGATCACGCCCATGGCGAACCACAGCATCACCACCGCCACAACAACGACCAGGATAGTTTTGGGTTCCACGGTTTCCCTCCGGCGGAAAGGTTGGAATTTCCAGCACAGTATAAACGATCCCGGCCTGGATCAACGCCGAATGGCCAAAATATCCTGAACCAGAAAGGTTGATGCAAACACAAATGCCGAGCGCTTCTAATCCTCACCCCAAGGGCCGTATTCTCCAGGCGGTGCGAGAGTTTATGTTTGGCATGGTCGGGCTGGAGATTGCCGAGCATGCGCTGGAGATGCGCGCCAGCGTGGAAAGCCTGTTTATGCTGGCCACGGTGGGCGACATGATCGGCGTGCCGGTCCTGCCGCCGGTCTACAGCCTGCGCCTGCTGCCATACCTGGCCCCCCAAATCGGCTCCTGGAAGCGCCGCGTGCTGCGCGAGCGGGAGTTCACCGATGAGCATGATTACCACCTGGATGGACTATAATCGATAACAAATCTGAACAAGGAGGTATGCGTTATGAGCCCGGATCCTTCGGCACAGTTGCCGCCCGAAAAGCCCAAGAAGGGTTTCCTGCAAAATCTAAAAGAGATCATGTACGGCATGGCCTCGCATGACATGAGCCGCTATGCCCTGCGCACCCGCGCCAGCATGGAGCATCTCTTCATCCTGATCACCATGGGAGACATGATCGGCATCCCCATCTTGCCCCCCTACTACAGCCTGCGCCTGCTGCCCTACGTGGTGCCGCAGATCTCCACCTGGAAGCGGCGCCTGCTGCGTGAAAAAGACGTCTCGGACGCCATGTTCTAGGAGGCCGCATGTCGCTAAAAGAAATCTTCGAACAGAACCCGGACCGGCGCTATATTATGTTTGGCGGCAAGGGCGGGCTGGGCAAGACTACCTTCTCCGCAGCCACCGCCTACTGGCTTGCCTCGCAGGGGAAGAAGGTGCTGGTCTTCTCGGTGGACCCCCAGGCCAGCCTTTCGGATATCTTCCAAAAAGATATTTTCGGCAAAGGCCCGGTCAAGATCATGGAAAACCTGTGGGCACAGGAGATCGACGCCGACCAACATATCAAGGATTACCAGAACGAGATCCGCCAGAAGATCCTGGATATGTACGGCTTTGATGAGGTGCCCGAAGAAATCGAGTCGTACATCCAGGCTGCGTCTGCCGAACCGGCCATGGAGGAGAGCGCCATCTTCGATGCGGTGGTGGATATCGTGATCGGCGGTGAATATGACTACTACATCTACGACCTGGTGCCCCTGGGCCACGCCCTGTATTACCTGAGCATGGCCAAGGTGTATGATGAATGGATCAATAAAATCACCAAGCTGCGCGAGGAGATGCGCGAGTACGAGGAGATGGTCTCGCGCATGAAGCGCGAGAAGCAGACCGAGGAGGACCAGATCCTCACCGAGCTGGTGTATATCCGCCAGCGCATCAACGCCTCCTCCAGCATCCTGACGGATAAAGAGAAAACGGCCTTTTTCTTCGTGGTCATTCCGGAAGAGATGATCCTGCTCGACACGCAGAAGGCTGCCGGGCTGTTTGCCAAGTTTGACGTGCCCATCTCGGGTTACGTGGTCAACCGGGTGGTGCCGCACGAGTTAATGGAGCAGGACATTCCGGCGTACCTGCGCAACCGCATCCAGATGCAGGACCGCTATATGGAGCAGATCAGGGAGATGTTCGGCGGACAGGTGTCCGCCTACGTACCCGAGCTGGAGCGGGACGTCACCGGCCTGGAGATGATCGAAAAGCTGGCCGGCATCATGTACGGAGGTCAGGAGAAGCCATGAGCCCGATCGAAACCTCAATGACTGGCTATTTCAAGGCGCACGGCGACCTGCATTACGTCTTCTACGGCGGCAAAGGCGGCGTGGGTAAGACGGTGATGGCTGGGGCGACAGCCGTCTGGGCTGCCCAACAAGGCAAGCGGGTGATGCTGGCCTCCACCAACCCGGTGCACAGCCTGAGCGGCCTGCTGGGGCAGGACGTCTTTGGAAAACATACCCCGGTTAGCGGCGTAGACAACCTGTGGGCCTATGAGATTGACACCAAAGATACCATCGAACGCTCCAAGCAGGAGATTCGCGACAAGATCCAGTGGTTCTTGAAGTATGCCGATATCTCCACCAAGGCGGAGGACTTCGTTGAATCGGCCACCATGAACCCGGCCTTTGAAGAATCGGCCATGTTCGAAAACATGATCGACCTGATGTTCAAAAACGAGTATGACCTGTACGTGTTCGACACCGCCCCCACCGCCAACGCCCGCCGCCTGCTGGGGATGTCCAAGGTCTATTCGCTGTGGGTCAACAAGATGCTCAAGAGCCGGGAGGAGGCGCGCTCACTGCGCGAGATGCTCTCCTTCACCAAAAAGAAAGAGGCTGACCCGCTGATGGACTACCTGGTCTCGTTCCGCGACCGCATGGGGCACGCCCGGGAGCTGCTCACCGACCCGGAGAAGACCTCGTTCTTCTTTGTCACCCTGCCCGAGGCGCTGCCCATCGCCGTGATCACCCGCTTTATCGGCTGGTTCCATGATTTTGGCATCCCGGTGGGCGGCGTGCTGGTCAACATGCTGATCGACAGCAGCCAGGTGAAGGACGATGCGCCGGACTTCGTGCGCAACCGGCTGGCCATGCAGCAGCGCTACATGGAAGATATCTGGGAAAAGTTCGACGGCATGGTGCGCTCCACCACCCCGCTGTTTGAGACCGAGGTGCGCGGCGTGCCCATGCTGCAGCGGCTGGCAGAGAACGTGTTTGTCTGAAAGACAGCCCGCGCAGAGCTGGCGCAGGGTGAAAAACAAAACGACCTCGGGAGGCTGCTCCCGAGGTCGTTGATTCCACTCGTGGGGAATGGTGGATCAGCAGGGTTATACCCGCACCCGCTCCTTTGCCGTCCAGCGCGCCACCTGCATGTTGATCGGCACCGGCTGGCTAAAATCTACCCCGTACACGTCCAGCAGGAAGGCCTTGAACTTGAGGGCAAACGGGTCGGACGAAGTCGCCAGCAGGTTAAAAGCCCTGGCCGGGCTGTCAGTGTTCAGCAAGCTGATGACAATGTCTCCCATGGGGGTATGCTGCAGCCAGACCTGCTCCCGGTCGACGCCGCCTTCGGCAAACAGGCGGTCGTGGGCAGCTGAAGGCATCTCTTCAGCGATCCACCGGCGCAGGACAGCCTCTTTCCCCGGAAGGACTGGCATGATAAAGCCGTACTGGCCGCCCGATTGGACGGTGGACTTCCCTGTCCAGTCCATGATTTTCTCGTTTGGCGCCATGGGCTGGCTAAAATCAATGCCATGCGCCCGGGTGAGGGTGCTGCGAAACTCGACCGTCCAGGGGTCGTTTGAGGTGATGAGGGTTTGGAAGGCCCTTTCGATACTTTCCACATCCCAGCAGGCGACGGCAAACGTGCCCATCGGGGTATGCTGGACCCACACCTGCTCGCCGGTGATCCCGGCGCTTTCGAAGATCCGGTCGTGATCCGGGTTATTGGTTACGCCTTTTTTGATCCACTGCTTCATGACTTCTTCCCCGCCGTCCAGGACAGGGGCGCTAAATCAATACTCAGACATATCAGCCTCCAGTAAACACATACCAATCGGATACGCTGCCAGGCTGTCTCCTGGCCGAACAATGATATTCTAACATATTATGACAATATTTATCTTAAATGGGTGATTATATTAGGTTAAGGACTGACTTTTACCAGGCAAACCCGGTTTTTGGGAAACAGGGCTTTACAAAGTATCCGGGGTAATGGTTTGGAAGAAATTTAACATCGATAAAGAGGATGGACAGGATAAGAGGCCTTTCC
>CAIQIV010000115.1 GCA_903871905.1 uncultured Chloroflexota bacterium | reverse complement strand
GCGTCCCGGCGACCTGGCGGTCAACGTGTGCAAGAAGAAGCACCTGACCAACATGCGTTCATCCAACAAGGATATCGAGGTGCGTCTCAGCCCGCCGCGCCAGATGAGCCTGGATGAAGCCATCGAGTACCTGGGCGAGGATGAACTGCTGGAGGTTACCCCTGCCAGTTACCGCATCCGCAAGCGTATCCTGGACACCGAAGAGCGCGGCAAGCTGACCAAAAAGAGTAAAGAAGCCCTGGTGTAAGTTCTCGAACAGCCTTCTTTCTTCTTTAAGCTTCGCCTTGTCAGAGACGGTCAGAGCTTAATCGTCAGCTCTTCAAACAGCCACTGTCGGAACTCGTGCCATTCACGGGTCAATGCTTCATGAGCCAGCTCTACCGATCCCTGGTGGGTAACGATCAGCCGGGCATCGGTGAGCGTCTGGCGCACCTGTTGGACGGCCTGGGCATCCGCTTCGCCTGCCGCCAGTTCTTCTGGGTCCGCACAGCGGCAGATGCTTCCTTCACCTTCCCGGTATTCCGTCAACTGCAGCAGGATCGAGCGGGCAATGCGCTGCTGCTCGGCGGACAGCTGCTGGTATACTGCCGAGGCGGTCTCTGCCAGCATCCCCCAGACCCCGCCGGATTGGATATATCCTGAAAGTGTCAGGCCGCGATCCTGGCGCCTGTTCCAGGTCTCCAGCAGCGCCATTTGTAGGAATGGCAGCGCTCCTGGCTCATTGCCCGCGTCGCGTAAGATGAGATCTACCAGGCCAGGCTGAAACACCCACCCGCCATGGATGACAGGCGTTTCAATGGCTCGGCCCAGGTCTTCGCTGGAAATGGGGGGGATGTGGACCAGGCAGCTCTCCATTGCCTGGCGCAGGTTATCCTGATGCATGGCGTGGGGCAGGTATTCGTCGCGCATCACCAGGATGATCCGGACCTGTTCGCCGGCAGCAGCATAGAGCAGGTTTTCGATGAAGGCGCGCCGTTCGGCCTCATCCTCACACGCATGAAACACCTGCTCAAATTGATCAATGATGAGCAATATCCCGGTAGGGGCGTTCTCTTTCTTGCCTCTCAGCATTTTATTGATAAAAAGGTCCAGGCTGCGCCAATCGCCTGCCAGGTCATCCAGCAGTGTAGCTGTTGCAGCCACTGAGGCTGCCTCTCGTGTCAGGTGGATAGCCAGCTCTTTCAAGGGGTGTGCAGTGAGGGGGAATACAAACGACAGCCAGCTCGGCTGGTCTGCACCAGCCTTGATTTCTTGAGCAGGCTGTGCCCGGTGCCTGGCGGCTGGTAGTATACCAGCGTTTATGAAAGATGTCTTGCCGCAGCCTGATTGGCCGGCCAGGATGAGCAGATTGTCTCCCAGCCCGCGCTTTTCCTGGCTTCCTGGTCGGTTGATCCCCAATTGCTGGACCAGCCGCGCTGCCAGGGTTTCGCGGCCAAAGAACAGATTGGCGTCTTGCTCAGTAAAGGCGCGGCCCCCGACATAAGGCGGCTTTTCAGAATGGGCGGTTTGGGCCAACCTGGGCGGCGATGCCGGCCCTTGGATAGGAGAGGGTGGGACACCAGCTTCGAGTGTGCTGAGAACAGCCACCTCCTGGGATAAGGTGTGGTAGAGATGCTGGGTTTGCTCAGCCGGCGCGAGATCAAACCGCCTGCGCAGATCTTCCACGCATCGCCGGTACACGTTTCGGGCGCTGGCGCTATCACCCAGGCCCTGGTAAGCAAGCATCAACGCCTGGTAGGCAGGTTCTGGGGCCTGTCCCTGGCTGATCCAGTGCTCTGCCCATTTGAGGATCTCATCCCATTTTTGAAGCTGCAAAAGGTGATCGAGCAGCAGCTTGATCTTGTGCTCATATACTACCTGGAACCGCTCGCGTTGTATAAGGATCCAATCGTCATAGAAACCGGGCAGGAACTCGCCTTCATAAGCCGCGACCACCATAGCCAGCTGATCAACCGGGCAGTCCGGCTCAGGTTTTTGTTCCAGGAGAGAGATGTCTATCCAGACATCCTGTCTGGGTACCAGGGCAATGGTGAGATCATTGGTGCGGAGAATATCGCCCAAATGGCCAGGGAGCACTTTACGGATCTGCCATAGTGCCTGACGGAGGTTGCGCCGGGCATCGCGTTCAGCAATATCGGGCCACAGCATCCCCGCTAATTTCTCCCGGCGGTGGTCTTTTTCTGGATGGATGGCCAGGTAGGCCAGGAGGGACTGGGCGGGGCGCGAAGCAATGGTTACAGGTTGGCTGTCCAGGTGGACCGAGAATTGACCTAAAAACCGAATTTCAAGCATGCAGTCGCCTCATTCCTTGCAGTATAGCATAACCAGGATTAGAAACAGGTTAATAATATGATAAAGATGGTAGAAATACTCTTAATATACGCTGGTATAGACGGTAATTAACCCCGGTCAGTTATACTGGTGTCATGATGATCGAAACATGAAGGTCATCAACAACTACCGAAGTTAGGAGATTGAAATGCGATCTGAACGTTCTTTGAAGTATATTGCCGTGGCCGGTTTGCTGGCCTTTAGCTTCTTCCTCAGCGTAGCATCAGTCAAAGCCGCGCCGGCAGATCCTGGTGCAGAGAAGTATCGAGAATCTGAACAGCGGGTCTACACCCAATTTGCTGTCCCCTGGTGGTTGGTCAGCGAAAGCGGGGGCTACACATCTCTAAAAGGTGCTGTGGCCAATGAGAACCGGAATTTGTATTGGGACTCACCCCAAGATCGCGCTGCGCTCCGGAGTGAATATCGCGGCGGGCTCAATCTGAACTTTAGAGGAATCTCAGATAACAGAGGGCATTAATCCTCCAGCCAATCACCATTTGGCTGTTATCTAAAAACTTCCGGATGGCATTGTCCATCCGGAAGTTTTTAAATTTGATCCTTCATGTTCATTCATAGCGCAAAGCGCGCACGATTTCCATCTGGGCAGCCTGGCGCGCCGGGATCAGGGCAGCCAGCACGCCAAACAGCAGCCCGGCGGCAACGGCAGCCAGCAGGCCGGCATAGGGGAAGCTGTAGGTTACAGGGTAGCCGCCGACGCTTAATCCCAACACCATTACATATCCTAGGTAAAGCCCAGCCAGCAGTCCAAGCCCGGTGCCAATGGCTGCCAGCAGCAGAGATTCGACCACAACCATGCGGCGCACCTGCCGGCGGGTGGCGCCGATGGCGCGCAGCATGCCGATCTCCCGGGTGCGCTCAATCACTCCGATGGCCAGGGTGTTGAGCATGGCGATCAGAGATGGCACAGACAGCACTGCCAGCAGGACAAAATAGAAGAAAAAGACGGATTCGAAAATCTGCTTGTTCTCCTCAAAATAGCTCTTACCAGAGATAAGCTTGAACTGCGGGTAATCCTCCAGGATTTTCTTTAACCGGGGTTCTACCACCGCCGGGTCAGCACCGGGCGCCAGGTTGAGCTGGATGAAGATATCCTCATCTTTGCGAAAATCCTTCGACAGGTTTTCCTGCGAGACATAGGCGGTGAGGAGCTTGGCGTTCAGGTAGTCGCCAGCGACCGCTACAATGCGGTAAGGTTTGGCGCCGGTGGGCGTGGATAGCTGCACCACCTCGCCCACTTTGAGACCAGCCTGGGCGGCAAAGACACCATTGGCGATCAATGCCCGTTCATTAGCCAGGGCTTGAAACGCCGTCCGGGGATCTCCCTGCTGAAATGTCAGGCTGGAGACCTGGGGGAAGGCAACCGGGTCAATCCCCAGCAGGGAAAGCGCCTTGCTGTTCGCCTGGGTAGAGGCATAACGCATGGTGCTGACCACAGCAACACCCGGAACGGCGTGGAGGCGCTCCGCCAGGTCGCGGTCTGCGCCTACATTGCTGCGCCAGACGGCGACAGAAGGAGGCATCACCAGGTAATCACTGCCCAGGCTGCGCTGCAAGATATCCATGAAATTCCCAGAGAGGCTCATGATCATGCCTCCCATGGCTACAATGATTGCCAGGCCGATCATGGTGGCGCTGGCAGTAACTGCCGCGCGCGTCGGTTGGCGGGTCAGGTTACTCTGGGCCAGGATGCCTGTCCCATCCCGGGCATAGATTGAGGCAATCAGTGCACTCAGGACAGAAGCAACCGGGTGCACTAACATCGGAGCGGCCAGGATCAGTCCGAGCAGGAAGAACATGCTTCCCAGAAAAATATAGTTGTTGTTTCCCGAGATCAGCCCAAGGACCGCCAGCACAATCAGGGTCACACCCAAAACGCCTCCCAATACAGATGTGCGCCGGACGACATCAGCAATGGAGGGGCGCAGCGCTTCCATGGGGGTAATCCGGCTGGCTCTGACGGCTGGGATGAAGCCCGCCAGAAGCGTGACGCCAATCCCCAGTGCTAAGGTCACGCCGATCAGTCCGCTGGAAACCAAGGGGGCAGCCATTTCAATATGAATGAACTGGTAAAGCATAGGCGCCATGAGCCTGGTCAGGCCAGCGCCCAATAAATACCCTAATCCCATGCCAACGGCGGTGCCGAAAATTCCCTGAAGTGTGCCTTCGGCCAGGATCAATCCCAGGATGGTGCTGCGGCTGGCGCCGATAGCGCGTAGCATACCGATATCGTGGCGCCGCTCGGCAACAATGGTGCGGAAGGTGTTGAAGATGATGAAGCCGCCCATGAACAGCGCTAGGACGCCCATCAAATTGGTGGCTGTCTGGGCGACTTTGATACTGGCCCAGATCTCGGTGCCGCTGGACAGGCCTCCCAGGGTATAGTTGCTTCCAAGCATATCCTGGATGTCTTTCTGGATGGCATCACGTTCGGCAGTGTCTGTGGTATCCAGGTTAATCTCAATGGTGTTGATACGGTCGGGCAGGTCCAGCAGTTTCTGCGCTTCAAGCAAGGTGACCAGCACCTCTTCGTTGCCGGGCAGGGCGCGCGCGGGCAGCAGTCCGACGATCAGCAGATCGACATCGCCGGAGGTAGTAGGCAGGTTGAGCTCATCCCCCAGCCTCAGGCCCAGGTTATCAGCCAGGCTGGTGGTGATAACTGCCGCGTCTGCGTCTCCGCCGCGCAAGAAACGGCCCTGCTTGATTGGGTAGGAGCGTAAATCTGTTGCAGCCCGGGGGTCGATCCCGGTCAAGTTCAGGGCAGTGACTTTGGCTTTTCCGTAGAATCCTTCGGGGATATTGACGGTTCGGCTGAGTGAGCCAGCGATGACCCGTATGCCGGGGACGGTCTTGATCTTATTCAGCACATTGCGCTGGAATGCCTCGCCGGTTTTTAATGTGATTGTGACATCCACCTGACCAGAGGCTGCCATGATGTTCGCCTGGAATGCTTTGAGCATGGTTGGCACCAGGATGTTCATGCCAAAAATCACCAGCACGCCAAATACGATGGCCAGGGTGGTCAGAAAGGTCCTGAGCTTTCGCCCCCACAAATAGCGCGCAGCTAAAGCGAACTGCAAGCCTAGCATGGTATTCGAAACCTCACCAATAATCTATCAAATTTTCACCCGATCTGGCGCAGGATTCTTTCCACCAGATCGGTATCCTCGCCTTCGCTGCCTTGCGGCCGCGCCTCATCCACGATTTTGCCATCTTTGAGGAAGATGATGCGGTCTGCATAAGCAGCAATGCGGGCATCATGGGTCACCATGAGCACCGCACGCCCCCACTCATTTGCCACCTGTCGCAGCAGGGCCGCAATCTCGCCCGAGGAAACCGAATCCAGGTTGCCGGTTGGCTCGTCAGCCAGGATCAGCTTGGGCTCTGCAACCAGGGCTCGGGCAACTGCAACCCGCTGCTGCTGACCACCTGAGAGTTGGTCAGGTCGGCTGTGCAGCCGGTCACCCAGGCCGACCTTTTGCAGCCATACCCTCGATTTTTCCCGGGCCTTGCTTGCCCTGCCTCCATCCAGGATGACCGGTAGGGCTGCGTTTTCGACGGCATCCAGCACGGGGATCAGATTGTAGAACTGGAAAATAAAACCAATCTGGCGCCTGCGCAGCCTGGCGAGCGCATTGTCTTTGAGAGCGCTCAAGGATTGTCCGTCGATCAAGGCCCGACCCTCACTGGGATGGTCAAGCCCTCCCAGCAGGTGCAGCAGGGTGGACTTCCCACAGCCACTTGGGCCCATCACTGCCACGAATTCGCCTGCATCCACACTCAGGTTAACGTGATCTAACGCGGTGACTGCGGTCTCGCCCCTGCCATATATTTTGGTAAGATTTTCGGCTTGAATGAGTGTCATAGTTTTACACTATCACTGTACAATGATTCTGGGGTTTTGTCAATTCCCCGTGACAGAGAGTTTGCCCAGTACAGGTTTCAGAAAATGTTTCGCTGCTACGGGCTGCAGCAGCCGTGAAGCCTTTTCACCCTGCGGGATCAGCCGGAATTCAGCACGCGGTAGTAAAGAAGAAGACGCCCATCTGGCTGCGGCCGGCATTCCAGCAGTTTCAGCCGGGTAGGCAGCTGCCCGGCGAGGAGCGGTGGAGCATCAAACAGGGACGGCACTCCTGCTCCGCCGATTGCTGCCGGGAGGACCTCCAGGCTGATTTCATCGATCAGGCTGGAACGAAGCAGCGCCCCGCTCAGCTGACCGCCTCCAGTGGCGACAATCTGCTCCACACCAAGCTCGCGTTGGAGCGCTTCGACCGCTTGCCCGAGATCAACTCTTTCGTTTCCAGCAACCAGGTAAGGAATCTCCTGGCTGCGCAGGTAAGCCAGGTATTCTGCCGGAGTCTGGCGGCTGGTAAGCACGAGCAGGTGCCAGCCCGACCAGGTCTCTCCTGGAAACTCTTTGAACATCCATCTCACCCGGCCGCGGCTGTCGACCACGACAAACCATTTACGACCTGGCTGCTGCACGACAGCCTGTGGCAGGTAGGATTGGTACAGTGCGCCAGGATCGCCTGGATATGCAGGGAGTGGATCGGACACCTGGCCGGGCAGGACAAAAGATCCGCTGCCCTCTAATAAAGCCTGGGGTTGGTAGGCAGACATCAACCCCTGGTAGACATCGATCCCCGGTACGGTCAGGGCATCCCAGCGCGGGTCGCCGTGCAGCAGCAGCACATCCGGGGCCAGGGTCAGGCGCCCGTCAATGGACATCATGGCATGCAAGAGGATTGATGGTCTGGTCACAGCATCTCTAGGATGAATGCAGGTTGTGCTAAACTGGCGTTTTCATCTCTCGTACCAGGTCATTAGCCGCGCCAAGCAGCAGCATGACGTCACCGCCGATGGCAATGAATCGGAAGCCCAGGGCAGCATATTTCCTGGCCCGCTCCACGTTGGCGGCAAAGATGCCCAATGGCATATCCTTTTCCCGGCAGGCCTGGAGCACGCGCCCGATGGCAGCCTGGACCTCAGGATGCTCTACCTGTCCGATCAGGCCCATGCTCGCTGACAGGTCGTAGGGACCGATCAGCACCCCATCCAGGCCTTCCGTTGCCAGGATGGACTCGATGTTTCTCACAGCCTGGATATGTTCGACCTGGATGATCAGGGAGGTGGCACTGTTTGCCTGGT
>CAIQIV010000114.1 GCA_903871905.1 uncultured Chloroflexota bacterium | reverse complement strand
TAGAAACATTTGGGTTGGGAGATATCCTCCAGATTGACGCCGCCAAAACCGGGTTGGAGCATCAGCACGGTGTTGATCACTGCATCAGGATCCTTCGTGTCCAGCATGATTGGAACGCCATCCACCCCGCCCAGGTATTTATATAGCAGCGCTTTCCCTTCCATGACTGGCAGCCCAGCCTTGGGGCCAATATCACCCAGCCCCAGGACACGAGTTCCATCACTGACTACCGCAACCGTATTCCATTTGTTCGTATATTCATACACTAATTCTGGATCTGCCTGGATCGCTTTGCATGGGGTAGCTACACCCGGTGTGTACCAGATGGCAAAATCATCAAAGCTGCGTACACAGCATTTGAGAGTGGTTTCAATCTTCCCACGATAGAATGGGTGTAGAACCATGGCATCAGCCGATGGCTTTTTGGCTTTTGCCAGTAGTTGCTCTACGGTAAGGTTCTCTTTTTCCGCAGTCGTCATAAGTTTTTTCCTCCAGAAGTCGCATCCGATATGGCTGAACCATTGGTAAACGCGCATATTTCCCACCTTTCTACTTACTATTGATTGTACAGAAATTTGATCGGCTTGTATATAGCATTTGGTCAGATTTGTTCAGTCAAACCGTCAGGTGTTCCTATCGCGTATTGTCATACCTGATCATTGCATTTTATCTATTGAAAATAGTCCTTTTATCATATGCTTGATCGGGAATGCCGTTTTTTGACCCTGGACGACATTTTCTGTGCAAATTTAGAAAGGATTTGCGACGATGAAAAAGAAACTGCCTGGTTGAGAAGCTGCAACCAGGCAGGAAATAATGGGTGAATTGCAAATTTACCGGTTACTTCACCAGCAGCACCGAGCAGGATGCGTAATGTACCAATTTGCGAGATACACTGCCCAACAACCAACTCTTAACCGGGCTTAGGCCGCGGGATCCACTGACTACCAGGTCTACCTGGTTCTGGGTCACAAATTCCAGGATTTCGCTGCCTGCATCGCCCGTCACAAGGTGAGTCTCAAGGGTGAACGGCTGTTTTGCCAGGCGCTGAACGGCCTTTTCTAACAGGTTTTTCCCATGAGCTTCTTCCTCAGCCTGGAGCGTTGTCACATCTGCCATCATCGGTGGAAGGGGCATCAACACATCCGGGCTCGTGGTCCAGCTTTCTACTACTACCTCGGGGGGAATAGGCGGTAAGGCATGGATCAGATGGACCTCGATCCCCTGTGGAAGGGGCAGTTCAGCCAGGAAATCGAGTGCTCGCTCACTGTGGATCGAGCCATCGGTCGCAAATAAGATCTTCTTTAATCCGTCCGGTCGACGGCGCACAACCAGAACCGGTTGATCGGTGTACTCCACAACTTGCTGGGCTACACCCCCCAACAACACCTGGAGCGCAGCGCGCTTGCCTTGAGCGCCCAGCACAATCAGCTCTGATTTTTTTTGTGATGCCAGGGCTGCAATCTTTTCTGCTGGATGCCCGATCTCAACATGCGGTATCACCTGCCAACCTTTTTCCACCAGATCAGGTTTTTCCCAAAGCTTTTGTAATTCTTGAACAGCGGCCAACTGCTTGCCGCTTGATCCATGCAGATCGCGAGGATTAAGCACCTGAAGAACGTCAATTTCAGTTCCTGGTGGAAAACGTAATTGTGAAAGGAGCTCTCCGCCCAGGCGGGCGTTTTCGGAGCCATCATCAGCCAGTAAGATATGGGAGATCATCGTTGTTCCTTCCTTCTCTGTTTATCTTCGTACATCATGGAATCAGCCAGGCGAAATGCCTCGGCTAGATTCAGATCATTATCGGTTGTGGCTGCGCCAATGGAGATGAAGACCGGGACATTGTTTGCTCCGGAGTTGTTTTCGAAGATCCTGGCTTGCAGCCGGTCCACTGCCTCGGTTCCAGACTGGGCATCGGTATATGGCAGCAGGATGGCAAACTCATCGCCCCCGATGCGCGCCACGATGTCCTCGCTGCGAAATGCTGTCTGTATTACCCGGGCTGTGGCTTTAAGCAGTTCGTCCCCTGCGGCATGTCCATACAGATCATTGGCGCGCTTAAGCCCATCTACATCGATAACCACCACGGATACGGGATACATCCGGCTTTTAAACAAGCGGGCCATTTCAGACTCGAAAAATGCCCGGTTGTATAACCCGGTCAGATTATCGTGAGTGCTGATGTAGCGGAGTTCTTCTTCCACTTCCTTGCGCGAGGTAATATCCACACCGATCGCCCAGGATACCCATCCCGGAATTGGGAATTCGCTGGAAATGTTTGACCAGCTCACGGTCTTCTGCTTCCCATCTTTGCAGGTCAGCGTCCATTCCATCCCGCGGAAATAATTACCAGCGACCTGGATTTGTTTAAGCATACGAAGACGATAAGCTTCATTGGGGTAGAGAAGTCTTAAGGGATCAGGATGGTATAGGACTTCCTCGGCGCCATAACCAGTCACCCGCTCGCATTCCCGATTCCAGACAATGATGCGGTTGTTTTCGTCGAATGCATCCAGCATTACCGGCATATTCATGACGACCTGGCGCAAGCGGTCCTGGTTTTCACGCAGTGCCTGTTCTGCCTGGACGCGCTCTGTAATATCCAGGGCTGCACCAATTGAGCCGGCAATTGAACCATCCTCGGAAATCCACGGGATAAATCGCGCATCATAGTATCTTCCTGCCCCGTCCAGCAGCAGGGTGGATTCCTCACCAGCCAGGGAGGCCTCAATGGCGCGCGTAATCCGTTTCAATTCGGCTGAGGTACGATTGGGTGGGATCTGGCCGTTTTCTGGCAGGAGACCGATAGCCTCCAGGCAATTCCCTTCTGCCAGGCGGATCTTTCCGGCTGTATCCAGACCCCATACCGCCAGCGGCAGGCTGGAAACCAGGCTCACCAGGTACTGGTGTTTTTCTTTTGCATCCCATTCTGCCTCCGCCCGTTTGCGAGCTTGCTCCTGGCTGATCTGGCTGAGACGCCTGGCTTCTGTCAGGGAGGAGCGCAGGCGGCGTAGATAAAAAGCCTCCAGCATTGCTGCACCGACCAGGGAGCTGGTGTAGACAATTAGAACAGAAATAAAATCTTCAACGGAATAGGAAAAGTTGGTCAGGCTGATGGCCATATGTAACATCAATGCCGCCACCAGGGTGATCCAGCTTGCTAGCTCGCCGATGACGACACCTGCCAGGAGAACCGAAAGCATATACATCAAGCCCGCGGACCCGGCTTCAAAGCCGGCCATGCAGGAAAAATACGCCCCAAGGGTCAGAAATAGGATAATGGGCAGCCAGCGCGCACGCCGCCAGCTGCCGCGAAGGACAAGGAACCAGCCCAGGAACATCAAAATGTCGACAGCAGTGATGATTAGAATGGTCAACCAATCAAAAAGACCGGCGGCCCAACTGAGTACAATGCCCATGCTGGCAGCCAATAAAGACAGGCTCATCAATGCAAAGACGACGCGCGTGGCATACTCTCCGTGAGCATCCCATTCGCTGTTAGCTATTGGTGTGGTACACCACTTCCAGAGCGCCATAAATTCAACTTTGATATCCACCCTGTTCCCTCTTTTTTTATCTGATCATTCTACGGTCCAGGAAAGGAAGCGGATCTTTTCCACCATCTGGTATGTCTCGCCTCCTTCATGCCGGTTATAAGGCCAGACGCGGATTTGCTTTTCACCAGCGTACCAGTTATAAGCAGCAAACACTGTGGAAGGTGGACTGACATCGTCCATCAAGGCGGTTGAAAACAACGCCGGAGCGTGCGCGCGGGCAGCGAAGTGCAAACCATCAAAATAATCCAAAGTATTGAAAACGCGCTCAATATCGTTCCTGCGGATTTTGCAGAAAAGGGCAATCTCATGATAAGGGTCAGAGTCGGTGATTTCTGTCGCACGGCGGAAATGACATAAGAAAGGCACATCCGGCATCACCGCGGCCACCATAGGCGCAAGGGCTGCGACTGCCAGTGAAAGCCCACCACCCTGGCTGGTTCCCGTGACTGCAATTCGCTCGGTATTCACCTCCGGATGGCTGCAAGCCGTTTCGACTGCCCGCACAGCATCCGTGATCAGCCGGCGGAAGTAATAAGTCGATGGATCGAGGATGCCGCGCGTCATGAAGCCAGGAAATTGCGGATTAGATGGGACCAACTCATGGTCGGGTGTGTCGCCGCTCAACCAGGCGCTCCCCTGGCCTCGCGTATCCATTACCAGGTGAGCATAGCCGGCGGCACTCCAGTCCAGCCAGTCAAGGGGGTGACCGCGCCCACCTCCGTACCCGATGAATTCCACCACGCAGGACAGGAGTCCCTGGCGCTGGGCAGGCAGCAGGAGCCAGCCTTTGATCGGCTGCCCGGCAAAGCCATTAAAGGTGACGTCATATGTTTCGATGGTTTTCAATCCAGAATCGAATTGATCAAAACAGGCGCCAAGTGGAAAACGGCGGGATTCATCCAATGTAGACTGCCAGAATGCATCAAAATCAGGCGGTTCTTTCCGCTCAGGTTTATATTTTCTTAGCTCATCCAGAGGAAGATCGAATTGCATTGTGGCCTCCTGGTAAAATTATAACACGCTGATATGTATTGAGTGGGAGAAAGAGATCTCACGCCCCTGTCCAACGTCGGATTGCCAGGATCTCCTCCTGGTCATAAGGAGTTCCATCAGGATAGAAAATATCGTGGAACCACTGAGCAGGTTCTGCAGAGCCTGAGGCTGATTCCCATGGGAAAATGGTGTTCGTTTTGCCAGCCACCAGTCCCCAACTCATACAGCCAACGGCTTCACGGTGGAACACCGGTAGATGGGTGGAGAAACGGCTGCCGCGAGAGCGTGCCATATATTCTGTACAAATCAGGGGACGCAGGTGGGATTTTAAATCCGCAATCTGTGCCTCCAGGCTGGCTGAATCATCATAATTATGAAAGGTAATAATATCTGATGCTTCAAGCTGGAAGGTGTTCATTACCTGGTTGTCAAACCAGATTGGTGCTGTCAGCGGTTGTTGAGGATTCGCCTCCCTGGCCCATTGGAATTCGGCGCGCAGCAGACCCAATGAGCGCTCGCCCATGCCCTTGTTGCCGGGCTCATTATAAAGGTCCCACATCAGGATGCGTTCATCATTCCCCAGCGCGCCAAGAATCGCTTTGACATAGGCTTCCAGCCGGGGCCATTCTTCTGGGTTCAACACGACTCGCTGCCCAGGGCTTTGGACCCAACCAGAATTGTGCACCCCAGGCTGCGGCTGCGGCTGCTCCCCTATCGCCGGGTCCGGATTCCAACAGTCATCGAACAACACAAAGATGGTACGGATTTTCTGGTGATCAGCAATGTCCAGGAATTGCCTGATGCGCTGCAGGAACCCTTCAGGCTCGGACTGCCAGGCCAGGTCATGCAAATAAACTCTTATTGTGTTGAAACCAAGCTGTGATGCCCAGCTCAACTCGCGCGAGATGGTATGGGGGTCGAATGTTGCAGCCTGCCACATCTCCAGCTGGTTGATAGCGCAGCTGGGGATGAAATTACAACCGACCGGCCATGGGATGCACCGATACCAGGCATTGGCCTCTTCGACCGTCCATTTTTGTTTTCCCATGTTTGTCCTCCAGATGTAAACTCAGGCCAGTCCAGGCTAGCCTTTCAGCTATTATAATCCCTGATAAGAAGGGAAAAACTCCATCTCATCCACGATCAGGTCCTGATCCGCGTTCATGGAAAATAGTTGGAGGATGGTTTACTCGATGACGGTGGTATGTTCGCGAGCTGGCCTGTCTGCCAGGCGCTTCACTAAGCGTCCGAGGGTTTCGACAGACCGGTCTGCTTTCCAATTCCAGTACGCTGCATTCAGGCGAATATAGTTGCGGTACTTGGGGCTGGCTGAGAAAATATATCCTGGCGCCAGGGTAATGCCCGTCTTGAGCGCCAACTGATAAAGTTCCAGCGAATCCACATTCTCCGGCATTTGTACCCACAGCACACATCCTCCGGCGGGATCAGTGACCCTTGAGTCTTCAGGAAAATGCCGGAGGACCGAATCTGCCATGGCTGATACTCTTTCGGCAAAGGCCCGCCGCATATTGCGTAAATGACGATCATAGCCGCCGCTTTCCAGGTAATGGGCAATGGCTAACTGTGGCAGCATACTGGTACTGAGATTGGTTGCTACTTTCAGGCGCAGCACGCGCTCCTGGAATTTACCCGCTGCCACCCAACCCACCCGGTAGTTGGGGGAAATGTCCTTACTGAAGGATGAGCACAAAATGATGAGCCCTTTTCTATCCAAAGATTTAACCACATTGGGTCGTTCGCCATCAAAGTACAGCTCCCCATAGATGTCATCTTCAATCAGGGGAATATTACGCTCGGAAAGCAGCTCCATGAGCTGGAGCTTGTTTTCATCTGGCATGCGACAGCCAAGCGGGTTGCTGAAATTTGTGCTGAACAGGCAGGCGCGCACGGGGTGATGGTCCAGGGCGAAGCGCAGTGCTTCGAGACTGATGCCGTCCCGATGGTGGGTGGGGATTTCTAAAGCCTGCATCCCCAGCGATTCCAGGATCTGGAGAATACCAAAATACGTGGGAGATTCGATAGCGATCAGGTCTCCAGGATTGCACACCGCCCGCAGAGAAAGGCTGAGCGCCTCTGTGCAGCCGGAAGTGATCAAGATCTCATCCGGTGTGATTTCACAGCCAGCCAGGAAAGCCCGGCGGGCGACCTGGACACGCAGCTCGTAACACCCTTCCAGGGCGCCGATAAAATTGGGAGAGACTTCTTCGCGCCGTGCAATGGAAGCCAGGATGCGGTTCAGGCGGGTGGATGGCAGCAGATCTGGGGAGGGGAGCGCAGCGCCGAATTGAACCAGGCGGGGGTTCTCGCTGTCGCGCAGCACCTGTATCACCATGTCATCAATACTGACCAGGCACGGGAAGCCTGGCGCTCCTCCCATATCCGGCTCAAAGACCGGGCCGGATGGACGACGGCGCACGTAGTACCCTGACTGTGGGCGTGCTTCGATTACCCCTCGATCTTCGAGCAGCTGATATGCCTGGAGGACGGTGGTGATGCTCAGCTCCCGCTGCCGGCTGACCTGGCGCACAGAGGGGATGCGGTCGCCAGGGCGGAATGTCCCCTGTTCAACCTGGCGGCTGATCTCAAGGGCCAGCTTCTCATAGAGGGGTAGGCGTGTCATTGTTTCTGAATTGGACATTTTTTCTCTCGTTTAGAGCACACTTGGGTTTAGAAAATACCAGTACAGTTGCAGAAACTCAAAACTGTTATGATTATAATTGGTGTATTGTACATCTGTTATTATAGCAGAATCGCAGCTAAAATCAACCCAGATTTTGAAAATGGTCCAGTAATGGTTCAAGAATGGAGTGTAAGATGGATATAACCTTAAAACCCAAGTATGATAATGATGTGAATGATCTGGTTTACAGCGCTTCTTCTGAAGCTGTGTTTTCCCTTCCGAAAAATGAACTGGTCCGCCTCGAGTCCGGGCGGGATGGTCTGACGATCTCGGTGGACACCGGCATTGTCTGGGTTACCCAGGAAGGTGATCTGGTTGATCACGTTTTGACCCCTGGCCAGGTGATGAGCGTCAGCCAGCGGGGCACGGTCATCTTACAGAGTATGAAAGAAGCCGTCACCCGGGTTTCTTTTTCGAAAAATTAGTAATTCTCCCTCCAAGGATATGAAGGAGCGGGTGACTGGTGCCAGGTTCCCGCTCTTTCGCTTTTAAAAATACAACTCTCTTAGGTTTTTATCGCCAGAAAAGAGTTTACTGCATCTGGATCAAACTGGGTGCCTGATTCAGCCCTGAGAAACCGGATAATGTCCGTTTCTGGCCAGGCTCGGCGATAGCGACGGTCAGAACTTAATGCATCCCAGACATCTACCACAGAGAAAATGCGCGCAGAGATGGGAATCTGGCTGCCGCGCAGCTGGCGTGGGTATCCTCCGCCATCCCACCTCTCATGGTGGCAGTAGGGAATGTCTAATGCTGGTTGTAAAAATGGGATGGGAGCAAGCCACTCATATGCGTACACCGGATGCAAATGCATGAGATCCCACTCCTCAGCGCTCAAGGATGAGAGTTTGAGCAGCACATGGTCTGGCAGCCCCATCTTACCGATATCATGCAGCAATGCGCCTCTCCACACATGCTTAATTTCATGGGGGGGCATGCCCATGCTTTCCACAATTCTACAGGTAATTTCTGCAACCCGCTCACAGTGGCCTTCCGTCTCAAGGTCACGTTTTTCCAGCATGCGCGCCCAGCCTCTAATCGTTTCATCGTAGGCGCTTTCCATGCGCCGCATGGCTTCAATCTGATCTTCAAACAGCATGGCATTGTCGACAGCCACTGCAGCCGGCTGCACCAGCATTTGCATCAGTTTTAGCCAGTCTTCATCAACCTGCTTTGGAGAGCGAGTGTATACCTCGAGGATGCCCTTGGGCGTACCTTTCCAGGCCACCCGGCATCCGGCATAAGTTTTAAAGCCTTCAGAGATGATCAGATGCACGAAGTTCGGTGAGATCTGCTGGCGATGTTCTCTCCACTCCTGGATGGTTGAATCCAGATCGGAGATTGCAACTGGCTGGGGGTTCTGGAGCGTCTTCCACTGAAATCCTTGCATAAAATCCATCTGAATGTTTTCGGCTAATGATGTGCGGAAGCCTGCGCCGGCGCGAAAAACCAGAGAATCGGTGTTGAAATCGATCAGCAGGAAGTCAGCCGCGTCAACCTGCAGGAGCGTGATGGCGCTATCCAGCATCTGACGCAAGGCATCGTCCAAATGGAGGTTGGAGCTGGCTGCCAGGCTGATCTGCTGCAGACCTTCAAGCCGGGCATATTGCTTCTGGATTTGCTCTTTTGCCTGGCGGTTTTGCTCCATCTCTTGTTTGAGTTGGATATCACTTGCTTGTAAAGACGCAGCCAGGAAATCCACTGTTCTGGCAAGACTGCTGATCTCATCATCACCATTTGATAGTCCACTGCGAACAGCCAGGTCTCCGCTGCTGATGCGTTGAGTTGTTTCTTCTAACCGCCGCAACCTCCGGGTAATGAGCAGCCAGCTAAGCATCCAGGCTGCCAGTAGTGTCAGGAGTGTGACAATGCTCAATACCGTGATGTGTTCATAGAACAATTTTAGCCCCTGGTGGGTAATGCTGTCCAATTGCTGGCTGATTACCACACTGAACTCCAAGGGACCGTTGCTTTTGGCGTAACTGTAGAGATGAGGCTGACCTGCGGGATCAGGGAAAGCTGCTGGTGGTCTGTCTTTAATGAATAATTCTGGGATGGTCCCGTTCCAAAAATTTCTCCTATCCCCTGCAGACCAGGCCAGCCCTCCTCCAGGAGGTGCAGCCCGGATTAATTGGATGAGATCTGGTAAAGGCAGGATTTTCCCGATCCCATCCGGATCCTCTGGGATGGCTGCTATCATCAATCCATTTGAATCCAGGAAGTTAACGACAACCTCCGGGAACTGTTCACCCTGCAGGACAATTTTGGCAAAAGTGCTCAATTCAATCTCAGCTAATGCCGTGGTTGGACTTGCTCCCTCGATATTCTGTTGGCGCCAGAATTGCAGATAAGTACGTCCGGCCTGATTATCAACGAACAGGGAGCTTTCAATCCCAGCAGGTGTGTTTCCCGATGCTGCAAGATTGAACCTTGGGGGGTTGGATTGAATAAGAGAGGAACAACGGGAGTACCCATCTGCGTCCACAATTGCAAGCAGCCTATATTCGGGGCGCGCTTGTTGAATTTGCTGCAAAGCCTGGCTGCATCCGGGACCGGAGATGTTCTGATCGACCAAAAAAAGGGTCGTTAGCAGTTGATCAACTTCTGCCAGTCGTGCATCCTGGGAATTGGCAAGCAATTGTGCCAGGCGAAGTGAGTTGGTTTGCGCCTGTTTGACGGACGATTGGATATCCTGCTGCGAGAAGAAGGCTGCCATACCCATTGCAGGAAGACCGATTAGCAGGATCAGGAAGAGCAGCCGGATGCGTAAGGTAAAGTATTGCATGAGCGTTTTTATTAATATCAATCAACGATCCATTTTCCCAACCCATAATCATCAAACTCAGCCTTGGTCTGAGGTAAACGATTTCCACCCCTCTAAATTACTATTACTGTCACATATTATAAACCTGTTTACAAAAATTACGACAGTAACTGGAAAATCTTCTCCGTTCTGGTAGAATCAGGGGCATGCTTCAACTCCCCTCGATGTCGTCCGATGCACATGAATCATTATATCGGCTATTGATTGATAACCTGCCCGAGTATGTGGTGATTAGTCGCCACGGCCGGTTGGAGTTTATCAGTCGTAGTGTGACGACGAAACTGGGTTATCACCCGGAAGAAGTGATTGGGCATTCTTTAATCGAGTATATCCCACCGGAATTTCATCCACAGGTGCTCGACAATCTGCGCCGCCGCGCTGCCGGTCAGCCAGTGGATGATATTGAAGCCCAGATTGTCACTGCCTGTGGCAGCCGCAGGGACGTGATCATTCAGCCCCGGCTGCTTGATCAGGGCGATCCGCTGGTTACGCTATCTGTTCTGGTAGATATCACAGAGCGAAAGCAATTCGAGCGTGGTTTGGAGCAGCGTGACCGTATCCTGAGATCAATCAGTTTGGCGGCCGAAACCCTGCTGATGACCAATGATTGGCAAAAATGGATGCCCGAGGTGCTGAGACAGATTGGGGAGGCGGCTCATGCCAGCCGGGTACATATTTTTGAAAACATCACCTCCTCGCGGGAAGAGGTAATCACCAGCCAACGATACGAATGGTCAGCTGATGGGATCCAGCCAATGTTGGTTAATCCGATGCTGCAGAATGTCCCAATGTTTGCATCCGGATTAGAGCGCTGGGTGCGGCTGATGCAAGCGGGCTGGCCAGTCCACAGCCGTGTAGATGAACTCCCACACTCTGAGCGCCCGCTCCTAGAAAAACAAGGGATCGTCTCTATATATGTTGAGCCCATGTTTGTGGATGGGAGCTGGTGGGGGTTTATTGGTTTTGATGAATGTACTGGTGAGCGAGATTGGTCGCAGCCGGAAGTTGAGGCGCTGCACACAGCGGCTAGCCTGTTCAGCGCCGCTATCCAACGCCAAAGATACACAGAGCACCAGCACCAGCTTGAGCAGCGGCGGGAGATCCTTTACCAGGCGACCTGGGAGATTGGCTTGAGCATGAATTATGCTCATATCGCGGCAGCGTTAGCTAAGGCGATGAAGCAGGTGATGCCAGTAGAGCGTGTACTCCTCGCTCTCGCGATGAACCAGGACCCGGAACAGAAATTCGATTACCGCTATTCCAGTGACTACTATTCCTCGGATACGGGTGAAACCGCCACCACGGGACAGGCACAGATTTGGAGTCTCAACATTCCGCTCAAGATTGGCGACCACCTGGTGGGCATGATGCAGGTGCAGACCTCCAGCCCTCTCCAGGATTCACCCGTTGACCAGGACATGCTCAAGATGTTGGCTGCTTTTGGGGCAACTGCTTGTGAGAATGCCCGGTTGATCGAGGAAGAACGCAAAGCCCAAGAAGAAGCTACTGCAGCAAACCGGTCGAAGAGTATTTTTCTGGCCAATATGAGCCATGAGATCCGCACCCCTCTCAATGCAGTGATCGGTATGACCAGCTTGCTGCTCAATACACCCCTATCACCTACCCAGCAGGAGTTTGCACAGACCATCCGAACCAGCGGCAGCAATCTCTTGGCTTTAATCAATGATATCCTGGACCTTTCACGGATTGAAGCTGGGAAGCTGGAGCTTGAACAACAGCCCTTTTCATTACGCTCCATTATTGAGGAATGCCTGGATTTACAGGCTGCTCATGCGATGGAGAAAGGGCTGGAATTGGCACACTGGATTGACCCAGGAATACCGGATTTTGTTATTGGCGATGCAGCCCGCTTACGCCAGGTGCTGGTCAACCTGGTTGGGAATGCGGTGAAGTTTACCCCTTCCGGTTCTGTGGGGGTGGGGTTGAATTGTCTGCAACAGGCTTCGGAGGCAAACACTTACCAGTTCCAGGTCATCGATACGGGGATAGGCATATCTCGTGACAAGGTAAAGCGCCTTTTCCAGATGTTCTCCCAGGGAGACGCCTCGACTACCCGCCGGTACGGAGGGTCAGGTTTGGGATTGGCAATCTCCAAGCGCCTGGTGGAAATGATGGGGGGAACTATCCGGGTGAACAGCAAACCTGAGCTGGGTTCGATCTTCACCTTCACGATCGTTGTCCCGCCCGCGGCGGGCGGGCTGCAGGCGCAGGAAGTTGGGCTGAGCCGTGTCAAGGTGCTTGCTGTTTCCTCCCACCCTCTGGTCCAATATTCCCTGGCAAACCTGGCTTTCAGGCAGAGAATGTCGCTCAAGGTGTTGCCCCAACCTGATCTGGCGCTTGAAGAACTGCAGGATGGGATTGTGTACAATCTGCTGATTGTTGATGCTCAGGTTACCAGCCAGGAAGCTCGTAATTTTGCGGAACGCTTGCGCCAATTGCCGCTCCGGCACAGGCCAAAATTTGTCCTGCTCAGCCCCTTGAGCCATGTAGACCTGCCTCGTGACCAGGTCTTTTACGATGCGCTGTTATTTAAACCCCTTAAGTTGGACACATTGCGCAACACAGTGAGTAGGCTGTTTCTCGAATCAGGCCCCATTCTTCCAAAGAAGGAAGAACCAGAGCGCCTGGGCGCTTCTGACCGGCCAATGGGAACTCTGCGTATCCTGTTGGCGGAGGATAATGTTGTGAACCAGCAGGTGACCCTGCGCATGCTGGAAGGACTGGGTTACAGGGCGGATATTGCAGCCAACGGCCTGGAAGTCTTGCAGGCATTGCTAAGGCAGCCTTATGACATCATCTTGATGGATCTTCATATGCCAGAGATGGATGGACTGCAGGCCACGGCCCGCATCCGGGCAGATTATCCACCTCAAAACCAACCTCACATCATTGCTCTTACAGCCAGTGTGCTGCCTGAAGATATCGAAGCTTGCCGGGCCTGCGGTATGAATGGATTCGTGGCTAAGCCGGTCTTTCCTGCTGAACTGGAGCGTGCTTTGTTAGCATGTACAGAAGAACGGGGAGAACGCAGCCAGCCTGCGGCATTTGAAAAAGTGGCGATGCCAAAAGGTAGTATTTCGCAGGATGCAGCCGCTGGCCCTTTTCCTGTTTTAGATCGCCAGACACTCAGCGAATTGGAAAAATCCATTGGAAAGGACAGCGAACAGGGATTGGACGGCCTGTTGCAGCTTTACCTGGCTCGAACACCTGATACCTTGAACGAAATGGTCCGCTCCCTTGCAGGGGAAGATTTATATTGGCTGGCTCGTAGCGCCCATACATTGAAATCCTCCAGTGCCGCGCTGGGGGCACGGCAGCTGGCCGCAAAATGCCAGGAACTTGAACTGCAAGCCCGGGCCAGTTCGCGGAGCGGGGTGATTGAAATGAAAAAGAGGGATTGGGGGGCAAACCGCAGGGTGTTTGAAGTCCTGGTCGCCCAGGTTGAACTGGAATTTTCTCGGCTGAGAAAGGAAATCCAGAGCTTCCTGGACGAGCGCAGGGGGACCACAACTACTGGTTCGGGCCTTGAACCTTCATTCTCTTTACAACAGGAGGATCTGGACCGGCTCGTCTCCCGGCTGGAACCGGAAGAACGTCAAGATTTGCTGAAATCCATTCGCAGCGGCGACATTGAACGGATGGTCCTGTTTGGAAGGCAGCTGCAAACCAGGCCAGATCTTGCAGCATTGGGAGGCTATATTGTCCTCCTGGCTTCAAACCTGGAAATGGGTGAACTGGAAAAGCTGGCGGTTCATCTCACTGGCTGAGGTTCAGGTTTCATAGGCAGATTTTTCTGGCAAAAATAGCTGCCGGTAGGTGACCGCCAGGAAAAGCACCAATGTCCTGGCCAGGGCCATGTTCACTGCTTCGAATTGGTCAAAATAGAAGACCAGCAGGTTAACCGTGGTCAGCAGCGTCACCAGGCTGAGCACCGCCAGGTAAACCCCCTGGCGTTCTTTCCCAACAATGATCATTCCGGAAGCCAGGATCAGCAGCGTGCTGAAAGCACCCTCCAGGACCAGGCGAATGGTGAACCAGATAATCAGGTTCACACTTAATATTTCGTTTGGCGTCAGCAGTGTCCGGGCATAATCAACGATAAAAGATGTCGGGAAGTAGGCGATCAACAGCAGAGCAATCCACTGGTAAATAGCCATGAAGCCAATGATCGATAAACCAATAATCAGTGCCGTGCGCATATAGCGCCGGGAAAGCCGAGCATTCAGCCGGGTCAGGAAAACCCGCATATGCAGGCTCACCGAGGGCCGGGATGGCAGGATGTGAATATCCTTGCTCTCCAGGTAATTTAACAGCGCCCGCGCCAGATGCAGGATGTTCTGATCGTCTTCCTGTGCCAGGACCACTTTGAGCCGTTGGATCATCGTCTTTCTTTCTTGGGCCTCAAAATTTTGGTCCAACACTTCGGTCAGGTCGTGCAGCACAGCATACATTTCCAGGCGCGGGCTGAGGGGCGGGCGTCGTTTGTACATCATGTAAAAGAGCACAACCAGCACGAAGAATGCGTAGATGATCGGGGCGGCAGGGGGGTAGAAATAGTCATTGGTCCGGGTGATGAACTTTCCAACCTCGTCGATGAACAGCCCCACACCCATTCCATTGAGCACAGCGCCAGCCATATATGCCCAGTTGTTTGCCAGCACCAGCGGCAGCAAGCCGCTGATAAACAATAGAAGTCCGCCCCACAATACATGGGCGATGTGGAGTGTGCCGTTTCCCACCTGCGGATAGCCGGTCAGCTCCAGGAAAAGGCGGGTCACAATCACGGTGGCAGCAAAAGTTACTAAGGAGGTCAGCAGGTAGCGCTCTCCACCCAGGCGTCGAACCGGCGCGCGCTCCCCTTTCATTCCCGAAATCAGTCTGTGCATCGGACAAATCCTCCCGGTCCGGGATTATAAAAACAGACCGGCACAGGAAAAAAAACATGCGCCGGTCTGTTGGGGGTGTGCTTGGTGGCTACAGGTGCAATGAGGCTGGAGTGTGAACCTGATTTAGTCAGCCAGATCGGAAACGTCCTCAGCGGCGGCAGCCTCACCCAGGTAGTACTTGAGATCAGGCTTCACCGCGACAGGATTGACAAATTTCTCCACCAGGGAGCGCGTCCCGGTTGCACCCAACATGCGGAACAACTTGGTGAACTGGTCTTCCCATGCCAGGCCGATTTCCTGGCGTTTGTCAGCGGGCATACCCCAGGTCTTGGC
>CAIQIV010000113.1 GCA_903871905.1 uncultured Chloroflexota bacterium | reverse complement strand
TATCCTGATATCCTTCCTTTATCCTGTTCCCTTTTCCAATCCACCCGGGCGCCAGAGAGAGTTAGAGGGATTTAGCGTGTTTGCGGTCACAAAGTGACCGCAAACACGCTAAATCCCTCTGGTTTGCTCCCCAGGAGGGCGAGGAAAACTGAGAAATCTACTACCCGGCATCAATCCCGAGTAAGCTCATCGTCAATCCTCGCAGTACCTTTATACAGACCGGTCAAACAACCATCTGTCCGGCGGAAACAACAATCTGACCATCGACCCACAGGCTGGCGCCCTGCAGATCATAATCCACATTAAGAGAAGAGCTGTTTTGCCCACCCATGTAGCGGTTCTCCCCCAGGCAGATAAAGAGAGCCCCCCGGATGTGCTCGTCCACCAGGATCCAGCCCGTGGGATGGCGCAGGGCCGGGTTGAGTCCCAGCCCAACATGGCTGACCCGCCTGGACTCGCCGCTGTGGCTGTCCAGCCAGGCTTCAAACGCGCCTGCTCCGCTCTCAGCGTCGACCCTGGTGATGCGCCCCCCTTCAAAGGTCAGGCAGACATTTTTGGCCGGGCCGGCAGATGCCAGCCAGAGCTGCCCATGCGTTTCCGCTTCCAGCACGGTCGTATAAATCGAGCCGGCAGGCAGATTGGAGACGATTGCGCCGTCCTGTTGGTCGGCAGCCTCAATCGCGCCGTCATCGAACAGCCACCGGCGGTCGCCGTGCGCCAGATCCAGGCGGCATCCGGGACCGGTCTGGATGGTCATCTGCCGGGTGGCCTGCAGCAGCGGCTTGAGCGGCGCCAGCTGACTGTGCAGCTCAGCCCGGGTGACGGCAAGGGCCGCCGCCAGGGCAGCTTCCAGGTCGGCAAGGTCCATCCCGAGCCGGGCCGCCTGGCGGGACGTGGGGACAGCCGCCAGCAAAAAGGGCAGCCGGCGTTCTTCTTCGAGCTCCGTCAGGCGGCCTGTGGCGGCCTGCCAGGCGGCAGCGGCTTCCTGCGGCAGGTCAGCAAAGGCCGGTGGGGCCCCGCCGGTCAGCACCAGAACCCGGTCAGCCTGCTCCAGCCAGGCGCGGCGGCGGCGATCCCAGGCGTTTAGGTAATCCAGCGAAGCAGCCGCCAGCAGGCGCTCCAGGTACTCCGGAGGATCGATCTGCAGCAAAGGGGTCGCCCCGGCGCACTCCAGCGCCAGCAGTACCTCCTGCAGAATGCCTTCCCGCCCGGCGTGGTCGCGCACCAGCACGGTTTCGCCGGGCGCGGCGCCCAGGTTTGCGGCAATGCTTGCGGCTGCCGCTGACCAGTTCGATGGTACGACTGGGTCCATAAGGGATTCCTCCTGAAAGTAATTCCAGGATTCCACGCGAATTAAATTTAGCCACCTTTTTCACCCCGGAGAGGTGATGCTTGGGGCTGAACTCAATTAATTTTAACGCTATTTCCTCCATTGGATGACTTTTTAGCAGTCAATCTTAAAAAATGGGATGTTGAAAATGGTTATTTCAAGCCCGATTTAAATGGAAAGAACGGTTTGAGATATGAAAGTGTTTTTTTTTAGAGAAGGCTTTGTTCATATATTTCTTGCGCGCCCCCTATGCCCTCGCTGTTTCTTTCTCCCCATTCGTTT
>CAIQIV010000112.1 GCA_903871905.1 uncultured Chloroflexota bacterium | reverse complement strand
TGCTTTGAAATTCCAGTGAGTAGCTGGTTGCAATGCCCAGGATATATGATGTATGATGTAAGATATCAGATAACTTATCCTATTCTATCATCCCGGTGATCGCATTTCAATAGTCAATTTGTTTTGAATACCTGCCATACTGCTCCAGCAGGCGCAGCAGTTCCCGATAATGTGCGTATGGTACGTTGGATGGCACCGAATGGTCCGAATGGTAGATGTAGCCGCCCTGCTGTTTACCCGTTGTCACTTTTCGCCGGACCTCTTCTTCTAATGAAAGGCCTCCCGCCTTGATGGCCTCCACACTGATATTGCCCATTAAGGTCAGGGCCTGACCATATTCATTTTTAAGATTAGAAACATCCAGCCCACAGCGTGCTTCAAGCGGCTGTAAAACCTGCACGCCCGCATCGATGATCCGGGGAATCAGGCGGCGAATATCGCCATCGGAGTGCATAAAATAATGAATGCCGCGCATGCGCAGATAATCGCCCAGCCGGCGGTGGGAGCGGAACAGCACCTTTTCATAAGCTCGCGGCGAGAACAATAAGCCAGTGTTCATACCCATGTCTTCAATTAAAAACAGACCATCTGGAACGATGCCGCAGCCGGCGGCTTTTTCAAGCGTCTGCAACACCAGGTCAGTGTGTGCTTCGGCCATTTCGGTAATAAAGCCCGGGTCTCGAAGCATGTCTTCCAGCGAGGCGACAAAGCCGTGCTTGCGCCAGGTTGCTTCAAAAGGGCCGTACACATTCAGCAAGATGAAGCGCTGGTGCTCTCGAATTTGTGCATACCGTTTTACCATCGCTCCCCAGGTTGGGTAGGTCATGAAGGGAGTGAAGTACGAAAAATCAGCAATGCGGCTGGTCTCGCCATAATCGACGTCCAGCCGGCTGCGAAGAGATCGCCAGTCTTCAGGCGTGTTCACCGCGTGGTCCAGGTATTCCAGCGCGCCGGCCCGGCCTTTCCATTGCTTGGCGGTGTAGCCCAGTTTATCCTTACGGATGGTATAGTCTGACCCTTCCTCCAATAGCCGCTCCGGCAGGCGCAAGGATGCATCGAGATAAATATAATCGAAGTCAAAATCGAATAGTTCGGCTGGATCCCCAGCGGGCATGCCTTCTAACTGCCAGCGGGTGATGGTGTCTTCCCAGAACGCATCAGTTTTACCAATGCGATCGGTTTCTTCAAAGGACAGAATGCGTCGGATGCGTTCCAAAGAAGTGCAGGGTTTCATGAAGTCCTCATAATTTATATTAATATATATGCAATTGTGTAAACCTACCCAAATATTTAATAGGTTGTTGATCCATAAACCAATTGCTGTGCTTGGTTTATTGGATGGATGATAGATAAGTTGTCAAATTGAACAGCGATCCATGGGCTGCCTGTGGCATGAAATTCATGCGTTCATCTTCAAGCCTTAAGCACCGCTAGATTTTCGAGTTAGGTATATTCAATTCGCATCAAGATATCGGTAGGGTAATCGCCCATTTCTGCGCCAAACAAATTCACCCCCCCGGGTTTTTCTGCGCCAGGTTTATTGCCGATGCGCAGCAGCACGTAGGGGTGCTCAAGGATTTTCAAATCTGAGATGGTCGTCTGGGCTACTTTTACCCCATCAACGAAACAACCTTTTGCATCCACCTGCCAGGTTTTTAGATGACCGTACTGCGAAAGTTTCCACCAGTCCGGGTTCAGCATGCCTTTCCGGTCGCCAAAGTCACCGGGGGATCTCCAGGTGCCGATATCGACCGAATTGATCCATAGGGTGATATCAGATGGGAAATCGCTGTTGACCCCTACTGCTTCGGAACAGATTTCCATGGTGATCGAAAGGTGAGTCGGCCTGGCGTTATGAGGCAGCCGTTTGGGAAAGCGGTATTCAACGTATCCACTGCCAAACCAGAGTATCTGAGCTTCAATATGCTCTGGCTCCAGGAAGGCATCCGGGTCGCCGATCAGCCCGATGAACTTGGATTTGCTGGCAATGCCGCAGGGCCGGATGATCTCAAAATCAGAATATGCGCCAACCGGCATGCGTATCTCGACCGCCTGGTCCAGGTGCTCAAGGTTCGAGTTCAAATTGCAGATCAGTTTTTGGTACAGGCTGGAACAGACTTTTTCGGTGCCGCGCGAAGCAGGCCGCAAATCCGTCTGGATTAATTTCGCTTCTTCGAGCACCTTGAGATGCTGGTTAAGAGTGGTCACCGGGGTATTGAAGTTTTCGGAAATCTGACTTACCGTATGAGCCCGGCTTTCCAGGTACTTTAATATCTTCAGGCGCGGGGGGTGGCCTAAAGCCTTAAAAATCACATCTGCACCAGGTGTATCTACATCGATGACCAGATTGTTGGTGGTCGCTGCCATATAGCCTCAATTCCATGGGCGCATCTGGAAAAAGCCAGAGCAAGGGTATGGCTTATTATAAAGGGCTTTCCCGACAGACTCCCAAGATGAGCGAAATTAGATTCTTAGTAAAGTTATGCTTGACACCGTCAAAATAAACCTTATAATACATTAATAAACGTATAAATACGCTTCAATACGAATTTTAGCATATTAATTAGAAATTCCAGTTGTTTTACAATCTAAATCGGCTGGTCGGGCGGATGATGATGACGAAAAAGCCACTGCATTACCGGACACTTGAGGCGTTCTCAGGGTACCTGATGGTCTCCCCCTGGGTAATTGGATTCCTGGTATTCATCGCCGGGCCCATGGTTGCCAGTCTATACCAATCGATGACCGTCTGGGATTTATTTACAGCGCCCAAGTGGGTAGGATTTCAAAATTACACCAAGCTTTTTACAAATGATCCGGTTTTTATCACCGCTTTGCGGGTCACCTCGATCTATGCATTCGCTTCGGTGCCCCTCCAGGTTTTAGTTGGTTTAATTTTGGCGACACTGCTCAATCAAAAGATACGCTTGCAGTCTCTATTTCGCACAACCTATTACCTGCCTTCAGTGATTGGCGGCATCTCCACTGCGATTATCTTTCGGTGGGTGTTCGGTTCGCAGTTTGGCATTCTCAATTACTTCCTGGGCTTGCTTGGCATTGAAGGGCCGAGATGGCTGGGCGACCCTAATTGGGTGGTGGTTTCCTTTATTATCATGAGCCTGTGGGGGGCAGGATCTTCCATGCTGGTCTACTTGGGCGCGCTCCAGGGGATTCCTACGGAGCTGTATGAAGCTGCCGAGGTGGATGGCGCCGGTTCGCTACTCAAGTGGCTGCGCATTACTGTGCCGCTGGTGACCCCGGCGATCTTTTTGAACATGGTCATGGGCATTATCGAAGCGCTGCAGGAATTTGTCATCCCACAAACGATGACTAACGGCGGCCCGGCCAATTCCAGTATGTTCATCGTTCTCTATCTCTATCAGAACGCATTCCAATTCTCCCAGATGGGCTATGCATCCGCCATCGCCTGGATCCTGTTTATTTACATCCTGATCCTGACCGCATTGATCTTCCGTTCCTCCAGTGCATGGGTCTACTATGAAGGGGCCACAAAGGGAAAATAGAAGATGACATCTGCCTCCCCAACCGTGATTTCTGAAAAACCTGTTTATCCCAGGCAAGGGGCTCCCAATCTCAAGGTCGCCCTGGCCCTTGAAAAGTTTAAAACCGGGTTGATTTACTTTGCGCTGCTGGCCGGCGCGGTCATCATCATTATTCCATTTCTCTGGACGCTGTCTACTTCACTCAAAACGCCATCCCAGGTGAATACCTTCCCGCCAGAATGGATTCCAAACCCGATTGCCTGGGGCAACTATATCGAGGCCATGACAGTGCACCCGTTTGGCCGCTGGTTCTTAAACACGGTCTTCGTGGTGCTGGTTTCCACGTTTGGTACGCTGGTTTCTTGCAGCATGGTGGCCTTTGCTTTTGCCCGGCTGCGTTGGCCTGGGCGGGATGCCACTTTTATCGTCCTGCTGGGAACCATGATGCTGCCCAGCCAGGTAACCCTGGTGCCCACCTATGTGCTCTTTAAGGATTGGGGCTGGATTAATACCTATCTTCCGCTGATCGTACCCCCGTTCTTCGCGCGGAATGCCTTCTTTGTCTTCCTGCTGCGCCAGTTCTTTATGACAATTCCGCAAGAGCTGGATGATGCCGCTAAGCTGGATGGGGCCAACCACTTCCAAATCTATTGGAATCTGATCCTGCCAATGAGCAAGCCAGCCTTGGGCGTGGCGGCCATCATGTTCTCCCAGGGCAAGTGGAAGGAATTCCTGGCACCGCTGCTCTTCCTGCACAAATCGGACCTTTATACCGTGACGGTTGGGCTGCGCTCCTTTATCAGTGAAAACTGGGGCATCGAGTGGCACTTGCTGATGGCTGCCAATATCGTCTTTATGCTGCCGCTGGTCTTCATCTTTTTCTTTGCCCAGCGCTACTTTATCCAGGGCGTGGTCGTGACCGGTATAAAAGGGTAATCGTCGCTTTACCAAAGGCGCATTTCCAAAACAAATTTTATCTGTCGTTCTAAGGAAAAGGAGAGCATATGTCGCAAGCCAAGTTGTCCAGGCGTAATTTTTTAAGGTCTGCCATGGTCGTTGCTGCCGGGGCTGTCACGGTGAGCACGGCGGCCTGCCAGCCCGCCGCCACGGCTGCCGCCCCTACCCCTGCAGGTGCGGGAAGCCCGACTAAGGCCCCGGCTGCCCCTACCGCGGCACCTGTCCAGCAGTCTGGTTCGATCCGCATTATTGGCTGGGGAGACGCCACCGAAGTTAAGGCTCGCCAGGAAACCCTCGACCTGTTCCAGAAAGCCAAGCCGAATATCAAGGTTGAGTTCCTGCACACGCCCGACCAGTACCTGACCAAGCTGCAGACCATGCTCGCCGGCGGCGATTATCCCGACGTGATTTACATCGGCAACGGCGATGTGGAATCCATGGTGGATAAAAAGCAGTTCCTGCCGATCGATGATTTGCTCAAAGCCGATAAAGTAGATACCTCGGATATCTTTCCGGTCAACTACGGCCTGTACAGTTCGGGCGGCAAGCAGTACGGTTTCCCAGCCGACGCGCCCAGTCAGCAGCTGTTTATCAACCTGACCATGTTTAAGGAAGCCGGGATTGAGCCCCCACCTGCCGACTGGAAGGAGAAAAATTGGAACTGGGCCAAATTCCTGGAAGTCTCTCTGAAGCTGACCAATCCTAGCAAAAAACGCTGGGCCTTCCAGACCAAGGCGGGTAATTTCCGCTCCTGGTGGATCTGGATCACCGCCAACGGCGGCGAATTCTTCAGCAAAGACGGCACTACCTGCCTGATCAACCAGCCCGCTGCGGTGCAGGCGCTGCAGTACCTGGCGGACTTGATCCACGTGCATAAAGTGGCCCCCACCATTGATTCTGCCAATGAAATGGGCGCTGCGACCATGTGGGAATCGGGCATCACTGCTATGGAGACCTGGGCTCCACTGATCGGCCGCATGCGCACCAACGTGGGCAGCAAGTTTGAGTGGGACGTAGTCCCGCACCCGATGGGCGCGGTGGGTAAGACCTGCTCGGGCGGCGGTTCAGGCCACGCCATGAGCGCCAACGGCAAAAACCAGGCGCTGGCGTGGGAATTTATGAAATACTCGATCAGCAAAGAATATGTGGAAAGATGGACAACCATCATGGGCATCGTGCCGCCGCTGCAGTCTACGGCAAAGTCAGATGCATTCCTCCAGCCAGGTAAACCGCCCAAGAACCTGCAGGTGTTCCCTGAAGGGAATGCGTACCTGCGTGCCGATCCGCGTCACCCCAAATTCT
The DNA here is from genome assembly GCA_903871905.1 of uncultured Chloroflexota bacterium. Lineage (GTDB taxonomy): Bacteria > Chloroflexota > Anaerolineae > Anaerolineales > UBA4823 > CAIQIV01. Next base: position 2,638 of record CAIQIV010000112.1, on the reverse strand, counting down.
CGCAGGCACAATCGATTACCAGCACAGAGCTGGACAATCTTTGGATCAAGAACATGAAAGCCCAGGAAGTCTGCGATACGATCGCTCAAAAAGTAAACGCGTTGCTCAAGGGATAACCAAATCCCCACAATGTTGGGCTGCCCAAAACTGTTTTGGGCAGCCCAACCAGGATGGCTTCTGCCTATGACTTCAAAACCCAATATCGTTATCATCATGACCGACCAGCAGCGGGCGGATATCTGTGCAAGGGAAGGTTTCCCGCTGGACACAACCCCATTTCTAGATAGCCTGGCGCGCCAGGGCACCTGGTTCAACCACGCTTACACCAGCATGCCAGCCTGTTTGCCTGCCCGGGTTAGCATGCTGACCGGACGGTATCCTGCTAGTGCCCACACCAAAACGAACCACAACGGTGAGGATGCTTACTATAAAACTGACCTGGTGGATGTTTTAAAAACCCAGGGCTACCACACCGCTATGTGCGGTAAAAACCATTCACACCTGACCCCGAGCCGGGTGGATTACTGGTTTGAGCTAAGCCACGGCGGCGGTTGGGACAGCAAGCGCACTGAACAAGAAGTCGCTTTTGACCACTGGCTGACCGGGTTGAACCACCGCGCCTCCCTGGTGCCGACACCCTTCCCGCTGGAATGCCAGGGACCATACCGTTCGGTTTCGGCTGCCGAAAACTGGATTTCTTCCTTGCAGGGTTCCGACCAGCCATTTTTCCTCTGGCTGACATTTGCCGAACCGCATAATCCTTACCAGGTTCCAGAGCCATATTTCTCGATGTTCCCGCCTGAGGTGGTGCCTCCCAACCGCACCAACAAAGACGCTTTAGCCATCAAGGGGTTTAAATTCCAGTGGACCCGTCACATCGGGGAGATGGCCTTCCCAGACTACGACATCCAACTGACCCGAGCCCGTTCCAACTATATGGGCATGCTGCGTCTGATCGATGACCAGATCAAGCGGTTTGTTGGTTTCTTGGATGAGCAGCACCTGCGGGAAAACACGATCCTGGTCTTCGTTTCAGACCACGGTGATTTTGTCGGGGAATACGGCCTGGTTCGAAAAGGCCCGGAACTGCCCGAAGTGCTGGCGCGCATCCCCTATTTTTGGACCGGGCCAGGAATCCAGGTTTCGTCGCAGCCCAATCAGGCGTTTGTCAATATGGTGGATATTATGCCCACCTTGTGCGACGCCCTCGGGTTGGAAATCCCGGCAGGCGTGCAGGGACGCAGCATCTGGCCTGTCCTGACCGGACAGGCGTATCCCAAGGATGAATTTGAAAGCACTTTTGTGGAGCAGGGCTTTGGCGGTCTGCATTACACCGCAGATGATCCCTATGACCCCCATAATGATGGCCTGGCTCCATCGCTGGGGTTTGACGAATTAAACGGCTGGTCGCAGAGCGGCACGATGCGGGCATTGATCAAGGGTACGTGGAAGCTGATCTTCGACATGATGGGCAAAGGCCAGCTTTACAACCTGGATGAAGACCCGGTTGAAATGAATAATTTGTATGACCAACCCGGCTGTGAGCAGGTGCGCTCGGAAATGCTGGCAGACATGCTGAGCTGGACCCTGCGCATGCAAGACCCACTGCCCTACCCACGTCGGAGATACCAGTTTAAATCTGATCCCAAGAATTATTATCAACCGCATAAAAAATGATTTGTTCGAGAAGTGCAGGCGGTCGACCACCTGCACTTCTCGAAATGTAAGATTATCTGCTATCTGCCCGCTCTTAGCAGGCAGGTCTCCCTACCAATTGGATTTCCGTTAAGAACGATCATACAATCTGCCTGTGAGAGAGGCTGATATGGACCGAACTGTGAGATACCAGGGGGCGATTCTCCGTGGGGATCACCTGCTGCTGATCAAGCACCGTGAACACGCCAGTGGGCGCAGTTACTGGCTGCTGCCAGGGGGTGGGCTGGAACCGCCAGAGACCGAAGAGGCCTGCGTGATCCGCGAAATGCAGGAGGAAACCCATCTGCAGGTGCGGGTGGAGCGGCTGCTGTTGGACGATTTTATCGAAAGTAAGCGGGGTTACAAACGGTATAAAACCTACCTATGCCGAGTAGAGGATGGTGAAGCGCAGCCTGGCTATGAGCCAGAAGAAAGCGCATCATCGATCTATGGCATCGTGGAGGTGGGATGGTTTGACCTGTGCCACCCTGAAACCTGGGATGAGCTGGCCAGGAACGACGCCATCACTTTCCCATTTTTGCAGCGGATTTTGGTAAGCCTTGGATACCAGGGGGGGTTGGGATGAAATCATCCACAAGGCTGGCGAACTTTTCCTGGCTGTCGGTCCGCAGGTTGATGCCCAGTTCCAATATAGCTGCATCCCAGTCATTTCGTTTCGCAATATAGTCTGCCATCTGTGGCTCGAGCTGTGCACCTGCGCCATAACCAAGATAGAGTGAGTCAGCCCTTCAAAAGCTGGCAAGGTCTGTGGCGGTACGATCACCGATCCGTCCCCTTGCAGCAGCTCCACCACATTATGGAGCTCGAGATTCCACGCAATTACACAAACTTCCGCAGCAAATCGTCATTACCCGCGCGGACAAAGACGGGCAAGGTTTCAATCGGAGAGTCGATCTCCCATGCTTGCCCGCCTTGATATGTT
>CAIQIV010000111.1 GCA_903871905.1 uncultured Chloroflexota bacterium | reverse complement strand
GTTTCCGCACCAACTCGAAGCTCAACCAATAACAAACGAAGGTGAAATCCGGCGCATCCTGACCGACTGGCACAACCAACTGGCGCCGGAGGCAGTACTGGCACAGTATCACCAGGAGTTGGAGCAAGCCAGAACCCTGTCTCCGGTCGAGCAACTCCACTGCTACGTGCACGGGAAAATGTTCTACCATCAGGTGGTGGTGCAGGCGCTGGATCGCCTGTTCGCCGGCAAGGGTGCGGATGATTGGGTGCAGAAATTCCTGGATGCCAACATGCCCCCGCCGGAGGACCTGGTGGGGGTGTTGGATTGGGTTATTTCCGAGTTCAGTCCTGCGGCGGCGTAAGATATTGGCCACCTGAAAGAGCACACAGGAAAGGATCAGATGATCAAACTCAGCGGACCCCAACAGGCAGAACTGGAAAAAGCGCTGGTCGAGGCTTTTCCGTCAAAAGATGAGTTGGCGCGCATGCTCCGGTACCGGCTGTCCAAAAACCTGGAGGCGATCGCCATGGGCGACAACCTGTCGATCATCGTTTTCAAGGTGATCCAGGACGCTCAGGCCCGGGGGTGGACGGATGCGCTGATCGCCCGAGCGCGCGAAGCCAACCCGGGCAATCCTGAGCTGGTCGCATTCTGCCAGATGATCGGGCTCAGCCCGCAAAGTCCCGCGAGCGATGCGCTGGAGCGCATCATCGTCAAGCAAAACAGTTTCCTGGATGTGAACACCTGGCGCCAGAAGTTGGGCGAGCTGGAAAACCAGGTGTGCCGGGTAGAAGTGCGGCTGAGTGATGGAGCGAAAACGTACGGGACGGGCTTTCTGGTCAGCCCGGACCTGCTGCTGACGAATTACCACGTGATGGACAAAGTCATTAACCGTGAAACGCTCCAGAAAGCTGGTCAGGCCTGGGCTGCCCCGGAAAACGTGGCATTCCGCTTTGACTACAAAGTGCTGTCCGGAAATGTGGTCAACCCGGGTGCGCTATATCAACTGTCCGATGACTGGCTGGTGGACAGCAGCCCGATGAGTCACTGGGACCATGTCTTACCGCCCAAAAGCGGCGACCCCAACCCGGACGAACTGGACTATGCCCTGCTGCGCTTGAAAGGGAAGCCGGGCAATAATGCGGTGGGCGTCCAGGCCACTCCGGACACGCTGGCGCCGCACCGCGGCTGGGTCAGGCTTTACGAGCAGGAGTACGGCTTTGCAGGCGGGTCGCCGCTGCTGATCCTGCAGCACCCGAAGGCTGATCCGCTGAAACTGGCGTTTGACACGAACGCCATCATTAGCCTGAATGGCAGCAAGACGCGGGTGACCTACCGCACCAACACCGAGCCGGGCTCCTCCGGCTCGCCATGCTTCAACCTGAACTGGGATCTGGTCGCCCTGCACCATGCCGGCGACCCCGACTCGGTGGCTCCGCAGTACAATCAGGGTATTCCGCTGAAAGGGATTTTGGAATTGCTGGAAGCACGCGGAAAGAGGCAGTTGATCCAGAATTAGTGGAGATGCGTATGGCGCTGACGATTGAGGATTATCGCAGGTTAGAAGAAATCTTGTTGGATGCTTTCCGAACTTATAGTGATTTGGAGCAGATGGTTGCACATCAACTTGGAATAAACCTGGAAGCAATTGCCTCAAGAGAGAATCTTGGGACAACAGTTTTCGACCTGGTTCAACATTGGGCAATTCCGAAGAACAAGATTAAGGAATTGGTCACTGCTGCTTTAAACGAAAATCCCGGCCATGAAGGTCTACAGCAATTCTGTTTATCCATGCTACTTATCCAATCTGGTTTTGAGTTAGAAGAACTGCTCATCTTTTACTATCAGTCGATGCCCAGCTACACTGTGATTGCCTCTCTCCCCCTTGATGCTGGAGTACACCATCTGATATCCCGACTGGCAGAAATGCCCTTGCTTGAGCCTGAAAAAAAGCAGCCCCTGTACACTTTCGCGTTATTGGCAGCCACGCATCCAAAAGGAGTTGCAGTTGCTAAAGAGATCAACAGTTGGTTAGGTTTACTGGATCCAGACTATCTCCACGCACATGTTGAGCCCGCTGGGAATCTGCCTGCGCAGGCTAAGCCGAAAATAAATTTCTTGTCGGTGTTGGTCATTCCCACTGACACTGCCCAGACAACTTATCGAATCAAAATCTTCTCCGAACAAGTCCCTCATTTCATCATTGAAGTCGAGGATAAGAAAATTACTGAAATAAAGGATTTAGCTGCTTTCATTTTGGATGCACTCAACAGCCTGGTTTACCATGGCTTCGATACCCGCTCCACCACGGTTGAATTTTTCCTGCCTTTTCGGTTACTGCCTGAAGCGGTGGATCAATATCAGATGCCAATCCCAGGCCAGCCTTACAAGCTGGGTTTTTTGCATCGGGTAACAGTCCGTTCTTTAGACCGCTCACAAAATCCCTATCTGCTCCTCTTGAGCCAGGAAAAATGGGATCGTCTAAGCCAATGTTTCCAACTGACCGATCAACAGCGCTTGACACGGGTGGCTCCTTTCACAGATTTTCAACCCCTCGACCAGTTGCACTACAAATTGCATGAATCGGAGTTGGTCTGTCTGGGGCTTAGCCTCATTCCCAATAATTTGGAACAAAGCGACAATTTGCTCAGAGGCATAATTGCTGGTGGTATACCAATCGCATTGTGGATTCGGCCATTTGAGCTCATGGAGGATCCAATAGAGCTTGAGCGGAGGTGCAGTCTTTTTGAGCAGAGACTAAGAGCTTTGTTGTTTGAGCATGAACTGATCCATCTGCCCGAACACATTCACCAAGAACGCTGTAAAGCCGCCCTGCAGGATGAAGATGAATGCGGCAATCGTTTTACCCTGTTGTGGGATGATCCGACTCGGGTGCCGCGGCTGAGCAGCTTGCGAGCCGGCTGATGAAGATGTAGGAGGAAGGATGACGGACTGGAATATTTATACGGGCAGTGGGAAACCGCACCAGAGCATTATTCGATTACCAGACCCACCGCGCTGGCGTACCTTTAGCGGCAAACCCAATCAAGTCACCGGTTTACCTGCTGAGAAAGACCCACATTACATCTCCAGCGGAGAAGAAGAGGTCACCCTGGTCAACGCGGCACTATATCTGCGACGGCCGCTGTTGGTCACTGGAAAGCCTGGCTGTGGGAAATCTTCTCTGGCGAGAGCTGTAGCCTATGAATTGCAGTTGGGCCGGGTATTGTATTGGCCAATCACCTCACGCTCGACTCTTCTGGAAGGGTTATATTCTTATGATGCGGTAGGCCGATTACAGGAAGCGCATCTTCTGGAGATGGAGGGTAAAAAGCGGGTTCCCGATATTGGCAAATACATCCGCCTGGGTCCATTAGGAACAGCGCTCCTGCCAGCCAACAAACCACGGGTGCTCTTGATCGATGAGATTGATAAGAGTGATATCGATCTGCCAAATGATCTATTGCATATCTTTGAAGAAGGTCAATACGAAATCCCGGAACTTTCGCGCCTTGCAGAGACTCAGCAAAAAGTGACGGTGCGCACTTATGATGGATCGTCTGTAGAAATTCCCCAGGGGATGGTTATCACCTGCCAATTTCCATTTGTGGTCTTGACGAGCAACCATGAAAAGGAATTTCCCCCGCCCTTTTTACGCCGCTGCATCCGCCTCGAAATCCCACAGCCTGGGCCAGACAAGCTGGCTGAAATCGTACACAGCCAATTAGGTCAGGAGGCGGCGGGAGTGCAATCCGAATGGATTCAACTTTTCCTGGGCAAACGGGATAAAGAACATAGAGAGCTGGCCACAGACCAACTGCTCAATGCCATTCACATCCTTACCACAGTCAAAGATGTTCGGCAAAATGAGCGCCAGAGCCTGGAAGAAGCTCTGTTGAAATCCTTGAATGAAGATTGAGTACCTGATCCAATACTTGCGTGATATCGGCCTGGATTTATCTTCCGAGGAAGTTGCCGATATTTTCTGGTTGGCTGGTCATCTGACGCCCATCCAGCCAGTTAAGGCTGCCCCTAGCCCCGAACTTGCTCCCTTACCACCGCTGCCTGGTCAGCCAACCGGGGAGACAGGACCAGAACAACCTGCTGACAGACAGCCCCCACCCGAGACTGGGCCGGCAAGCCAGGAAGCTCCACAGCCCCCTAAGATGGTGCTGCCTCCCGAAGGTGCCAGTGAAGCAGGTCAGGCTGGGATGTCAGCGGCCCATATTGCGACTCCGGCCCCACCTCGGTTGGCCGAAAAAAGGGATCTGGCCAAATCTTTACGACTCCTGCGGCAAAAAGCGCCTTCCAGAGGTCGGTTCGAATTCGACGAATTGCGCACAGTCCGCGCTATCGCTGACCAGCGCATCTGGCAAGTATTCGCCCGTCCGGCGTTGGACCGCCAGATCGAGATCGACCTGGTGGTTGAAGAATCGCCATCTATGCTGTTCTGGGGCAGCGTGGTTAATGAATTTAACCACCTGGTCGAATCCACCGGGTTCTTTCGTAAAGTTAACTTCTGGTCACTCAGAGTATCACCTCCTGCCTACGAACCCGAACTGTATGTACGATTGCAACAGTCAACCCAAACAGGCCTGCGTCGCCGGCCCGCTGAGCTAGCCAATTATTCCGGTAGCCGGCTGATCGTGCTGATCAGCGATTGTATTTCTCCAACCTGGCATAATGGCAAGATCGTTCCCTTGCTGGAAACATGGACAGCCAAGAGCTTTCTCAGTTTGCTCTGGCTGCTTCCAGAGGAGATGAAATGGCGCACGGGATTGAGAACTGCATTCGAGACCAGCTTGCGTTCTTCTCGCCCAATCCATCGCAATACCGAGCTGCTTGTCCGGCCACCGGAGCTATGGCCGTATTCGCTAGATCGAAAAATTACCAGCCTCCCCACAATCAGCCTGGAGCCGCAGGCCCTGCTAGCCTGGGCTGAACTTGCTATGGGGATATCGGGCTCCTGGCAGCCTGGATATGCCTTTGCTGATGCAGCCAGGTATGCAGATTTGCCCCCCGAGATATTTCCGGAAGCGAGCGAGCCTGATCAGATTGTGGACAGCTTCCGGCGCGCCTCATCGAAAACTGCTTGGGAGATGGCCATATATTTCTCCGTCACTGCACCGCTCAGCCTGCCGGTCATGCGGCTGATCCAGGAAGCGATGCTACCAGGCTCGAAGTATTTCCATCTGATCGAAGTTTTACTGGGAGGTATTCTCAAGCCATTGGCAGATGGTGACGGCAAGCATCTCGGGGTTGAAGAGATCCGCTTTGAATTTCTCCCCGGCGTGCGCGAACGATTGGGAAATAACCTGCCGCGCAGCAAAGCCTTCGAAGTGCTGCGGCGTACAGCGAGTTTTGTGAACCGTTCCACCCACCAATCCGTCACATTCGATGCCCTGTTGGCTTCGCCTGAGATCGCCAGTGATCTGGAGATCACCTCTGAAGCTGAAGCCTTTGCTGTTGTGTCTGCAGATGTATTGCGACGCTATGGTAAGAAGTATTTCGAGCTGGCAGACAAGCTGGAAGCTTTGACACCTCGAGTACAGTCTCCACCATCTCGCACTGTCGAGTTGTCGCCGGCCCAAATGAAGATAGAAGCACCTCAACCTTCGATCAGCAAACCCCTGCCTCAACCGCTTGCCACTACACCACCCGTAATCGTGGTCTCGAGAACGAGCGAGGAATCCTTCCAGCAACCTGCGCAAGCGATAGAGCCTTTGCCAGATAACCTGCGCCTGTTCAGACCCGCCCTGGTGATCGGGCTGGGTGGCACAGGTGTAAAGGTTTTGAAAAGCCTCAAAGCTGAGCTGCTATCGGCATCGCCTGAGCTTCGCATCCCTGAACAGGTCAGATTGCTTGCCATTGATACTGTCCAGGAGTCTTCGGGCTCCTCAACCGGTGAACGGAGCCCATCGCTTTTACAGACAGAATTAGATGCTGGCGAATTCATATACCTGGGAGGTAACATAAGAAACATCGCCACCGAAGTAGCGAGTGGAAAATCCCCACAGATTAGTTCTTGGTTTCGGGCAGATACTTACCTGCGGAATATGCCCCAGGATGCCTTTGATTTGTCACATGGGGCGAGTCAAACTCGGCAGTTCGGTCGGGTGGCCGTTTTTTATGACATTGGAAGGTCTGGCTCTTCAGGTATCATGATGGTCATTGGCAGGCAATTTTCGAACATCCTTCATCAGGCTCCCAATTTGAGGAATCTGGATGTTCACATTATTGCATCCTTAGCGGGTGGAACCGGCGCGGGGATGTTCATCGATATTGTCACGCTTGTGCAACGGATGGCGCAGCAGGAACGTGGCCTGTCTACTTTACTGCGTGGATACCTGGTCCTGCCGGCAGCGTTTGCCGGTGTAAAAGCAGGCTCACAGGAATTGATGAATGCACGTTCTGCAGCAGCGCTGCGGGAGATCAGCAGGTTTATGGTTGCTCCCGAATCCCAAATCCAGTACCCAAAAGCCTTTGGGCAATCCATTACCCGCTCGCGTGGCCAAATCCATCGCCCACTGCTCGATTATATATATCTGTTCGATGGACGCAGCCAGGTTCACCCAGTGGATCGGATGCATCCAGAAATTGGATTGGCCCCTGTTGTTGCGGATGCGGTCACTGCCTTCATCGATAAACCAGCTAATCAAAGCGAGGATGGTTACGCATTTCAAAATGCGAATTTGCAAGCCCAAAAGGAGCGGCCCCCATCTTCGAGAAATACTGTTTCTGTATCTTCAGTTGGTACATACTCGCTTATACTGCCGGTCAGCCAAATCATTGAAAGCCTATCGACCCGGCTAGCTTTAGAAGCTCTTGATATTCTGTTGGCGCCCGATCAACGCGAGCCAGATGGTGCTCCGATCCATCTTTCACCTTATTCCACATCCGGAGACCGTTCACAGCGTGGTCGAGATCGCGCCATGCGTTGGTTGCAAAATCCAGCGTCCGTTGGGTTCTTATTGCTTTCTGATATGCATTATATTATTGTCAGGCGTGATTCTATATCTATCGGAGAATTGGCTGCTCGACCCGAAAAAGAATGGATAAGGCTTATTGAGCCTCTAGATGAAAATTCACAGACGGCAGAATTACGCCGTCGATCTGGACAGGAATTTGAGACCAATTTGGTCAAGGCTGTTTCAGTTTCCGATCGTTCTGAACCCCCAGAGATGGGTGTTCGACGGATTATCCGTCAAGTTGAAGAATACAAAAGGGATCATTTTGGAACGGGGTACCCAAGAAATAGAGGCGTAAGAGGCAGTTTTCAGCACTGGTTGGACCTTTATGCCAGTCAGCTAACGGATAAGTTTAGCTTTCTGGTACATAGTACATGTCAGAATATCCTGAATAGCGTGGATGATTTCGACAGCCCTGCAAGATTAAAGCATCCGGGAAAACTGGGTTATTTGAATGATTATCTGGCCGGTTTGGATGATGCTGTCTCGACCTATCTGAAAGTGCTGGAAGGTGTGCTTGCTTCACGCGTTCAATACGGGGAACATCAAGACGCCGAACAAGCCGCAGTTCAAGCTCGCACGATGCTTGAGGAGCATCCAAGCAGGTTATTCAACTGGCCAGACACGAGGCGCCAGCGAGATTATCTGAAAGCTGAACAACGCCTGGTTGATATATGGCGCCTGGATATTATTATTAATACGGTCAAGATGTGTACAGAGAGCATGTTGGAAATCCTATATGAATTCCGTAATGAAATGCAAACCTGGACAAAAAAACTGGCGCTCGATCCCCACTCGGTTTATAGGAAATTACTGAGCATTCGTCGCCAATTGGATGAAACGCTGCGTGGGGAAACGAATGTACGGTCACGCAAGATTCTTTTGGATGAAAAGTACGAAGCAATATTATATGATCGCTATGCCAGAAAGGCTCCCGATAAAATCAACGCATTGGTGGAACAATGGTCCTGGTTTTTTGAACGACTTCAGGTAGACAAACGCGTAAAGTATGAGTTACAACCGTCGATCAGCGGTAATCGGCTGAGAATTCATGATCGGGATTATAAAGACCTGGAAGTCATTTTGTCCTCCGCTCGCCAGATTTTTACAGACATCTTTCAGCAGGAATCCGTCTTGAAATGCCTGATGTTTGTATACCCTTCACCCGAAAAATTAGCCCAGGAGCTATTATTAGAAAGTGGTCCCTTATTACAAATCAGTAAGGAGAAAACAGGGGTACTTACCACTTATTTCCATATTCCAACAACAGAAAGTCCCGAAGAAAGTCAATATATCGAGAGTCTTGCCAGAGCCCTTGAGATCAACATTCGGCCGGCAACATCGCGAATAATTCAGTCGGAGGATCGCTTCAAAATACGCTACGTCAGAACGACCGACCTGATCCCTATAGAAGAAGTCAGAACCTATCAAGAGGGTTTGTCAGAATATTCAAAATACATCGAAAAACATGCTGGAGAAAGACCCGATAGCTTATCCAGCCCCGGACAATTGCATGTTTTTCCGTCAGAAATAAACGCGGTTCGGTATGAACAACGCCTGGCCAGCCAGCTGCATCAGAGAGGGCGCATTCTTAGACCCGAAGTGGTCAGTCTTTTAGAAGATCTTGATCGGCTGGGTTTATTTACTCGCTGCCTTGCATATGGCTTGATCCATATTTCGGGACTCCGAGATGCAATTGAAAGAGGCGAATGTTATCTACTTGAGTTATCCGGTAACGGAGATCAATCCCAACGATTCTATCTTACCCTTCCATCTACAGCCCCCCCCAGCTTCTTTGAAGCTGCATATACGTTCATCATCACTGGAAAAGATGTTCGCCCCTACACAGAGACCCAAATCCATTATGATGCTGTAGATGTTGCTTGTAAGAAATTTATTCAGAACTACAGAACCGATGCCCAGGACAGTCTGTCAATCGAGCGTGAATATTTGATCAAACTGCGTGACCAAATGGCAAAAATGGCTGTTGTAACCTCGGAAGGCAAAGCATCGGCCGAAAATGACTTGGCAGCAGTCATTTACCTGACAGTGGATGACGAGATCAATGCTCGAAATAGATCCGCATTTGAGTCATCATTTTCCGATGAAAAATGATAAATAACTTGTATTGGCATGAAATGATATCGATGACACCATGAACGCATTTTTACTGGACTTTCTGGTCCAAAACATAGGTATCCTTGGCAACTACAATAAAAACGACCAGTGCCCGCCAGCCTGTGTGCTCTGGCCCGATAAAGACCGCCAGTGGGAGCCGCTGCTGCCAGCACTGCGCGAGCGGCTGCCGCTGCTGACCCTGGGGCCTTACGACCTGCAAAAGCGCAGCGGGCCGGCCTATTGGATCCGCTGCATGCTGGCCGGGACGCTGGCGGGGGAGGCTCTGCCGCCGGAAGCCACGCCGGTCATCTACCTGCCGGGGATCAGCCGCCAGGAAATCCGGGCGGTGGAGGAGTGCCCGCCGGCGCTGCAGCCGCTGGCGGAGCTGCAGTACCGTGGGGTGCTGTGGACGCAGAAGAACGGGCGCGATTGGACGGTGGCGGCCTTTTTGCAGTCGAAAGACGATGGCCTGGGTATCGAGCTGGGCGCCGACCCGGCCACCCGCGAGGCGCTGCTGCGGGCTTTGCTGCGCCTGGCAGATGAACCGCTTGCCCACCTGCGCCAGGCGGCGCCGCTGCGGGCGCCGTTCTTCGATGCGCTGCTCAACCCAGACGAAATCCGCCGGCTGCTGCTCTGGCTGAATGACCCCGCCAGCTATCCCAAACGAATCAGCTCGCAGGAGTGGCAGGCGTTCTGCAACCTGTGCCGCCAGAAGTATGGATTTCATCCCGAGAAGGACGGGCCATTGACCGCCGCCGGGCTTTTGGGCGCCCGTAAAGGGGCGTGGGCCATGGTCTGGGAGCGCTATCTGGAAGCGCCGGTATCTTACCCCAACCTGCCGGAGTGGCTGCGCAAGGCCCGGCCAACCCAGTTGAGCTTATTCGAGGGCAAAAACGACGCCTGGCCGCAGGATAATGAGGAAGCTGAAAAACAGCTCCGCCAGGCGCTGAATTTACTGGCCAACCTGGATGCCGTCCAGGCCCGCAGCGAGATCGTGCTGCTGGAGACGCAGCACGGTCCGCGGCGCAAATGGGTCTGGAAGCAGTTGAACCTGGCCCCGCTGGCCGGGGCTTTGGAGCACCTGGACAGCCTGGCTCACAGCACCCAGGCGCCGCTCGTCGGCGGGAAGTTAGAAGAAATTCGTAATGCTTATGCACAGGAAGGCTGGAAAGCAGACGCGGCGGTACTGCGGGCGCTGCGCAGCGTCGAGAAGGCCGAAGATGTGGCGGCAGTCAAGAAGGCTGTCCGGGCGCTGTACAAACCGTGGCTGGAGCAGGCAGCGATGGCCTTCCAGACGGCGGCAGCCCTGGAAGGCTTCGGAACCCCGGCGGCTGCGCCGCACCCACCAGCCGGAATCACGGCTGGCAAGGGCGGCTGCATCCTGTTTTCAGATGCGCTGCGCATGGATGCTGGGTGGGAGCTGGCGGGTTTGCTCGAACGGCGCGGCTTTGACTGCGCTGTCAGCACACGCCTCACCGCGCTTCCGCCCATCACACCAACCGCCAAGCCGGCTGTTTCGCCGGTCGTCGCGACGTTGACCGGTCAAAATGCTCCGGGGCTGACGCCCTTTGTGAGCGGCAGCGGGGCAGCCCTGACGCAGGAACGCTTCCGCAAACTGCTGGGCGAGGCCGGTTACCAGGTGCTTGGCGAGGACGACCTGGGCAATCCGCAGGGGCGGGCCTGGACCGAACTGGGCGCCACCGATGCCTATGGCCACCAGCACGGCTGGAAACTGGCGCACCACCTGGCGGGCGAACTGCAGCGCATCACGCAGCGCGTGGCGGCTTTGCTGGAGCATGGCTGGGAGCAGGTGCTGGTTGTCACCGACCACGGCTGGCTGTTCCTGCCGGATGGGCTGCCGGTGGACGAGCTGCCCAAGGATGCGCTGCCGCTGCACCTGACCGAGCAGCGCAAGGGCCGCTGCGCCCGGCTGAAACCGCTCGCTCATACCGACCAGCAGACGGTGCCCTGGGCTTGGGACCCGCAGGTGCGGATTGCGGTGCCGGCCGGGATCAGTTGTTACGAGTCCGGGAAAGAATACGAGCACGGCGGGCTGAGCCCGCAGGAATGCATTATTCCGCTGATTACCGTCACTCGCCCGCAAAGCGCCACTGCACCGGTTGTCAGCATTCAGAAAGTGAGCTGGAAGGGATTGCGCTGCACGGTGGAATTAGGTGGGGATTCATTCGGTTCACTATATGTTGACCTGCGCAGTAAAGCTGCAGATAATACTTCATCAATGGCAACACTGAAAGTAGTGGATGAAAAAGGACTTGTATCCCTGCTAGTGGAAGACGATGAACTGTTGGGGCAGGCTGCTATCCTGGTCATTGTAAACATCGATGGATTAGTATATTGTCAGCAATTGACCAAAGTAGGAGGCGAATAAATAGTCATCTTATGGGGTCGTGAAGCCAACATGGTTTGCTAGAAATAAATTGTGGAGGTCAGTTTTATGGATCGTTATGAAGGGTATATTGTCAAATATGTGATTGATCGTGGATTTGGGTTTATAGAAGCTCCTGATTTTCCTAACCGGCAGATCTGGTTTCATTATACGTTTATTGATGGGGGAGACAGCAGTAAGCTCTATGAAATGTTAAGTGTTTTCGCTATTGAACCGGAATGGAGAAGAACCAAAATTTCATTCGATGTGCGTCAAGATTATCGGGGCTTACAAGCCGTAAATATCAGGTTGGCTGATGCCGATTCACCGTTATTGTCACGTCTCGATGAGTTTATAAAATCTCCTCGTGCGACCAAGGAAACGGCAAGAGATGAGTTCCTTGACATCGCCACCATGGTTTCTTTAGCTGATATTGATGAAAATATTCAATCTCGTAATATGGCGATCTCTAGAATTGCTCGTTCCCCGGAAATTTGGGAGCAATTAGCTTCTATCGCGAAGGATTGGCGAGAAGCTCTAAACCTGTTCAAACGCGCCCAAGGGTGGTCAAACGATGATATTGGTTTTTTGAATTCGTTTGCTAAGTCGGTGGTGCGTTCATGCAGATTGCAGCCACAAATTAATTTTGATTATAGTTCGAAGAATCCCCCTTACATTGTTCAACCATTGCTCAACCTGAACACCAGTCCTCTCAGGCCATTTCGCGAGGCCAATCAGTTCGTACTGGTTATTCTTCAAAATGAAGATGCACTAAAAAATATACTCGATCAAGAGCCTGAGGTAGTTAAATACAATAAGAACAGTATCCGGATTATTTTATTGCTAGACGAAAAAGATCCCCATACTGATTATAGCCAATATAAGGCTCATAACATTGCGGTTTTACGCCAGAATCAGATAATGCGAAATATTATCAGTTATGGCAATAAGGAGGATGCTATAGTAATTGGTCGAAATTTGCGGGAAATTTTCCCCATTCAATGGCTAAGGCCATTTGAAGCAGGCTCACAGTATGATCGGGCCATTTTTGTTGGAAGATCGCAAGAGAGAGACCGGATTCTTCTAAGTCAAGACAGCAATCATGTGGTTTACGGGGGAAGAAAAATAGGAAAAACATGGTTCTTAAAAGATATTTGTAACTGGTGTGAACGTGAGGCGCATCAAGATGTTTATCAGCCTTTCTATGTGTCACTCCAGTCTGCTGAAAGCCCTGAGGATGCAGCCGGATTGCTATTAGAGATCATTCAGTTCAAGGGTTTCAAACTCGCAAAAGATACGGGTAGTATCTATACTCGAATGGCAAATACAATCCTTGGTATTCACAAATTAACAAATAAGACGGTATTACTTGCGCTGGATGAACTTGATGATATATTGTGTTCTCCAGATCATTACAAGCTCTTTGGTCGTTTGCGCCAATTACAGCACACTTATCCTGGAGCCGTAAAATATGTTTTCGCAGGTTTCAAGTGGTTGATTAGTGCAATGTATGATGAGCCTAGCAATAACCCCTTCGCAAACTGGATAGGTAAAAACCATTTTTCGTTAGGTTGCCTGCAAGAAGGTGAGCTAAAAGATATGATTATCCAGCCTCTAAAATGGGTTGGGCTTGAGTTTGACTCTGATGAAATCGTGAGACAATTTTATGAATTGACATCTGGACATCCCTACTACACACAATCGCTTTGTCAAAGTATTTTCAGTACTCGAGTTGGGCAAAACGCCAATATATTGACCGCTAAGAATCTAGACAAATTGGCAACTGAAGGGTTTATGGATGATGTTGCTGAAATATTCATCAAGAATTTGTCACCCCTTCAAATGTTGATCGGAAAGGTATTCGCTGAAAACGAAAAGCCTTTTGTAGAAGAAGATATTGTTGAAGCACTGAAAAACCGATTTGATATTGAATTATCTATAAAGAATATCAGGGATGAGATGAGAATACTTCAAGCATGTTCGGTTTTTTATCGATCATCTGAAGGGTATCTGCCTGTTGT
>CAIQIV010000110.1 GCA_903871905.1 uncultured Chloroflexota bacterium | reverse complement strand
CTGGCTGGCTTTGATCGATCCAATCTGCGGCAGTATCCGTATCCCGGTTGGCTGGATGGCGTTCCAGGGTGTGGCCCTCGGCTGCCAATGGGACAGAGGGGTTGAATGCCCAGGTTGAGCCTCCCCAGGAAACAGCATCCACGAGATTGAGCTGCCCGTCCAGGAGCAGGACCTCGTCCCCAACATTGTTTAAACCGAATAAGCCTACCCCCAGGCTGTTGTCAAGGACCAGCTGTGGGACCGAGGGCAGCGTGTCCTGCAGTTCAAAGGTTGGGGTGAAGCCATAATTGGCCGAAAAATTGTCTGCATGGACGGCGATGAGCAGGATCTGACCCGCTCCCAGGGTAGTGCTTTGCGGGAAACGGTACATTGCTTCGGAGTCGTTTGGGGATTCGGCATCGCCAATGCAGTAGTCTGAGAGGTCAAGTGTTTGTGAAAGGGGATTGTACAGCTCGATCCACTCCCCTTCTGGCTCTTCGCCTGCGGCGTTCACCAGCAGCTCGCTGATCAGCGGCGCGCTGACAGCCGGCGTGGTGGGGGTAAGCGTGGGAGTGGATGAGACAGCCGGTGTGAAGGTGGAAGTAAAAGTGGGGGTGAAGATAGGGGTGAAAGTAAGTGTGGATGAGTCAGCGGCAGTGGAGGTCAAGGTGGGCGTGTTTGTATCCGGAGTGCTGGTTGGTGTTGTGCTTGCGGTCAGGGTGGCGGAGGGTGAGTTGGTGAATCTGGGGGTCCGGGTTGGTGTCCTGGTTTTGCTGGGGGTGGCCGATGGGTGCGGAGAAGGGGTATGGGATGGGGTGGGTGTGGGGGTCAGGGCCGGCGGGGAGCCGTACGGCTGGGGGTTTGGCTGGTCGAGCCAGTCTGCCGCGCTGTCGCTGTCCTCGGTGTAGGAACGCCGCACCAGGGAATGCCCCTGGGGAACGGGATGAACCGAGGGATCGAAGGCGAACACCGATGTTCCCCAGGATACCTCATCGACCCAATGGTCATGCACATCCATGATCAGCACTTCATCTCCCGAATTAACCAGTTCCATACTGCCGCCTGCCCAGGCCGCGTGTTCTTGCAGGTTAGGGATGAGGGGGTCGCTTTCATGCAGCTCGTAGTCAGGCTTGAGGCCATACACCTGGTAAAAGATGGCAGCTTTGTTAGCGACCACCAGCACCTGGTGCGGAGAAATTGACGCGGCGTCCGGAAAAAGGTACATCCCTTCGCGCCCGCCCAGCGTTTCCTCATCACCTATCTTGTAGCCAGACAGGCCGATGGTCAGATCCAGGGGATTCACCACGGCAATCCATTCGCTGTCAGGTTCCTGTCCCTGCGGGTCAACCATCACCTGTGCGATCAACAAATGATCCGCCGGCGGACGGTAGCACAGGAACGAGTTGGGCATGCGGATCAGCCGCTCGGTGTAGAACTTCTCCGCGCCCTGCGGATCAGCGTGGGCGTCGGTGATGCGGTAATCCATCGCGGGCAGGCCGGACGTGTCGGGGTATCCCAGGTAATTGATCTGGATCGGCGCGGGCTTGCGCGCCATCAGGAGCGGGCGCCCGCCCGGGCTG
>CAIQIV010000109.1 GCA_903871905.1 uncultured Chloroflexota bacterium | reverse complement strand
GCTCCGGCAAGACACCGAGCAAAGCCAGCGCCACGCAGTCGGAGGGAGCACCGTCCGAAGCCAGGGCCGGGGAGCCGTCGGATAATTTCACCGGGCGGGCGCGCAGCGGTCGGTCCAGGGTCTTGACGTGCCCGGAGGCTGACCAGTTGCGGTCTGGGGCGAGTACGCTGACCTCTCCCAGCAGGCGCATTTCCTGCACCAGGGCCAGCAGACCGGGCGCATTGACTCCATCATCGTTTGTCACCAGGATATGCATGAGATTTTTTCCATTCCAGGGTTGTTCCTTT
This sequence comes from uncultured Chloroflexota bacterium, assembly GCA_903871905.1. GTDB lineage: Bacteria > Chloroflexota > Anaerolineae > Anaerolineales > UBA4823 > CAIQIV01. The sequence goes on along the minus strand of CAIQIV010000109.1, from coordinate 2,169 downwards.
ACAAACCAGATTCCCCCCATTATACTGAGGAGGTGCGGTAAGGGAAAGTAAAGTATTCTACCCGCCCAGCGAAAGGGAAAAAACACACAATGAAAATTTTCCGGCGCATCCTTGCAGTATCCCTGATGACAGCCATGGCCATTGGCATCCTGGTCTGCCTGTTTGGCGCGGTCAGCATCTGGCGTTACAAGCCGGCTGTGGAACAAAGCGTCAAAAATGGGCTGGATTTTACCATCACCACCCTGGACACCACGTATGACGGATTAAAGCTGGCAGAGCAAGCGCTCAGCACGGCTGAAACCAGCCTGGTGAGCATGCAAGGCACAATCCAAACTACAGCCAAAGCCATCAGCTCAACCACCCCCGTGTTCGAGGCACTGGCTGGCCTGACCGGAAAGGTGCTGCCGGGGGCGATCAGCAGCGCCCAGGCCTCGGTGAGCGCCGCATCGCAGTCAGCAAAGCTGATTGACGGGATCATGGGCACTATCTCCAACCTGCCGCTGATTGGCGACGCGGTGGATTACAATCCCGAGACGCCGCTGAGCAAGGGGCTGGAAAACCTGTCAACCAGCATGAACGATGTGCCCCAGGCATTGGAAAAGATGCAGACCGGGCTGTCCAATACCACCCGCACCATCGAAGATATCCACGATCAGGTCAGCGGCATGGCAGAGAGCCTGGCACAGATGCAGACCAGCGTCACCGAAGCCAGGAAGGTAGCGCAGGAATACCAGGTGCTGATCACAAACCTGCGCAGCCGGCTGGATACCATCAACCAGAACCTGGGGGTGATCATGAACGCCTCTGCAGCCGTGCTGACATTATTTATCGTTTGGGCGATGGTGGTGCAGTTTGCCCTGCTGATGGAAGGCTACCAGGTATTTATGAACCCTGGGGAGGGCTATACTCGTCCGGGAGGGCATGCTGCTGCCGCAGCGCTGCCTGCTGCAGCGGATTCCCCGTCCGTCCCGCTGGTTGAACCTGCGGCTGCCGAGCCCCCAGCCGTTGAGCCACCGGTAAGCACCGAAACGGCGCCCGACGACAGCCAGTGGATGAGGAAAGATTGAGCTTTACTTTTCTTTCAAAGACAATTTCAGTCTGGATGCCCGATCAGGCCTGGTCCATTTTTGAGCGCAGTTCAGCCTCGGCCATAGCAGAAGAGGAAATATCTTCCATCAGGTTGTTCTCAATAAAGGTCAGGTGTTTTAACATTGCTTTTTCGGCGGCCTTTGGGTCACGCGAGACGACGGCTTTGACGATCTGAGCATGGTCTTTCTGGGACTGCTCACGCACGCCGGGCATCTTGCCGGTGCGGTCACGGCTGGTCTGGCTGAGGCGCTCGATGGTCGCATAAATCCGGATGAGGATCGGGTTCTTCGTCGCCTCAACCACCTGCCGGTGCAGCATGACATCCTCATCGTTGAAGGCATCTTCAGCCAGGGTGGCCTGTAATTTTTCGCACTCTACTGGCAGGATGCGCTCTGCCGCCATCCTGGCGCTGGAGACCTCGATCAGCTTACGCACCTCAAACAGATAGCGCAGGTTTGAATCCTCCAGGGTGAGGACAAAATCCAGATGTTCCACCAGGATATCGGGGTCCAGCGAGGTAATCGTCGTCCGGCGTCCGGGGTGGACATCGATCACCTTCATCATACTCAAGGCCCGCATCGCCTCGCGCACAGACGAGCGGCTGACGTTGGTACGCCGCATCAATTCTTGCTCACTGGGGAAGATATCGCCGGGACGCAGCTCACCATTCTGGATCATCAATAGAATTTCCTTGACGATTTCTTCAGGCATGGATGATTTGTGAAATTCTTTGAGCGGCATCGCATTTCTCCCAAATATCTGATAATCATACCTATGGATTATAGCATACTACCCGACAGCCCCGGCGACAATGCCCGCCAGTTGAAACATGACATTTGTCGCCCCTGCTCATGACATTTGTCAGGATACCCTTTCAAATCAGCTTGTGATAAAGTATACACGTCAAACGTCTGACGTTATGACTATCATATAATCATAATATCAAGTGTACGACGATCGGTAAACGAACAGGATGCATATGACCACAGTCCTCCAAATGGTTGGGATCACCAAATGCTTTCCGGGGATTATCGCCAATGAAGGCGTCGATTTTGAGCTGCGCCAGGGGGAAATCCATGC